>DAIMFJ010000049.1:0-21258 GCA_036724695.1 Planctomycetota bacterium
GAGGACCGCGGTTTCCGCGGTGATCGCCCGGTGCGCGAAGAACGTGGCTTCCGCGAGGAGCGGCCGGTCCGCGAGGAACGTGGTTTCCGCGAGGACCGTCCGGCGCGCGAGGATCGTCCGGCGCGTGCCGACCGTGCTCCGCGCAGCGAGCGCCCGGTCCGCGAGGAGCGTGGCTTCCGCAGCGATCGCCCGGCCAGCGAGGATGGCCCGGCTCGGGAAGAGCGCGGCTTCCGCGGGGAGCGCCCGGTTCGCGAGGAGCGCGGCTTCCGCGAGGAACGCCCGGTCCGTGAAGAGCGGCCGGTCCGCGAGGACCGTCCGGCGCGCGAGGATCGCGGCCCGCGTGCAGAACGTCCGGTTCGTGAAGAGCGGCCGTTCCGCGACGACCGTCCAGTCCGCGACGATCGCGGCCCGCGTGCAGAGCGCCCGGTTCGTGAAGAGCGGCCGGCGCGTGAAGAGCGGCCGTTCCGCGACGACCGTCCGGTCCGCGACGATCGTGGTCCGCGTGCGGAACGCCCGGTTCGTGAAGAGCGGCCGGCGCGTGAAGACCGGCCGTTCCGCGACGACCGCGGTCCGCGCTCGGAGCGTCCGGTCCGCGAAGAGCGCCCGGTCCGCGAAGAGCGCCCGGCCCGCGAAGAACGCCCGGTCCGCGAAGAGCGCGGGCCCCGCTCGGAGCGCCCGGTCCGTGAGGACCGGCCGGCTCGCGAGGAGCGCCCGGCGCGCGAAGAGCGTGCGCCGCGCGAAGAGCGCCCCGCCCGGGGTGCGAGGTCGAGCATGCCGATGACCGAGTTCTCGGACGACAAGCCGGCGCCGGCTGGCTTCGAGGACGTCGGCGAGCTCGAGCCGATCGAGAACCTGCTCGGTGGCGACCGCCGCCGCGGGGACGGTGGCCGCGACGGTGGCCGTCGGCGTCGCGATCGCTGAGCCACCCAGCCTGAACTGAGCCCCTGAGCTCCTACCACGGGGACTGCTTCGGCAGTCCCCGTTGTGGTTTTGGCCCTGCAGTGGCTAGGATGGCGAAATGGCCAATTTCGCCCGGTTGCTCGCCGCACTGGTCGGAGTCTCCAGTCTGGCAGGCTCGCTGCCAGCCCAGGAGACGCCCGCCGCGACAGCCCCGCAGTGCGCGGTGGCCCGGCTGACGGCCGAGGTCGACGGAGAACTCGGAGAATGGGCCAATCTGAGGGCCAGGATCCGGCTCGAGAGCGACTCGCAAGTAGTTGTAGGAAAAGGAGTTTGGTCTGGAGCATCCGACCTCTCCGCGGAGTTCCTGGTCGCTGCGGACACCAACCACCTGTACCTGGCAGGGTTGGTTCGCGATGACCAGATTCCGCGTGACCAGAATCCGGCAGCTGGCGAAATCACCGACCGGATCGACTTCCTGATCGGTGGCGACGCCGAAGGCGCGCGGGCCGAGGACGTGCGCTTCCAGTTGATGCCCTGGAGCCGCCTCCGGCCCTGGCTCTGGACCGACGGCACCAACAGCGCCGGCCGCCAGGGCATCGCCCAGCTGACCGGTGTGCGGACGGCCGTAAAACGGCTCGACGAGGTGTCGTACCAGTTCGAGGTGGCGCTGCCGTTCCACCACATCCCGGGGCTCAAACCCGGGACGCGCCAGCTGCCGCTGCAGGTGGTGCTGCGGGACCACGACAGCGGCGAGGCGGAGCCGGTGGCGATGTCGTGGACCGGCGTCGATCCCGACCAGATCCGCCGCAGCGGTCTCTTGCTGTTGCCGAGCCCAGGCCCGCTGGTTTCGCAGCGTGGCAGCGCCCCGTTGCTGTCGGACGACCTGTTGGCCGACCTGCCCTACCTGCTGGTGCCGCTGTTGACCGTCGTCGTGCTGGTCGTGGTGCTGCGGGGCTGGACCAGGGTGCGCCTGCGCGCCCACTGGCTGCGACCGCTGTTGCTCGGTGGCGGCGTGGTGCTGTTCGTGGCCGGGCTGCTGCTGCCCGGCTTGCTCGGGGACCTGCGCGTGGCCGAGCAGCGGCAAAAGCTCGACGTCGCCCTCGCGACGCTGCAGGACGCCATCGGCAAGATCGAGCAGGGCACCCTCGCCAGCTACCGCGGCGCGAGCCGCGACCGGGCGCTGATGGATCTGATGGCCGGGCGGGTGGTGCCGCGGCAGCGGGTCACCAACTACCGCACGCTGGCCGAACTGGCTCCCGAGCAGTTCGGCACCGGCGTGCGCACCTTCGACGACCTGCCGGTGCGGCCCTACCTGTTGCCGCTGCGCCAGGATCGTGCCGAGTCGTTCCAGTTCGATCCGCCGCTGCAAGGCGCGCGGCTGTACCTGGTGATCGGGCGGCCGTTCCCGCTCTACCTGAGCCCGATCGAACGTGCGGCACCAGCACCCCGGCTGCGGATCGGCCTCGACTACGGGGCCGGCGAGCCGCAGAGCCGCGAAGTGGTGGTCAACGGGCCATTCCTGGACGGCGCACCGTTCGGCGTCGAAGCCGAGCAGGCCTGCCTCGTGCCGGTCGCACTCGACGGCGAACTGCGGTCGCTGAACGTACTGCTCGAGCGCGGTTCCGAACTGTGTCTGGTCGGCGTCACGCTCGAGGGGACTCGCCCGGGCATCGTCACGCCGCTGGTGCTCGGCGCGCCGACGCTCGGTGGCGTGCTGACCGACCTGCGCGGTCCGCATCCGCGCGGGGCTGGCGTCGAGCTGGCACCTGGCGGCTCGATCCGCATCAACCTGCCGGCCGCCGTCGAGCCGTTCGAGAAGCTGTGGTTCCTGTACCGCGCCACCTATCCCGAGGTGCCGACCGCGGTGCCGGGCATGACCGTCGCCGAGATCGTGCTGCACTTCGCCGGCGAGACGCCGAGCCGCACGATCCAGCTCGAGCACCAGGTCAGCATGTTCTACGAGCTGGCGGTCCACAACACGCGCGACGACCCGCCGGAAGGCTCGCCGGCGTCGATCGCGCTGAGCTGGATCGACGACCAGCAGGAGAAGCACCTCAACATCGTCTACCCGGTGCTCGACCTGCCGCCGGCGACCGAGCTGGCGGCGATCGAGTTCCGCAACACCGCCGGGTACCGCATGCGGTTCCGTTCGGTGGTGTTCGGCAACGAGCGCGCTGCCGCGCCACAGGACCCGATCGACGCGCCGGTGGTGCGCGACGGCCAGGGCATCCGCATCCTGGACACCGTGCTCGACCGCACCCGGGACACCCACCAGCTGGTCTACCGCGGCGGCCGGCTCAGCGAGACGACGTTGTCGCCCGAACTGCGCCAGGACCACCTGCAATTGCCGCGCACGGTCCGCGACGGCAGTGTCACCGCCAAGGAGGACCTGCTGCCCGGCGGAGCGCGGCGGGTGACGCTCTACACGCCGCTGCAAGGCGATGGCTGGGACGGTGCCGTGCTCGGCATCACCGCGACCGAGCCCGGCTGGGTCGCCAAGCGGGAGTTCGACGCGCGCCTGGGGCTGGCGCTGTGTCTGATCGGCACCCCGCTGTTGCTGGTGCTGCTCAGCGAGCTCCTCGCCGCGGCGACCAACCTGCGGTTCCGGTTGATGACGGTGATGTCGCTGGCGTCGCTGGCGCCGCTGGGCCTGTTGTCGCTCGTGCTGGTGCAGGTGCTCGAGGGCGGCCACCGCAACGACGTGCAGGAGAAGATGCTGGCGACCGTGCGCAGCTCCGTGCAGCAGCTCGACGGCGAGAAGGAGAAGGTGCGCAGCAGCGCGCGGCAATGGCTGCAGAGCCTGATGCAGCTGGCCGTCGGCCGTCTCGAACGGGTGCAGCCCGACCAGTTCGCCAAGGCGGTGCCGGCGGTGCGCGCCGAACTGCAGAAGCTGCTGGTCGGCCAGTTGCCGCCGGAATGGCGCGGCGGTTTCCTGCGCCTCGACTGGCAGCCGTCCCTCGGTGGCCAGACGGTCGAGCCCTTGATGCTGGTGGTCGGGGAGCGCCGCATGGCCAACCTCGAGACGCCGGCCCGCCTCGAGCCCGGCCTGTTCTTCCAGTGGGGCACCCTGCTGCTCGGCGTGCGTGCCGAGGAGTCGTTCCGCGGCGGCACGATGTCGTTGACCGCGGCGCGGCCGCTCGACGGCGAGCTGCTCGGTTCGTTGGCACCAGGGCACGCCCTGTTGCTGACCGACACCCGCGGCTATCCGCTGGCCGCCAGCCCCGGATCGCTCGATGCCGGTTGGTTGACGGCGCATGCGATGGACCCGCCGGTGATGGGCAGTCGCGAACGGGTGCTCGCCGCCGGGCTCGAGACCCGCAGTCCGGTGGTCGAGCGCCTGCCGAGCGAGGTCGGCAACTTCGTGTTCGGCAGCGACGTGCTGCGCGACCTGCAGGACACGCCGCGCGGGCTGCTGGTGGTCGCGCAGTCCGACCAGCGGGCCACGCTCGAACTCGGCATCGGCCGCGTGCCGGTGCGAGCCTTCTTCCTGTTGGTCGCCGGGTCGCTGGTGGTGCTGGCGACGTTCCTCTCGCTGGTGGTCAGCAGCCGCATCAGCCGGCCGATCGAACGGCTCGAAGCCGGCACGCTGGCGCTGTCGCAGGGTCGTCTGGACACCCGCGTCGCGACCGACGAAGGCGGCCAGATCGGTCGGTTGACGCGCCGCTTCAACCAGATGGCGGCCGATCTCGAAGGCCGCGTGCAGGACCTGCAGGCGCTCAACCGCACGATGCACGAGCTGTCCGGCCAGGACGACGAGGACCGCATCCTGGCGCTGCTGTCGCGGTTCTGTTCGGGTCACACCGCCGCCGACAGTGTGCGCGTGGCGCTGCTCGACCAGCACTCGCTGGGGCTGTTCGTGCACGGCGGCGGCGAACCGATCCACCTGCCGATGCCCAACGGTTCGGCGCTGCTGTCGCGCCTGCTCGGCGTGTTCGCCTGCTCGGCGCGGCGCGGCGCGTTGCCGCTGCCCTGGAACTCGGTGCTGCCGCGAGCCCGTTCGCTGGTCGGTCTGCCGATCGCGTTCGCCGGCCGCGTGCGCGGCGTCGTGCTGCTCGGCTTCGAACGGCTCGATCCGCTCGACGTCGACCTCGAACTGCTCGGCACCGTCGTGTCGCAGGCGTCGATCGCGCTCGAACGTTCGCAGCTGCACCGGCTGGCCGTGCAGGACCCGGTCACCGGCTGCTTCACGCCGGACTACTTCCGCCGCCGTGCTGTCGACGAGGTGTCGCTGGCGCAGCAACAGGGCATGTGCCTGGCGATGGCCGCGATCGAGCTCGGCGACGGCGAACGCCGGCCGCGCGGCTTGCGGCGCTTTGCGGCGCTGCTGCAGGGTGAGTTGCCGCGCACGGCGGTCGTCGGCCACGCCGGGGCCGGTCGTTTCGAGGTGTTGCTGCCCGGCGCGACGCGGGCGGCCGCCGAGGCGGCGTTGCAGGCGATCGTCGTGGCGTGGAGCGAACTGGTCCGGCGGCTGCCGGAGAACGAGGTCGAGGAAGAGGCGCCGCGCGCCGTCGTCGTGCAGTTCCCCGACGAAGCGCCGTCGACCGAGTTCCTGTTCGAGGCGGTGCGGGCGCGGCTCGAGGCCTTGCGCACCCCGTTCGCGTCGGCGATGGAGTCCGACGAGAGTCTGGCGCGGGCCGGCGTCACGGCGATCAGTCCGGCGATGCGCGAGGTGTACGGCACGCTGCGGCGCGTCGCGCCGACCGATCTGCCGATCCTGCTCGAAGGCGAGACCGGCGTCGGCAAGGAGGTGCTGACCAACCTCGTGCACCGCTGGAGCCGCCGCGCCGGCGGGCCGCTGGTCAAGGTGCACTGTGCGGCGCTGACCGAGACGCTGCTGGCCAGCGAACTGTTCGGGCACGAGAAGGGGGCCTTCACCGGTGCCGACCGGCGCAAGATCGGGCGCTTCGAGCAGGCCGACGGCGGCACGCTGTTCCTCGACGAGGTCGGCGACATCCCGCTCGACGTGCAGGTCAAGCTGCTGCGGGTGTTGCAGGAGCGCGAGATCGACCGGGTCGGCGGCAGCGAACCGGTGAAGGTCGACGTGCGCGTGATCGCCGCGACCAACCGCGACATCGCCAAGATGGTCGCCGCCGGCACGTTCCGGGAGGACCTGTACTACCGGCTGCAGGGCATGGTGGTCCGGGTGCCGCCGCTGCGCGAGCGTCGGCACGAGCTGGCGGGTCTGGTCGAGCACTTCCGCCGCGAGCTGGTCGACGGCGGCCAGAGCCAGGTGCGCGCGCTGTCGCCCGAGGCGATGGACGAGCTCTACCGGCGCGAATGGCCGGGCAACATCCGCGAATTGCGGAATACCGTACTGAGGGCCATGGTGTTGGCCCGCGGCCAGGTGGTGTCGCGGCGCGATGTGCTGGCGGCGCTGGATGGGGTTGGCGCCGCGGCCGTCGAATTCGACGGGCTCGACGCGGTGCGTTCACCCGCGGTCGTCGTCGAGCCGTTGCTGCCGGTCGTGGTCCCGCCGGCGCCGCGGGCCGAGGAGCTCGCGCAGCCGCCAACCGACCGACTCCAGCCGGTCCTGCCGCCCGACCCGGTGCCAGCGTCGGTCGCCGCCGCGCCGGCGCCTGGGGCGGTCCCCGGCGCAGGCACGTTGCCGGGGCGGCTCGCCGAAGTGCACGCCGTGCTGAGCTCGCGAGAGCGGGTCAGCACCCAGGATCTGGTCGCCTGCCTGGGGGTGTCGCATCGCACCGCGCTGCGCGATCTGCAGTCCCTGGTGACGTTGGGCCTGGTCGAGAGGGTGGGGTCGCGGCGTGGCGCATTCTACCGCATCAAATCCAGGGAACGAGGCGCGATGGCGGAATCGTGAGGCTGTGGCGAAATCGGATTCTCATCCCGGGATGGTTGGCCAGATTCTGGCGGATTGTTTCGCTGTTCTCGTTACTTCATGGAATACAGATGTTTGCGTGATTTGGCCACGGATCATCCTGGTTGCGGCACGGTAGTTGCTGTGGTCGGGAGCCTCACGAGCCCTGGTGACCTCCACCAGGCCGTGCCGATCTGGATACCCATGAGCCCTTCTGCCGCTTCGCTCGCCCGCTTCGTTGCCATGCTCCTCTGCGTCGTGGCCGCCGCCACCGCCCAGGTCAAGCTCAAGCGCGGTGCCGTCGTCTATTCTGGCAGCGCGGCGAACACCTCGGCACCGGCGACGATCGACGAGGCCCGGGTTCGCGACGCCACCAGCGAGTGGCAGCGCATCCAGGCCGAAGGCATCGACGTCGACTCGGCCCAGGGCAAGCAGCTGATCGGCAAGATGAAGAACCGCATCCGCGAAGCCGTCAAGGCGGTTGCGGTCGACGAGAGTCGCGACCTGGTCGTGCGCAACGACGACATCGCCGACGAGATGGGCAAGTCGGTCCTCGACCTCACCGACAAGGTGATCGACAAGCTGGGTTCTTGAGGCGCGGTTGCCGAGCGGGTCGCTGGCGGCCTCCCCGAGCCTCCCCGCCGCAGCGTAAGTTCTCCCCGGCTCGCTGTTTCCCCTGCCCGCCCGTCCGCGCACAATCCCCCGCGTGCCTCGTTCCCTCCGACCGTTCCTGGCGCCGCTGTTGGCCGTTGCAGGTCGAGGCCGAAGTCCTGGCCGGCGAAGGCCGCAGCGGCAGTGCGATGGGGCCCCTGGCCTGGGGGCTCGGCGGTGACTTCAAGGTCCAGCCTTTGCCGAGTGCCAACGATCCTGCTCCCCAGGATCCCACCGAGACGCCGCAGCAGCGGGATGCCCGCCTGCGCGCCCAGTTCGGCAGCACCGTGCTGATCGGCGCCGACGGGCGCCTGACCAAGCAGTACTTCATGGCCGGCGAGCTCGGCAACACGTTCCTGAAGCTGGTCCAGGAGATCGCCGACAAGCCGTTGCCCGAAGGGCGCAAGGTGCCGGTGCCGCCACCCGGCTACAAGGTCGGCGGAACCGACAGTCGCAGCGTGCTCGGGCGCATGCTGCAAGGCCAGGAGGTCGAGGTCACCTTCGTGCCCGACTTCGAGATCCTGACCGGTGCGCGCATCGTCGACGCGGCCCCGAACAACCCGGCCGTGACCGGCACACCGTACACCGAGGTGCCGCAGGCGCCGACCGTCGCGCTGGTGCTGATCACCGCCCAGCCAGCTGCGCTGGCCGCGTTCGAATCGGCGCTGGACCTGTTCTATTCGAGCATCCCGCAGATCGAGATCACCGTGCAGGTGATCGAATACCAGGCCAACGACGCGCTGGCGTTCGGCGTGTCGGCGGTCGACCAGAACACGCCGATCTTCGGCAACCTGAGCAGCAACCGGCTGGTGCAGTCGTACACGTCGGCGTTCCCGTTGCGGCAGCCGATCGTCGGTGCGTCGCCGGTCACCGACATCGGCCTGTTCACGCTCGGCGGCATCCACAACAGCTGGGAACTCAACGCCGTGCTCGAGGCGCTGGAGGCCAACAACCTCGCCGACATCCAGAGCTCGCCGAAGCTGGTGGTGCGCAACGGCGGCATCGCGGCGATCTCGACGGTCACGCAGGTACCGTTCCCGAAGGCCAAGATCAGCCAGCTCGGCGCCAACGTGGCGACCGACATCGCCTTCCAGCCGGTCGGCGTGAAGATGAACATCATCCCGATCCTGGCCGGGACCGACTCGGTGATCCTGCAGGTCTACGCCGACGTGTCGGCGATCACCGGCTTCGCCGACACCGATCCGGTGGTGACCCCGATCACCAGCCAGCGCACCGCGGTGACCACGGTGTACCTGAAGGACGACCACACGCTGGTGATCGGCGGCCTGACCTCGGAGACCAAGTTCGAGTCCGAGACCAAGGTGCCGATCCTCGGCGACATCCCGTTGCTCGGGTTCTTGTTCCGCTCGCCCAGCACGACCCGGTCGAAGACCACCGTCGAGTTCCTGATCCGCCCCCGCATCGTCACCGACCGCGGCGAACCGCGTTCGTCGGTCACCCTGTAGGCCGCGAGGTCGCGGCGGCTGGCCGCATGGCCGGTTCCGGCCGCGACGCGCCGGGAAGATCCGGCTACAATCGGCGTCCCAAGGTCCACGCCATGCGCCAATCCCAGCAACCTGACGGTCGTGCCACCGCCGCCGCGCCGGCTGCCGCGCCCGTCGCCGAGCGGGGCGTCGCGCTGATCATGGCGCTGATCTTCACGATCCTGCTCTACATCCTGGTCGCCGAGCTGGTCGTGTCGTCGCGCATGATCCGTGCCACCGGCGAGAACGACGCGCTGCTGGCCCGCATGCGCAGCCTGATGTCGTACCAGCTCGCCGACGCCGAACAGCAGTTGGTCGACGACCTGGCCGGTCAGCTGGCCGGGGGCGAAGGCGGTGGCAGCGGGGGGCTGGGGGCGCTCGGTGGGCTCGGGGGCGCCGAAGGTGCTGGTGGCGCGGGCGGCGAAGGCGAAGCCGAAGAGGACCCTTCGACGAAGTGCGACAGCAGCCGCGACGCCTGGTACCACCCGACCGGCTATCCCGAGGACGACATCACGACCTACGTCTGGGTCGAGGACGAGAACCGCAAGCTCAACATCCTGGCGCTGTGGAGCGAGGACGAGGAGTTCGCCGAGTTCTCCCGTGACCGGCTGGTGCGCCTGCTCGATTCGCTGCGCGAGGACACCGAGTTCGACCTCGCGACCGGCGACGCCGAACGCATCGCGCAGGAGATCAAGGACTGGGCCAAGCGCCCCGACCTCGAGGCGATCCCGCGGCCGAAGCTGAAGTCCGACGACGAGCGGCGGCGCGAGATCTCGTTGCCGATGCACCTCGACGAACTGATGATGTTGCCGTCGGTCACCGAGGACCTGTTCTTCGACAAGGTGCTCGACGGCAAGGTCTACCTCGGGCTCGAGTCGGTGCTGACGTTGTGGACCAGTCTGGTGACCGACCCGGGCGATCCCGACAAGACCGCGCGGCAGCGGGCCCGGGAGGCCGAACGCGAGGCGTTGGCCGGTACCGGCGAATCCACAGGTGCGGGCGCCGCCGGGGCCGGCAGCCAGGGTGCGGAAGGTGCCAGTGCCGGCAAGAAGGGCGGCGGTCTGGCGCCGCGCACCGAGAGCCAGGCGCCGCCGCAGCCGGAAGGCCTGGGCATCCGCATCAACATCAACACCGCGACGCGGCCGGTGCTGCGGGCGCTGTTCCCGCCCGACAAGATCCCCGACCGCGTCCTCGACGAGATCGTGCGCTACCGCAACGAGGTCGACGAGGACGAGATGCAGAAGCTCGAGGAAGGCGGCCAGTCGACCGAGGTCTCGGACTTCGGCGACCTCCGGCTGGGACCGGATCGCAAGCTGAAGTTCTTCGAGACCGTCGAGGACCTCGACAAGGTCGAGGCGTTCCGCGATCTGCCGGATCCGCAGCTCAAGGCCGACTTCCAGAACGCGCTGACGACCAAGTCCGACGTGTTCACGATCCACGTCGCGACCTTGCACAAACGCAGCGAGGAGAACCGCGTCTACGTGCTGCGGCGGGCGCGTTCGGTGGTGATGCGCGTCGACGAGAACGGCGAAGGCGTGGTCGTGCCGCTGGTGCCGTTCGAGGAGCGCAAGGGCCTGCGCGTGCAGCCCGTCGACCTTCAGGAGGAGCGCGCCAGCGAGCTCAGCATCCAGTACGCCGAGATGGACCGTTTCGCGCAGGAGGAGCGGGCCTGGAGCCCGTTCCTGATCGACTTCTACCTGCCCAACCACGTGCGCGACGGCTTCTACCGGCCGCAGTGACGCGGCGCCGCCGATGCCGCGCCGTCCGGACCCGCACCTGCGCGACCGCCTGGTCGCCGCCGCGACCGCCGAGTTCGCCGCGCAGGGCTTCGCCGGCGCGACGCTCGACGGCATCGCCGCCAGTGCCGGGGTGACCAAGGGCGGGCTGTACTTCCACTTCGCCGGCAAGGAGGAACTGTTCTTCGCCGTGCTCGACCACTGGCGCGACCGGCGGCGGCGCACGCTGCAGCTGCCGGCCGCCGGCGCTGGTGGGGCGCTGGCAGCGTTGCGTGCGTTCGTCGCCAACTACCTCGGCTTCCATTTTCGCGAGCCCGAGGCGACCCACCTGCTGCGGGTGTTGGCGACCGAGGTGCGCAGCCGGTTCACGGCCAAGTTGCGCGAGGACGACCGCCAGGAACAGCGCTGGCTGCGTGCCAGCCTGCGCGAGTTGCTGGTGGCCGGCGCGCGCGACGGCACGGTGTTCGTCGAGGATCCGGCCCAGGCGGCGTTCCTGTTGGCCGCCGGGGTGCTCGGCGTACTCGAGCAATGGCACACCAACCCCGCCGACGCCGGGGCGCACGGCGACGAGGAAGAGCTGGCGCGCGCGCTCGTCGTGCGGTACGCCTCCGGCAGCGGCGAGCCTTCGCCGACCCGCGACCTTGGCTTCCCGTTCCGTGACCTCCCCGACGTCTGACGCCCGCCGACCAGCCGGTGCGGCGGTGGACGGCGATCCGTCGCGGCGGGTCGTCGCGGCGCTCTTGGCGCTGGTCACCGCCGGCTGCCTGGTCGGCCTGGCGATCGGCTTGCCCGCCCGCGTCCAGAACGCCGCTGCCGCGGTCGGGCGCGCCTGGCAGGAGGACGACGCTGCGACGGTGCTGCGCACCAGTGGCATCTCGGCGCCGTTGGTCGCCGCGATCCGCGCGCACCTGCCGGAGGCGCACCGGCCGGACGGTGGCCGATTGGTGCTGTACATCCCGTACGGCGGCGGTGCCTACGAGATGGACGCGAACGACCCGCGCGGGGCGATGGCGCGGCAGGTGCGCGAACTGTGGGGTCGCGCCAAGAACCTGCTGTACCCGTTCCCGCGCGACGTGCAGTTCGCGCGCGAGGCCGGCGAACTGCTGCCGCGCCTCGACCCGGCCTACGCGGGCCGGCTGCTGGTTCTGGACGGCACCCAGGAGCCGCGCGACCTCGCGGTCGGCGGTCGCTACACGCTGGTCCACGAAGAGCGGCTCGGCGTGCTGCGCATGCGGCTGTGGCGCTGGGAGGGACCGTGACGACGTTGCTCGCGGGGTTTGCGGCGGCGCTGCCGCTGCTGTGCGGCGGGCTGGCGCTGCGCGCCGCCGGGCTGCGCTGGCGGACCGAACCGTTGGCGTTCGCGGCGTGGGCGTACCTGCTCGGCAGCCTGCTCGTGGCGGTGTGGCTGCAGGTCGTGATCCTGGCCGGGCTGGGCACGTCGCGGCTCGTGCACCTGCTGCTGGCACCGCTGCTGCTCGGACTGTGGTTGCGCCGACCGCCGGCCGACTGGCGGCCGGCCCCTGGGTTGGGCAGCCGCCCGGGACGCGCCTACGCCGGGTTCGTCGTGGTGGTGGTGGCGATGTTGCTGGTGTTCGTGCTGGCCGGCCTCGACCGGCCGTGCATCGAAGGCGACGAAGGCAACTTCTGGTCGCTGAAGGCGAAGTCGCTGCTGGTCGACTGGGGGCCGGGTTTCGCCGCCGCCCAGGTCTACAACCTGCATCCCGACTACCCGCAGCTCAATCCGCTGCTGCAGACCTGGATGTACGTCTGGACCGGGGTGCCGGACTTCGACCAGTTCCGCGCCCGCTGGCCGGTGCAGTTCGCCAACGTGGCACTGTTCGTCGCGCTGGCCGCGGCGCTGCGCGCGCGCCTGTCGGCGCGCTGGGCGGCACCCCTGGCGGCGGTGGTCGCGCTCGAGCCCGAGTTCCTGCAGTTGTGCCGGATCGCCTACGCCGATGGCATGGTCGCCTTGGGGCTGGTCGTCGCGCTGGACGCCGGCTCGCGCTGGCGCAGCGGTGGGGAGCGGCGCTGGCTTTGGTTGGCGATGTTCGGGCTGGCCTACGCGGCCTGGGCGAAGAACGAGACGATGCTCTACCTGGCGGCGCTGGGCCTCGCGACCGGGCTGGTGCGACTGGTGCACGGCTCGCGGCGCGGCCTGCCGGGGGACGCCTCGTGGCGGGGTCGCGCGCTGTGCGCCTGGTGGCCGGTGCTGGTGGTGGTCGTCGGCAACGGGCTGTGGAACCGCGCGTTCGGCCTGCAGAGCGACCTGCTCGGCGCCAACCCGACCGGCAAGTCGATGTTCGCGCTGATGGCCGAACAGTGGCCCGAACGGGTGCCTGCATTGCTCGCCGAGTTCGGCGCGTTGCTGGTCGACGTCGGCCATGCCCACCCGCTGTTCCTGGCGCTGGTGCTGGCCCCGCTGCTGGCCTGGCGATCGTTGCACGCCCGCGGCCTGTTGGTGCCGACGTTGGCCCTGCTGGGGTCGCTGGTCGGGCTGCACGTCGTCTACGTCGGTAGCTTCCTGCCGCTGCGCTTCCACCTCGACACGTCGTACACGCGGGTGCTGTTCCAGGTGCTGCCGGTGACGGTCCTGCTGCTCGGAACGTACGTCTCGCCGGTTGCCCGCCGGCTCGGTACCGAGGACACTGCCGGCCAGACGTGAACCTGCCGCCGCTCCCCGCCGACTTCCTGCTCAGCGTCGTGATGCCCGTCTACAACGAGCAGGCGACCTTGCGGCAGATCGTCGCCGCGGTGCTCGCCGTGCCGATCCGCAAGGAGATCGTGCTGGTCGACGACGGCAGCAAGGACCAGAGCCGCGCGATCCTCGCCGAACTCGCCGCGGCGCACCCCGAGGTGCGGGTCTTCGAGCACGCCCAGAACATGGGCAAGGGGGCGGCACTGCGCACCGGCTTCGAACAGGCCCGCGGCGAGGTGGTGGTCGTGCAGGACGCCGACCTCGAGTACGACCCGCGCGACTATCCGGTGCTGCTGGCGCCGATCCGGCGCGGCGACGCCGACGTGGTGTACGGCTCGCGGTACCTGGTCGACGACCGCGACCCGGGCCGCGAGCGCGACCACTTCTACCACTACTTCGGCAACCGCGTGCTGACGTTCGTCAGCAACCTGTTCACCGGGCTGAACCTGACCGACATGGAGACCTGCTACAAGTGCTTCCGGCGCGAGGTGCTGCAGAACCTGTCGATCGACAGCCGGCGCTTCACGGTCGAACCGGAGTTCACCGCCAAGATCGCCAAACGGCCGGTGCGCATCTTCGAGGTGCCGATCCGCTACCAGGGCCGCAAGTACAGCGAAGGCAAGAAGATCACCTGGCGCGACGGCGTCGCGGCGATCTGGGCGATCGTCAAGTACCGATTCGTCGGCTGACGCCGGTGGCGTTCACCAGCAGAAGCCGAGCGACAGCAGCACGCCGGTGAACTCGGCGTCGTAGCCGAGCACGACGAAGCCGTTGTCCTCGTCGCTCTCGTCCGTCGCCTGCCGCCGGTAGGCGAGCGACAGGCCGACGTCGAAGTGTTCGAAACGCACGCGGGTGCCGAGTTCGAGCCCGACGAACGTCGTCCACGACACGAAGTCGTCGCCGAGGCCGTCGACTTCGATCTGGGTGCTGCCGAAGCCCAGGTTCGCGGTGCCGAACACGGTCCAGGCGACGTCGTCGTCGCCGGCCAGCACGATCTCGGGTGCGACTTCGCCGAGCAGGCCGACGGTGGCGGCGGTCAGGTCGTCGTTGCCGCTGTCGCCGATCTCGTAACCGTTGACCAGCAGGCCGACCCGGATCGGCACCGTGTGGCGTCGATCGCCGTATCGCCACGTGAAGTGGGCGAACAGCGTGCTCGCGGTCGCCTCGGCCGGCAAGCCGAACAGGTCGTCGTCGGTCGACCAGCCTTCCAGGCGCAGCCCGCCGCCGAGTCCGGAATCGCCGATGCCTTCGAAGGAGAACCGGAAGAACCCGGCGTCGGTCCGGTCGTCGAGGTTGCTGCCGTCGGTGGTGTGCTCGCCCTTGCCGGCGCCGAGGCCCAGTTCGAGGCGGTACTGCGGCGCGTGCAGCGCGGCCTGTGCCGTCGCGGCTGGCGCCACGAGGAAGAGGGTCGCGGCGCCCAGCACCGCCCGGAGGATGGTCTGCTTCATGCCTGCAGGTAGTTTCCCGCGATCGGCAACAACCTGCCAAGCGCATTGCGGGAATCCACCACCAACCGGCTGTGCTTCGCCACCAGGGACCAGTCGATCGCCTTGTGGTTGGTCACGACCAACACACAATCCGCCTCGGCCAGGGCCGCCGGCGTCAGCGGCACCGAGTGCATGCGGTACTCCATGTACTTGCGCATGCCGGCGAACAGTGGCACGTGCGGGTCGTGGTACGACACGTCGGCGCCGTGTTCGAACAGCAGCTTGATGATCTCGGCGGCCGGCGTCTCGCGCACGTCGTCGACGTCGGGCTTGTAGGCCAGGCCGAGCACCAGCACCTTGCTGCCGCGCAGCGGCCGGCCACTCTCGTTGAGGCCGTCCTTGACCCGTTCGATCACGTAGTGCGGCATCGCATTGTTGATCTGGCCGGCCAGTTCGATGAACCGCGTGTGGTGGCCGAACTCCTTGGCCTTCCAGGTCAGGTAGAACGGGTCGATCGGGATGCAGTGCCCGCCGAGGCCGGGGCCGGGGTAGAACGCCTGGAACCCGAACGGTTTGGTCGCCGCCGCGTCGATCACCTTCCAGATGTCGATGTCCATCGCCGCGAGCACCGGTTTGAGCTCGTTGACGAGCGCGATGTTGACGCAGCGGTAGATGTTCTCGAGCAGTTTGGCCGCTTCGGCGATCTCGGCGTTGTCGACCGGCACGACCTTCTTGATCGCCGCCGCGTACAACAGCGTCGCCAGCCGGCCACTGGTCTCGTCGGTGCCGCCGACCAGCTTGGGGATCGTCTGCGTGTCGTGGTCCTTGCGACCTGGGTCCTCACGCTCGGGGCTGAAGGCGAGGAAGTAGTCCTGGCCGGCGACGAGGCCGGTCTCGGCCAGGATCGGCATGCAGTCGCCGCGGGTCGTGCCGGGGTAGGTGGTCGACTCGAGCGACACCAGCTGACCCTTGCGCAGCACGTCGCGGACCAGCCGGGTCGACTTCTCGATGTAGCTCATGTCCGGCTCGCCGTGCTTGCCGAGCGGCGTCGGCACGCACAGGATGATCGCGTCGGCGCGGGCCAGGGCCTTGGGGTCGGTGGTGGCGGCGAACTTCGGCGACTTCGCCATCGCCTGCACGAAGTCCTCGCCGAGGTGCTTCAGGTAGGACTCGCCGCGCAGGAGCATCTCGATCTTGCTGGGATCGATGTCGAAGCCCAGCACCGGGAAGCCGGCCTGGAAGAACGCGCGCAGCAGCGGCAAGCCGACGTAGCCGAGCCCGATCACGCCGACCACGGCGGTGCGGTCCTGGATCTTGGCTTCGAGCGTGGCAGCGGGGGTGGACGGAGTCGTCATGGGCGGTGTTCAGGAGTAGCCGTGCTGGCGGTGGGTCGCCAGTGCTGGATCCTCTGGGTGTCGGCTTATCGTCCAATCCTGGCGGCCTGGTGAAGCGGGCGCGGTGCTTTCGGAGCGGTCGATTCCTGCGAATCCGGTGGGGTCGGATGCGGGCAATCCGCCATGCGCCGGCGTAGTGTGCCACCGTCCGTGCACGAACCTGCCACCGTCGACCCGTGAAGCTGCTGTTCACCTTCTTGACCCTGCTCGGCATCGGCAGCCTGCTGTCGCTGTGGTGGTCCGGCGCGTTCGCCGAAGCCAGCGGTTGGGCCTTCTGGCTGGCGATCGCGGCGGTCGCCTCCTTGTTGCTGCCGGCACTCCTGCTGCCGGTGGTGGTGGTGCGGCTGCCAGCCGACTACTTCGTCGCGTCCCGGCGCGAACTGGCACGGCGTCGCGGGATCCTCGGCTGGGTGTGGTTCGGAGTCCGCAACCTGCTGGGGCTGGGCCTGCTGCTGGCCGGAGTGGCGCTGTTGTTCCTGCCCGGGCAGGGCCTGCTGACGATGTTCGCGGGGCTGCTGCTGCTCGACGTGCCGGGCAAACGCCGCCTGGAGCTGCGGATCGTGCGGCGGCCGGCGATCCGGGCCGAACTCGACCAGCTGCGGGCCCGGCACGGTCGGCCACCGTTCGCGGTCGGGGTGGACTGAGCGATGCAGGTCTTCTACTCGGATCCGTTCACGTTCCCGTTGCCGCCCGAGCACCGCTTCCCGCTCGCCAAGTACCGGCTGCTGCGCGAACGCGTCGCGCGCTGGCCGGCCAGCACGGGTGTCGAACTGGCCCTCGCCCCGCGCGTGAGCCGCGACGAGCTGCTGCTCGTGCACGACGCGGACTACGTGGACGCGTTCTGCCGCGGCGAGCTCGACGAACTGGCCCAGCGGCGCATCGGCTTCCCGTGGAGTCCCGAGCTGGTCGAACGCTCGCTGCGCAGTTGCGGCGGCACGGTCGCGGCGTTGCGCGCGGCCCTGCGCGACGACGCCGCCGTCTACCTGGCCGGCGGCACGCACCACGCCCGCGCCGACCGCGGGGCCGGCTATTGCGTGTTCAACGACTGTGCGGTCGCGGCGCGCGTCGCCCAGCGCGAGGCGGGGCTCGCGAGGGTCCTGATCGTCGACACCGACGTGCACCAGGGCGATGGCACGGCGGCGATCTTCGCCGGCGATGCGAGCGTGTTCACGTTCTCGATCCACGGCGCCGACAACTTCCCGGCCGAGAAGGCGCAGAGCGACCTCGACGTCGCGCTGCCGAGCGGTTGTGGTGACGCTGCATACCTCGCGGCGTTGGCCGAGGCCTTGCCGGAGGCGATCTCGCGCAGCCGGCCGCAGCTGGTGCTGTTTCTCAGTGGCGCCGATCCGCTGGTCGGCGATCGGCTCGGCCGATTGGCGATCAGCGCGGCGGGGTTGCGGTTGCGCGACGAACTGGTGTTCGAGCACCTGCAGCGCCTTGGGGTGCCGTGGGTCACCGTGATGGGCGGTGGCTACGGCAAGGACCTCGAGCAGACCGTCTCGGCCTATGAGTCGACGGTGCGCACGGCGGTCGCCGCCGCAGCGGTCGGTTGGAGGGCGTCATGAGCGACTGGTTGGCGAAGGTGCACGTCGTGTTGCTGCGGCCGCGCTGGGCCAGCAACCTCGGTTCGGTGGCGCGGGCGATGAAGAACTTCGCGCTGCCGCGGCTGACGATCGTGCAATCGTGCATCGGTTCGTGGGCCGACGCCTACAAGATGGCGGTCAAGGCCGGCGACCTGCTCGACGGCGCGGTGCAGACCGACGACCTCGGCACCGCGCTCGCCGACGCGCGTTGGATCGTCGGCACCAGCAATGCACCGCCGGCCGGCGCCGAAGTGCTGACGCCGCGCGACGTCGCGCGGCTCTGCCGCGAGCGCGGCGCGCCGACCCTGTTGTTCGGCAGCGAGATCACCGGCCTCGAACCCGCCGAACTGCTGCGCTGCCACTCGATCGCGGCGATCCCGGCGGCGCCCGAACAATCGTCGCTGAACCTCGCCCAGGCGGTGTGCGTGTTCGGTGCCGAGCTGTACCAGGAACTGGCGGCGGGTGGCGAACCGGTCGGCGAGCCAACCGCGTCAGCCGCCCCGGCGGCCCCGGCAGCCATGTTGGCGCGCCTGGAGACCCTGCTGACCGCGACGTTGCAGGATTCGGCCTGGGCCGACGCCAGCCGCAGCCGCCACGCGATCGCCGAACTGCTGCAGCCGCTCTACCGCGCGCGCTTGACCGAGGCCGAGCTGCGGGCGTGGCTGATCGCATTGCAGCGGATCGGGCAGGTGCGGCGGCGGGGTGGTGGCGGGTGAGGCGGGTGAACCCGAACGGAGGGAACTCGACCTCCAGCCAATGCCCTTGCAAGATGTCGGCATGACTCCCGAGCAACAGCGCGAGGTCTGGTCCATGCTCGATCGAGACCACCTCGTCCTGGTCGCGCAACAGGGCCCGGAGCCGGTCTTCGCGGCGCTGAGCGGCGCCCATCTCTACGGCTTCGCGTCGCCGGACAGTGACGTCGACCTGCGGGGCGCCTTCCTGCATCCGGCGCACGAACTGCTCGGCTTGCAGCCACCCGACGAGACCGTCCAGCTCGAGGACCAGACCATCATCGACCTCGACTGGGTGGCCCATGACCTCCGCAAGTTCGCGCGCTTGATGACGAACCACAACGGCTACGTGCTCGAACAGCTGTACTCGCCCTTGGTGGTGCTGTCGACTCCTGCCCACGACGAGCTGCGCGAACTCGGCAAGGGCTGCGTGACCCGGCCGACGGTGCGGCACTACCAGGGGTTCGCGCGTGGCCGCCGCAAGCGTCTCGCCGAGCCCGATCCAACGGTCAAACACCTGTTGTACGCGTACCGGGTCCTGTTGACCGGGATCCACCTGATGCGCACGGGCGAAGTCGTGGCGAACGTCCAGGTGCTCAACGAGATCTTCCGGATCCCCGAGATCGACGAGTTGGTCCGTCGCAAACGCGAGGGCGCAGAGAAGATGCCGCTCGACGCGCGCGACGGCGAACGGCACGGCTCGATCCTCGACCGCCTGGAGACGACGCTGCAGGCGGCCTACGAGGCGAGTCGGCTTCCGGAAGCCCCGACTTCGGTGGCTGCCCTGCAGGACTTCGTGGTCCGGACCAGGCTCGAAGGCCTGCGTCGCTGAGGTGGCCGATGTTCCCGTTCGAGCAGAGCACGATCTTCCTCGCGCTGGCTGGCAGTCGTGCCCATGGCACCGCGCACGCCGGCTCGGATCTCGATCTCCGGGGCGTCTGCGTCGCGCCACTCGCGGTGCGGTTGTCACTGTACTCGACGTTCGAGCAGTACGAGGGTGGCCTGCCGGCGGCCCTCGCCGGGCCAGTGCTGGCGCACTTCGCCGACCAGTCGGCTGGACCTGGCGTGCCGACCGACAGGATCGAGTGTGTCGTCTTCGAGATCGCCAAGTTCGTCCGTCTCTGTGCGAACGCGAACCCCAATGCGCTCGAGATCCTGTTCGCGGACGAACGCGACTGGATCCTCGCGACGCCAGCCTGGCGGCGCCTGCACGACGAGCGGCATCGCTTCCTGACCAGGAAGGTGCAGCAGACGTTCCTCGGCTACGCGCTGGCCCAGATGCGGAGGATCGAGACGCATCGTTCCTGGCTGCTGCACCCGCCGTCGCGGCCGCCCACCCGTGAGGAATTCGGTCTTTCGAGTGCCGGCAGTGCGTTCAGCCCGGACGATCGGGACCGGATCGAAGCGAGCCTCGCCGAGCGCATCCAGAGTTACCGGATCGACACCGTCGAGATGCCAAAGGCCGCCCGGATCGCCGTGCAAGAGCGTCTCGACAACCTCTGTCGCGACCTGCTGGCGGCCGCCGGCGCCGATCTGGACGATCGCCTGCGGGCACTCGCCAGCTGCGCTCTGCAGCTGCCGAGCGACGTGATGGCGACGCTCGACGCCGAGAAGCGCTATCGGGCTGCGCAAAAGCACTGGGACGCGTACCGGACCTGGCAGCGGCAGCGCAACCAGGCGCGAGGTGATCTGGAACGCAGGCATGGCTACGACACCAAACACGCCATGCACCTCGTGCGCCTCATGCGCATGGGACTGGAGGTGATGAAGGTGGGCGAGTTGCGGGTGCGCCGCGCGGATGCCGCGGAACTTGCCGCGATCCGGGACGGCGCGTTGACGTTCGAGGCCTTGCAGCGCCTGGCCGGCGACTTGCAGCAGGAGATGTCACAGGTCGAGTCGTCGACCCGATTGCCTGCCGACGTCGACCCACCGCAGGTGGATGCCCTGGTGTTGGCGATCGTGCAGCAGGGGTTCGGGCCATGAGACGGCGTTGGTCGGGCGCGGCGTGCTGAGTGCCGGATTGGCGCTTCCTGGACTCGCAGAAGGACGCGGCGCGGGTCCAGCGGCATGTCGCCGCGTGTGCGGCGCTGGTTGCGCGGTACAGGGAAGATCCGGATCGGGAGCCTGCGTAGAGGGGGGATGCCCTGGCGGCCCATGGCGGGTGCGCTGGAGAGACCCGGAAATCGCTGTCGGCGAGGCAAACGCCCTGACCCCCTTGCGCTCTTGCGGCGATGGGTTCACGCTGGAGTGCCCTCTTCCCGGTCGCATCGGTCCTTCGGAACCGCCGTGACCGACCCCACGGCGGCTGCCCCCTCGCCGCCGAGTTCGCTGCTCTCCCCGAGGTCCTGAAGATGCCCGACGTCCGGCAATCGGTCCCGTTCCGCCGTTCCCTGGCCATCGCAGCGGTCGTGTCGACCCTGCTGGGTGGCGTCAGCGCCCAGAGCAGCCTGCGGGCGTTCGGCGGTGTGCGCTTCGACACCGACACCTATTCGTTGCCGATGGTGGATGTCGCCGCCGGCAGCGACGTCACTGCGGTGTTGCGCAGCGATGGACGCATCCTGGTGCACGGCATGACCAACCTGCCCGACGGTCCACCGCCGCCGGTGGGCACGAGCTACGTGCGGATCGCGATGCCGACCTCGGCGACGTTCGCGGCGGGTTTCGCGCTGCTGTCGAACGGTGGGCTCGTCGGTTGGGACGCGAACGGCGCGAGCCTGACGGTGCCGACGTTGCCGGCGAACACGACCTGGACGAAGGTCGTCGCCGGCTCGTCGCATGCCGTGGCGCTGCGTTCGGACGGCGTCGCCGTCGCCTGGGGCAGCAATTCCGTGGGCCAGAGCAC
>DAIMFJ010000050.1:0-9043 GCA_036724695.1 Planctomycetota bacterium
CGACGCCTTGTACTTGCTGTTCAGGCCCTGGTTGCCGGCCACGTAGTCGAGGTCGCCGTCCTGGTCGACGTCCCAGGCGCACAGGCTGTTCCACCAGCCGGTCGCCGCGGCCAGGCCGGCGTCGCTGGTGGCGTCGACGAAGCGACCGCCGTCGTTGCGCAGCAGCCGGATCGGTTGCCAGTGGGCGGCCAGCAACAGGTCGAGATCGCCGTCGCCGTCGGCGTCGGTCCACAGCGCCGAGGTGACCATGCCGGCGGTGGCCAGGGTGGGTGCCTGGTCCGCCGTCACGTCGACGAACCGGCCGTCGTCGTTGCGGTACAGGCGGCTCGACGGCGCATCGGGGTAGCGACCCGGCACCAACCGGCCGGCGACGAACAGGTCGACGTCGCCGTCGCCGTCGAAATCGGCGGCCGCCGCGTGCCCCGACGACTCGCGCAGTAGGGGCAGCCCGTCGGCGAGCCGCGTCCATCGGCCACCGCCGTCGTTGCGGTACAGGCGGTCCTGCAGCGTCGCGTCGCCGGCTGGCACCTCGCTGCCGCCGCTGGCGACGAACAGGTCGAGATCGCCGTCGCCGTCGCTGTCGAAGAACAGCGCCGCGACGTCTTCGCAAGCTGCGTCGTCGCGCCAGGGCCCGGGTGCCTCGCGCCAGCCGTTCGCGGTGGCCAGCCACAAGGCCCCGGCCTGGCCGCGCGCGCCACCGACGAACACGTCGTCCCGGCCGTCGCCGTCGACGTCGGCGACCGCCAGTCCCGGACCGAGGCGCGACACCCCGCTCGGCAGCAGCGGCTGGTCGACGTATTCGTCGAAGTCGTTCTCCCGGTGCACGAACGGCGGCGCGGCGGCGGTCTCGAACGTCGGGGGCGGCACCGCGGCGCGCGGGGCCGCCGCATCGCCCGCGGGTTCGTGGACGACGACGCGCTGGTTGGCGGCGACTTCGCCCAGTTCGGTCAGCTGCCCCTGCGGCCAGCGCACCGTCAGCTTCTGCACCTTGGCGGCTGCGCCGAGGCCGAAGTGCACCTCGGGATGCTGCCCGGACAGGTAGCCGCGCGACAACCAGTTCTCGCGCACCAACCGCCGGCCGTCGGCGAGCTCGGCGACGACTCGCGCGCCGACGCCGAACGGGTTCGGCGCCCGGCCGCGCAGCGCGACGACCAGTGCGTTGCCGTCTTTGGTCTGGTTCTCGTAGACCGCCGCCACTTCGTTGAAGTTGTTGACGACGACGTCGAGGTCGCCGTCGCCGTCGAGATCGACCAGCGCCGCGCCGTGGCTGACCGCTTCGAGGTCGAGCCCCCAGTCGGACCCGGTCTTCGCGAACTCGAGGTCAGAGACGTTGCGCAGCGCGAGGTTCCTCTCGGGCACCTTGCGGACGTTGCGGATCAGTTCGAGCGCGACCTGCTGCCGCTGTTCGCGCCACAGCTGCTGGACCCGCAGTTCGAGATCCGGGTCCATGTCGAAGCGGGCGATGCCGTTGGTGACGAACAGGTCCAGGCGCGTGTCGTTGTCGAGGTCGCCGAACAACGTACTCCAGGTCCAGTCGGTGCTGGCGACCTTGGCCAGGATGCCGGCCTCCTGGAACACCCCGCGCCCGGTGTTCAGGTACAGCGCGTTGCGCATGTACTGCGGCGGCCGGCTGCCGATCAGGAAGTCGCGCTGGCGGTTCATGTCGCCCATCAGCACCTTCGCCTTCTCGTGGGTCGTCATGCTCATGTCGGCGACCAGGAAGTCCAGGCGGCCGTCGCCGTCGACGTCGCCGGCGTCGCTGCCCATGCCGTAGTAGGCGGTGTGCGGCAGCACGTCGGCGGTGACGTTCGCGAAGGTGCCGTCGCCGCGGTTGCGGTACAGGATGTCGGGCGACTCGAGGTCGTTGGCGACGTACAGGTCGGGGAACCCGTCGTCGTCGAAGTCCCACCAGGTCGCCGACAGGCCCATGCCGTAGCCGGCGATGCCGCTCGCCGCGGTGACGTCGACGAAGCGACCGCCGTCGTTGCGGAGCAGCCGATCCTCGGCCCCGGTCATGAACACCTTGCCGCCGAACACCAGGAAGTGCTCGCGCAGGGCCGGTGGCAGGTCGAGGTCGCTGTGCAGCTTGCCGTCGCGCTCGAGCGCGCGCACCTCGTCCCATTGCGCCAGCGTCGGCACCATCGCCGCGACCGGCCGCACGGTGTCCTTGGGCGGCTGCATGCCGAGCAGCACCTCGGGCGTCAGCGGCCAGCCGGTGTGCAACGCGCGGTTGGTCAGCAGGTAGACGTCGAGGTGGCCGTCGCGGTCGTAGTCGGCGAACGCGGCCATCATCGAGCCGCCGACGAAGTCCAGGCCGAAGCGGGCGGCGGCCTCCTCGAAGGTGCCGTCGCCGCGGTTCTTGTACAGGCGGTTCTTCGCTTCCAGATTGCAGACGTACAGGTCGAGGTGACCATCGCCGTCGACGTCGACGAACGTCGCCCCGGTGCCCCAGGCGTCGCCGCCGTCGACGCCGCCGGCCCGCGCCGTGACGTCCTCGAAGCGCAGCGGGGAGACCTGCCGGAACAGCCGGTTGGGTCCGTCCTGCGACACGAAGTACAGGTCGACCAGGCCGTCCTGGTCGTAGTCGCCGGCGGCGAGCCCGGCACCGTTGGTCAGGTAGGTGTAGGTGTTCTGTTGGCGCAGCAGGTTGACGAAGTCGATGCCCGAGGTTTGCGGCGCCAACCGGGCGAACCGCGGTGTCACGGCCGCGCCGCCAGGACGCTCCCGCAGCGGCAGGTACTGGGTCGGGGGAGTCGGCGCCGGGCCGGCCGACGCCGGGTCGCCCGCATCGGCCGATCGAGCCGCGGACGGCTCCGCGACAGCGTCGCCACGGCAGGCGCCGAGGCCGACGAGCAGGGCAACGACCAGACCGGCTGGCGCAACGGTGCTGGGACGGAGCGAGGTCCTCATCCTGTCATTGTGCAACCTGGGTCGGCTGTTGGCGACCGGCTTTGGGGTTGCACCGGGTGCCGATTCCTGCGATCAACAAGGGGGTGCCTTGGCGCTGGTCATCCCTGCCCCGTTCGATCCACCTGTGGTCGGTACTGGTCGGGGTGGTCGCCGGCCTGGGCGCGATCGGCTTCGAATACCTGAGCAGTTGGGTGATCCACCTCGCCCTGCATGGCCTGGCTGGCTACCGCCCCGGTGGTCCGCGCGGCGAACTGGCCCTGTTCGCGAACGACGCCGCCAGTTCCCCAGCCTGGTGGCTGCTGCTGGTCGTACCAGCGTTCGGTTGCTGGCTGAGTTGTCTCTTGTGCCAGTGGTTCGCCCCCGAAGCGGCAGGGCACGGCACCGACGCGGCGATCGACGCGTACCATCGTCGTGGCGGCGAGATCCGGGCGCGGGTGCCGTTGCTGAAGGCGATCACCAGTGCGCTGACGCTCGGCACCGGCGGCAGTGCGGGCCGGGAGGGGCCGATCGCGCAGATCGGTGCGGGAGTCGGTTCCGCCCTCGGTCATTGGCTTGGCCTGGGGCCGCGCGGCACCCGCATCCTGCTCGCGGCGGGCATGGCCGGTGGGGTGGGGGCGATCTTCCGGGCCCCGTTCGCGGGCGCCTTGTTCGCCGCCGAGATCCTCTACCGCGACGCCGACCTCGAAGCCGAGGTGGTGATGCCGGGCTTCCTGGCCTCGGCGGCCGCCTATTGCGTGTTCTGCGGCTGGCACGGCGAATTCGGCACGCTGTTCGCGCTCGGCCCGGGCTTCGTGTTCGCCGACGTGCGCGAACTGCTGCCGTACACCGTCCTGGCCCTGGTGTTGGTGCCGATGATCGCGTTCTACACGCGGTTCTTCTACGGCAGCGAACGGTGGTTTCGCCGCTTGCCGCTGCCCAAACCGCTGGTCGCAGCCCTCGGCGGGGCGACCTGTGGCGGGCTCGCCGTGCTGGCTTGGACCCTGACCGGCGACCAGCAGGCACTCAGCATCGCCGGCGGCGGCTACGGCATCCTGCAGAGCACCCTCGACGGCGAACTCCTGGGGCTCGCGGGGGCGCGGCTGCTGTTCGTGGTGGCGACCCTGAAAGTCGTCGCGACGGCCTGCACGATCGCCGCCGGCGGCAGCGGAGGCGTGTTCGGTCCGAGCATGGTGATCGGCGGCTGTGTCGGCGGCGCAGTCGGACTGGTCGGCGGCGAGCTCGGACTGGTCGCCAATCCCGCGACCTTCGCGGTGGTCGGCATGTGCGGCTTCTTCGCCGGCGCGGCAAAGACGCCGATCTCGACGATCGTGATGGTCACCGAGATGACCGGCAGCTACCAGCTGTTGCTGCCGGCGATGTGGGTCTGCGGGTGCACGTTCCTGTGCAGCCGTCCGTTCGCGCTGTACCAGAAGCAGGTCGCCAACCGCGCCGACTCACCGGCCCACGCCGGCGAGTACCAGGTGGCACTGCTCGAGCGCATGACGGTCGCCGACGTGTTCGAACCGGGCGGGCTGGCGCCGGTCCCGATCGCCACACCGCTCGGCCAGATCGTGCAACTGCTGGTCGAGAGTCGCGAAGACTACTTCCACGTCGTCGACGGATCGGGACGCTTCGTCGGGGTGTTCTCGGCCAACGACGTGCGGCAGTTCGCCTTCGACCGCGAGGTCTACGGACTGACCATCGCCGGCGACCTGATGACCCAACAACCGGTGACGGTGACGCCGCGCGACGACCTGCACACCGCGCTGGAGAAGTTCGATCTGGTGCGCCTCGACGAACTACCGGTGGTCGCTGCCGACGACCCGCAGCGCCTGCTCGGCCGCCTGCGCCGCCGGGCGATCAACCGAGCCTACACCCGGCGCCTCCAGGAGCTGCGCGACCTGCAGCGTCGCGAACGCTGACGAACCTCCGGAAAATCGCGGATTTTGTGGGCCGGCGCGCTCGCCCAAGGCACTTTCAAGGCGGGGTGGGGCGTCCGACCCGCCGGCCGAACCACCCTTGGCACCACGACCGATCCGCGGAAAGTGTTTGGCTTTTGTTCGGGTCGGCGGTATGGTGCTCCTTTGACCTACCACCAGCATTCCCCGGGAGGGAACGTGAGCAAGCTCAAGGCCAACGACAGCAGCAAACCAGCCATCAGCGAAGCGCTCCAGGATGCGCTCGCGGCGATCCACAAGTCCCACGGCGAAGGTTCGATCATGCGCATGGGCGACCGCGTCGAGAAGCCGATCGAGGGCATCTCGACCGGGTCGGTCGGGCTCGACATCGCCACCGGCGGCAAGGGCCTGCCGCGCGGGCGCGTCGTCGAGATCTTCGGGCCGGAGTCGTCGGGCAAGACGACGCTGACGCTGCACGTGGTCGCCAACGCCCAGCGCGCCGGCGGCGTCTGCGCGTTCATCGACGCCGAGCACGCGCTCGACCCGCAGTACGCGCGCAAGCTGGGCGTCGACCTCGATTCCCTGCTGATCTCGCAGCCCGACAACGGCGAACAAGCACTCGACATCTGCGAGACGCTGGCCAAGTCCGGGGCCGTCGACGTGATCGTGATCGACTCGGTCGCGGCCTTGGTGCCCAAGGCCGAGATCGAGGGCGAGATGGGTGACTCGTTCGTCGGTCTGCAGGCCCGCTTGATGAGCCAGGCGCTCCGCAAGCTGACCGCCGTGACCGCCAAGTCCAAGACGATGCTGGTGTTCATCAACCAGATCCGCGAGAAGATCGGCGTGATGTTCGGCAGCCCCGAGACCACCACCGGCGGCCGGGCGCTGAAGTTCTATTCGTCGATCCGCATCGACATCCGCCGCATCGGCACGATCAAGGACGGCGAGACACCGATCGGGGCCCGCACCAAGGCTACCGTGGTCAAGAACAAGATCGCGCCGCCGTTCATGAAGACCGAGTTCGACATCCTGTTCAACGAGGGCATCAACCGCCTCGGCGAACTGCTCGACCTCGGCACCGAACTCGGCGTCGTCAAGCGATCGGGTACGTGGCTGAGCTACGGCGAGACCCGGATGGGCCAGGGTCGCGAGAAGGCCCGCGAGTTCTTGAAGGAGAACCCCGAGATGGCCCGGGAGATCGAGGTCAAGGTGCTGGAAGCTGCGTTGCCCAAGACGGCACCGACGCCGGGTACGGCGGCTGGTGGTGGGGCAGGCGCAGGAGGGGCTGCGGCTGCGGCAGCCAGCCCGAATGCGGGCCGGCCAGCCGCCATCCGACCGGCGGCCGGCAGCAGCACTGCGGCCTCCAGCTGATCGGGGTTGTCGCGGCTCCCTCGCGAGATCTGGCCTTCCCCGGATGGGGATCTGGCCTTCCCCGGATGGGGATCTGGCCTTCCCCGGATGGGGATCTGGTTTCACCCGCGATGGGGAGCTGGTTTCGCGCTGGTGGCCATGGCTTCCGGCGTCACCGCATTGGCGCGCCGCGGGGCGTTTCGATACAACGTTCGCCCCGCGAACCCTGCCCGGTTCGCACGATCCGCCGATGAAACCGCTCTCCGCTGCCGAGATCCGCGCCCGCTACCTGGACTTCTTCGCCAAGAACGGCCACCAGGTGATGGCTTCCGATTCGTTGGTGCCCGCCAACGACCCGACGCTGCTGTTCACCGGGGCTGGCATGAACCAGTTCAAGGACATGTTCCTCGGCAAAGGAACGCTGCCGCACAAGCGCATCACGACCTCGCAGAAGTGCCTGCGCGTGCCGGATCTCGACAACGTCGGGTTCACGGCCCGCCACCACACGTTCTTCGAGATGCTCGGCAACTTCTCGTTCGGCGACTACTTCAAGGCCGAGTGCATCCCGTGGATCTGGTCGTTCTTCAAGGACGTCTGCGGCATCCCCGCCGAGCAGATGGTCGTGACGATCTACCAGGACGACGACGAAGCCTTCGCGATCTGGACCAAGCAGGTCGGTCTGTCGCCTGACAAGGTGTTCCGGTTCGGCGAGAAGGAGAACTTCTGGCCGGCCGAAGCCCCCAGCAAGGGGCCGAACGGACCGTGCGGGCCGTGCTCGGAGATCTACTTCGACAACCGACCCGGCGAGCCGTACCCGGCCAAGGCCGGTCTGCAGTCGTTGCCCGACGACCGGTTCACCGAGGTCGGCAACTGCGTGTTCACGCAGTTCGATCGCCAGTCGGACGGTTCGTTGGTGCCGTTGCCGCAGAAGAACATCGACGTCGGCCTCGGCCTCGAGCGCATCGCCGCGGTGCTGCAAGGCAAGAAGAACAACTTCGAGACCGAGTTGTTCGCCCCGTACCTCGAGCACCTCGGCCGGCTGACCGGCATCGCCTATGGCACGGACTCCCGGCGCGACATCCGGATGCGCCGGATCGCCGACCACATCCGCGCGATCACCTTCTGCATCGCCGATGGGGCGCTGCCCAGCAACGAAGGCCGTGGCTACGTGGTCCGCAAGATCCTGCGCCGCGCCGCTCGCGACGGTTACGAGCTCGGGCTGCACAAGCCCTTCCTGTTCGAGATGGTCGCGCTGGTCGGCGAACGCATGGGGGACCAGTACCCCGAGGTCCGCGACAACGCCGCGCAGTGTCGGGCGGTGATCCGCGGCGAGGAGGAGAACTTCCTGACCGTGTACCGGCAAGGCATGGCCAGGCTCGAGGAGTTCCTGGCCAAGGCCGCGAAACCCGCCGGGACGGCCGCCACCGCCGACAGCGGCGAGTTCGCGTTCACGCTGCACGACACCTACGGCTTCCCGGTCGACATCACCGAGAAGTTCATGGAGGAACGTGGCCATCGCCTCGACGTCGCCGGTTTCGAGTCGGCGATGGAAGCGCAGCGGCAGCGTGCGCGAGCCAGCATGACGACCGCCGACGCCGTGTTCACCGCCAGCGTCGCGGTGAAGCTCCGCGACGCCGGCCACCAGCGCACCGAATTCGTCGGCTACCGCACCTTGGCGGCCGAGACGCCGCTGTCGGCGATCGTCGGCGATGGCGACGTGCTGCTGCCGCGGGCGACCCACGGCCAGAAGGTGGTCTTGGTCGGCGGCGTGACGCCGTTCTACGCACAGGGTGGTGGCCAGGTCGGCGACCGCGGCTCGATCCGCACCCCGACCGGCGTTGCCGAGGTGGTCAACACCACCGCACTGGACGGTTTCCATCTGCACCAGGCGATCGTCCAGGAAGGCCACCTCGAAGCGGGTCAGGCGGCCCGGTTCGAGGTCGACGCGCCAGCCCGACGCGCCACCGAACGCAACCACACGGCGACCCACCTCCTGCACGCCGCCCTCAAGCAGGTCCTCGGCGAACACGTCAGCCAGGCCGGTTCCGAAGTGGCGCCCGAGCGCCTGCGCTTCGACTACACCCAGCCCGAGAAGCCGTCGGCCGAACAGCTGCAGCGCATCGAACAGCTGGTCAACGAGCAGGTGCTCGCGGCCGCGGAGGTGGCGGCCGTCGTGCGCCGTCTCGACGAGGCGAAGGCAGCCGGATTCGTCGCGCTGTTCGGCGAGAAGTACGGCGAACAGGTCCGTACGCTGCAGGTCGGCGACTTCAGCAAGGAACTGTGCGGCGGCACCCACGTGCACAACACCGGCAACATCGGCACGTTCCGGATCGTCAGTGAGACCGCGGTGGCGGCTGGCACGCGCCGCATCGAGGCGGTGACCGGTCTGGTCGCCCTCGAGCACGCACAGCGCGAACGGCAGCAGGTGGCCACCCTGGCGACCGCGCTCAAGGTGCCGGCGGGCAAGGTCGTCGACCGTGTGCAGGAGCTCACCGACGAACTCAAGAAGGTCAGGAAGGACCTCGAGAAGGCGCTCGCCCCGGATCTCGAGGCCGAACTGCAGAAGCTGCAGGCCGTGGCCCGCCAGGCCGGTGGGGCCCGCACGGTGGTGTTCGTGCGCCCTGGGATCGGTGGCAAGGACCTGCAGGAGTTGATGCGCAAGGCCAGCAAGGCGTTGGCGCCGCTGGTGGGGTGCGCCCTCTCGCCGGCCGGCGACGAGGTGCAGCTGGTGGCCGTCGTCGATCCCGCCTTCACGGGCAAGATCAAGGCTGGCGACCTGCTCAAGGCGGCCACCAACGTGCTCGGTGGGGGTGGTGGCGGCCGGCCGGAAATGGCGATGGGCAAAGGCACTTCCGCCAAGGACCTCGACGCGGCGGCCGCCGCCGTGCAGGCCGCGCTGGCGGCCG
>DAIMFJ010000050.1:9053-15248 GCA_036724695.1 Planctomycetota bacterium
CGCGGGCACCACGTTCGACAGCCGCGACACCACGCGCAGGGGCGTCAGTTCGAGATCGTTCGCGACCACCACCGCGCTCAGCAGACGGCGCAGGCCGCGCAACAGGATGTGCGGTCGACCGCTCGGGCGGCGGACCACCGGTGCCGCTTTGTCGCCTAGCCGCAAGGTCGGCATTGACTTGCGCCAACTGGTCCGTACTCTGCTAGCCCTTCCTTTCCCGGACTGCGCCGACCGCCCAGGCGGCGGCCCTGACAGAGACCCATGGCAAACCCGAAGCGTAAGCTGAGCCGCGCGAGCAAAGGCCACCGTCGCGCCCACCTGACCCTGACCCGCGCCCAGCTGGTGCGTTGCACCCACTGCGGCGCGATGATCCGTCCGCACACGATTTGCAAGGCCTGCGGTCACTACCGCGGCAAGCAGATCCTGCTGGCCGACAACGGCTGATCTGTGCCAGCGACTCCGCGCCAGCGGAGCGGCTTCGCGATCGCCGTGGCGCCGCGTGCGCCGGGGCGCCACGAAACGCTCGGTTGCGCGCCTGCCCAGCCGCGGTAACCCGCGGGCGAAGCCGCAGCTGGGGTGTGAAGCTCTCTCGGTCGGTACTGGTGCCTGGCAGGACGGAATCCTTGCCTGCATCGGTGCCACCGGGCGTTAGAACCGGAGATGGCGACCTGGGCCGACGAGACCCAGCCTTCGGTGCGGTCGGTCGGGCTCGTGCGACCCGACGACCAGCCGTCGCCGCGGCGGTACTGCAGCAGTTGGAGGATCCGTGACCAAGATCGTGCTCGATGCGGTTGGCGGTGACCACGCGCCCAAGGAGGCCGTGGCCGGTGTCGCGTTGGCCTTGGCGCAGGGCTTCGTGCGACCCGACCAGTTGGTGCTCACCGGGCCGACCGAACTGGTCCGCAACGAACTCGCGGCGCAGAACCTGCCGGTCGACCAGATCGCGATCCAGGACGCCCCCGACCTGTTGACCTGCGACGACTCGCCGACCGACGCGATGCGCAAGAAACCGCGCAACAGCATCGCGGTGGGCATCCAACTGGTGAAGGACGGGGTCGCCGGCGGCTTCGTCAGCGCTGGTTCCACCGGCACCGTCGTCGCCGCCTCGACGCTCGGCCTGCGCTGCCTCGAAGGCATCCGCCGCCCGGCGATCGGCGCCATCATCCAAGGCGAGAAGCACCCGTTCCTGGTCCTCGACGTCGGCGCCAACCCGCAACCCAAGCCCCTGCACCTGGCTCAGTACGCGCTGATGGGTTCGGCCTACTACCGCGGCACGCTGGGGGTCGCCGAGCCCAAGGTCGGCATCCTGAACATCGGCAGCGAAGAACTCAAGGGCAACTCGCTGGTCCGCGAGGCCCGCGCCCTGATGAAGCAGATGCCGATCCAGTTCCATGGCAACTGCGAAGGCACCGACGTGTTCCAGGGTGACTTCCACGTGATCGTCACCGACGGGTTCACCGGCAACGTGTTGCTCAAGGTCAGCGAAGGCGTCGCCGAGTACCTGATCCGCCACGTCGCAGGATTGATGAAGAAGGTCGCCGTCGATCCGGCCCAGCAGAAGGCGATCCTCGGCGACACGATGAAGCGCATCGACTTCGCCGAGTACGGCGGCGCGCTGCTGCTCGGTGTCGAAGGCATCGTGACGATCTGCCACGGCCGGTCGCGCGCGCCGGCGTTCGCCAATGCGTTGCGCTTTGCGTTGCGCGCCCTCGACGGCAAGGTCAACGAGCACATCGTCGAGGCCGCCCGCAAGGTGCAGCTGCCGGCGACCAGCGGCGACGAGCCGGCTGGCAGCCGGGCGACCACCTGAGCGCCCGTCGAACTGCGCGATCGCCAACGTGCCCAAGCCCCCTCACGCCCCACAGGAAGGAGACGACCGATGACCGCCCTGATCCCCGTTGGCATCGCCGGCCTGGGCCGCTACGTGCCCGAGAAGGTGCTCACCAACCACGATCTCGAGAAGCTGGTCGACACTTCCGACGAGTGGATCGTGCAGCGCACCGGCATCCGCGAACGGCACATCGCCGCACCGGAGGAGATCACCAGCACGCTGTGCCTGCACGCGGCCCGGCAAGCGCTCGCCGACGCGCAGATGTCGCCCGAGGAGCTCGACCTGATCGTCGTCGCGACGGTGACGCCCGACCAGTCGTTCCCGGCCACGGCGTGCCGCCTCGGCCTCGACCTCGGCGCCAAGAAGGCCGGCGGCTTCGACCTCTCCGCGGCGTGCAGCGGGTTCGTGTTCGGGGCCCAGGTGGCCAAGGGCTTCGTTTCGTCCGGCCAGTGCAAGAACGTGCTGGTGGTGGGGGCCGAGATCCTGAGCCGCATCCTCGACTACAAGGACCGCAACACCTGCGTGCTGTTCGGCGACGGGGCGGGTGCAGCCGTGTTCACGTCGTTCGACCGGGCCGGCCGCGGGGAGTTCCTCGGTGGCTCGATCAGCATGGAAGGTGGTGCCGAGGACGTGCTGGCCCAGCCGGCTGGCGGCAGCCGCATCCCGACCACCCCGGAATCGATCGCCCAGGGGCTGCACCACATGAAGATGGGTGGCACCAAGGTGTTCCGCTTCGCGGTCCGCGTGTTCGCCGAGATGGTGCAGAAGGTCGTCGACCAGTACGGCAGGGACCAGATCGGTGTGATCGTGCCGCACCAGGTCAACCAGCGGATCATCGAATCGGCGATGGAGCAGATCGGCATGCCGATGGAGTACGTGTTCGCGAACATCGACCGTTACGGCAACACGGCTGCCGCGTCGGTGCCGATCGCGCTGCGCGAAGCCTACGAAGCGGGCCGCCTGCAGAAGGGCAAACTGGTGGTCATGCCGGCGTTCGGTGCGGGCATGACCTGGGGCCATCTGGTGGTGCGCTGGTGAGGCCCGAGCACGGCTGAGGCCGCCGCCGCGACCCGACACTGGAACCTGAGCGCGCCACCCGCAACACTATGCCGACCGGCAGGTCGGCCAGTCCGACCTCTCCTCGCCATCCCGTCATGCAACTCTCCGGCAAGATCGCTCTCGTGACCGGCGCCTCGCGCGGCATCGGTCGCGCCATCGCCGTCGACCTGGCTCGCCACGGTGCGACCGTGTTCTGCACGTCGACCAAGGCCGGTGGCTGCGCCGACACGCTGGCCGCGATCACTGCGCTGGCGGCTGGGCCAGGCCATGCGCTGGTCGCCGACGTCGCCGATCCGGCCAGCGTGGAAGCGCTGGCCAAGGCGGTGCTCGACCAAGCCGGCCGGTTGGACCTGCTCGTCAACAACGCCGGCATCACCCGCGACGGCCTGTTCCTGCGCATGTCGAACGACGACTTCGACGCGGTGCTGAACACCAACCTGCGCGGCGTGTTCCTGGTCTGCAAGGCGTTCGCGCGCAGCATGGCCAAGGCCCGCGGCGGGCGGATCGTCAACATCGGCTCGGTGGTGGGTTTGACCGGCAACGCCGGCCAGGCCAACTACGCCGCCAGCAAGGCCGGTCTGGTGGCACTGTCGCAATCGCTGGCGCAGGAGTTCGGCGGCCGTGGCATCACCGTCAACACGGTGGCGCCTGGCTTCATCACCACCGACATGACCGCCGCGTTGCCGGCCGAGGTCGCCAAGGCGATGCTGGAGCAGATCCCGCTGGGTCGCTTCGGGCAGCCCGAAGACGTCGCCCACGCCGTCACCTTCCTGTGTTCCGAGGCGGCTGGTTACATCACCGGCCAGACCCTGGTCGTCGACGGCGGCATGACCCGCTGACGACAGGATTTTCACTCCCACCTTCCCTGACGACTTTCTCCCAGGTGGCGGCGCCGGTACGGTCCGCAGTCACCACAACCATCTGAAGTTCACGAGGCAAACGTGTCGAAGGCTGAAAACATCGAAGAACGCGTCCACAACATCGTCTGCGAGCAGCTCGGGACCACCCGGGACAAGATCTCGCCCGAGACGTCGTTCATCAACGACCTGGGAGCGGATTCGCTCGACACGGTCGAACTGGTCATGGAGTTCGAGGACGAGTTCGAGATCAACATCCCGGACGAGGACGCCGAGAAGATCCAGACCGTCGGCGACGCCGTGAAGTACATCTCGGCGAAGCTGAACTGAGCCCCGTGTACCTGCTCTGCAGGTACGGATCACTCGAGGGCCGGCCCGTAGCCGGCCCGGCTTACCGAGGCGTGGTGACGCCGGCTCGGCCTCGTGGCAGAGGCCGGTTGGCCGGCACACGTCTCGTCCTGCTGGCTCGGCCCGGGTGCCGCCCGATCCGCTGCACGCCGGCAGGCGCGGCACCCGGCAGCCCGCGTCCGCTGGGTTCCTTGGGCTACCGATTACGCAGCCAAACATCATGAGCAAGCGTCGCGTCGTCATCACCGGCATCGGTGCGGTTTCGTCGCTCGGCATCGGCATGGATGCCACCTGGGCAGGCCTGCTGGCTGGCAAGTCCGGGGCGGGCCCGATCACCCGCTTCGACACCACCAAACACAACTGCAAGTTCGCCTGCGACGTCTGGGACTGGGACGCCGCCCGGTACTTCCCGAAGACCGAGTCCAAACGCATCGAGAAGTTCTCGATGTTCTACCTGGTCGCCGCCGACGAGGCGATGAAGGCGTCCGGGTTGAGCATGGACCAGGAGGACCGCACGCGCGCCGGGTGCATCACCGGCACCGGCATCGGCGGCATCGACGAGATCGAGGCCTGCAAGGCGATGGTGCTCGAGCGCGGTGCCGACCGCATCAGCCCGTTCTTCATCCCCAAGATCATGGCCAACGCGATGGCCGGCCAGGCGGCGATCCGGTTCGGCTTGATGGGCACGTGCTACGTGACGTCGTCGGCCTGCGCGAGCTCGAGCCACGCGATCGGCCTCGCCTTGCGCACGATCCAGTACGGCGAAGCCGACGTCATGTTGACGGGCGGCGCCGAGGCGGCGACCACCGAACTCGGCCTCGGCGGCTTCTGCGCGCTGAAGGCCGTGTCGACCCGCAACGACGACCCCCAGCGCGCGTCGCGGCCGTTCGATCGTGATCGCGACGGCTTCGTGATGGGCGAAGGTGCAGCGGCCCTCGTGCTCGAAGAATACGAACACGCCAGGCGGCGCGGCGCGCCGATCCTCTGCGAGGTGCTCGGCTACGGCTCGACCGACGACGCCTACCACATCACCGCCCCCAACGAGGATGCCGACGGCCCGAGCCGGGCGATGGCGCAAGCGCTTCGCGACGGCGGGGTACGGCCCGAGCAGGTCCAGTACGTCAACGCGCACGGCACCAGCACGCAGCTCAACGACAAGATCGAGACCGCCGCGATCAAGCGTGTGTTCGGCGACCACGCCAGGAAGCTCTGCGTCTCGTCGACCAAGTCGATGGTCGGCCACCTGCTGGGCGCCTCGGGAGCGATCGAGTTGGCGGCGGCGGCGATGTCGATCCGCACCGGCAACGTGCACCCGACGATCAACTACCAGACCCCGGACCCCGAACTCGATCTCGACTACGTGCCCAACGAGGCGCGCCAGCAACGTGTCGACTACGCGATCTCGAATTCGCTCGGCTTCGGTGGCCACAACACCTGCCTGCTGATCGGGCGCGTCTGATCGACGGCAGGCGCTGGCGCTGCCGCGCCGGCCGGCCACGCTGCGGTTGCCGGTCCGGCGCGACCTGGCGAACGGGCCCACCGCCCATGGCGAGGGGCCCTGGCCAACGAGCGTCGGCATCTGCCGGCTTCGCCCTTCGGCCCGTTGCGATCTGCGCTAGGATCCTCTAACCAGATGCTCCTCTTCCCGGAGGCCGTATGCCACGCTGGCAGGCGACTCCCCAACCCCCGCGGTAGCGGGCCGGAGACCGAGAACCATGAAAGCCAAGCTGAAGGAAGCCCTGCATCGCTACAAGGTCGAAGCGTTCAAGATGTCGCACATGGGTGCCGAGGAGCAGGCCGACGTCGCCCGCGAGATCCTCGAGCACACTGCGCAGGCCCTGCAGAACGCGTACCACTTCCACTTCGACCAGCACACCAGCCCGCAGCGTGTCGAGACCTTCCAGCTGGTCAAGTCGGTGTGCCTCGAGACGCTGCTGCCGCCGATCGTCGAGAAGATCATGAAGCGCGTCACCGTGCTCGAACACCAGAACCAACACCTCGTCAAGCTGCTCGACGAGCTGATGGAAGCGCTGTCGGAGGATTGATTGCAGACCGTTCTCGCCGGTGATCTCGGCGGCACCAAATGCCGGTTCGCGCTGG
>DAIMFJ010000050.1:15258-20964 GCA_036724695.1 Planctomycetota bacterium
AGCTCTATGACGGCAGCGGCGCGGCGCCGGTCGCCGCCGACCTGACGGTGGCGGCCGTCCAGCAGTTCCCCACCGTGCGTGAACGAGGCCAGTTCCTCGCCGCCTTCGACGCCGCGGTCGCCGCGGTGCTGGCCAACCGACCCGAGGGCTGGCTGGCGCCCACTGGCGCCGGCTTCGGTACCGCGGGCGTGATTCCGCCCGATGGGCGGCGCATCGACCGCGCGCCGAACCTGCCGCTCGACGGCTACCCGCTCGCCAGCCATGTGCACGAACGGTTCGCGCTGCCGACCACGATCCTGAACGACGGCCGCGCGAGTGCGTGGGGCGAGTTCGTCCGCGGTCACGCCGCTGGCGCCGATCCCCTGCTGTGCTTGTTCTTCGGCACCGGCATCGGCATCGGCCTGATGGTCGGTGGCCGGCCCTACGCGGGCGCCCAGAACGCCGCCGGCGAGATCGGCCACACGATCTACCGTCCGGGTGGCCGGCGCTGCCCGTGCGGCGGGCTGGGCCACTTCGAGGCCTACTGCGGCGGCCGGGCGATCGTCGAACGCGCCGCCGAGGAGATCGCGCCCACGGCCGCCGGTGGTTTGCAGTGGACCGCCGGCCGGGTGGTGGCGATGGCCGCCGAACCCGGCCCGCACGGCGCTGCCGCCCGCCTGATCCTCGACGACGCCGCAACTGCCGCGATCACCTTGTGCGCCAACGCGAGCACCTTGTTGAATCCAGCCGCGATCGTGCTCGGTGGTGGGGTGCTCACCGGCTGGCCGGAGTTGCGCACGCGCATCGTGCAGGAGGTTCCGAAGTCGACCTCCCGCCTGATCCACGAGCAACTGCGCTTCGCGCCCAGCCTCGGCGAATCGGATGCGATCCTGTGGGGCGCCGCCGCCGCCGCCGGCCTGCCGATCGTGCGCCCGGCGTCGTCCAGCTGACGGCTCGTCGAGCCGACAGCGACAGCAGGAGTTCGTCGTTCCGCCGCCTGCGCCACGCGCCTATGCTGTGCCGATCACCAACGGAGGGGTGATGCATGGACATCGCAGTTCTCGCCGGCGGTCGGTCGCCGGAACATGACGTCTCGCTGCGTTCGGCCGAACAGGTCCTGGCGCATCTCGATCGCCGCAAGTGGCGCGTGTGGCCGGTCTGGCTCGACCGCGACGGCGGCTGGTGGCCACGCCGCCAGCCGATCGCCAGCGGCGAATCCTGGCAGCACGGCGACCCCGAGACCAGCCATGGGCCCCTGCGGCCTGGGGCGGCACTCGACTGGTTGCTCGACCGCGCGGGCGTCGAACTGGTGTTCCCGGTGTTGCACGGCCCGAACGGCGAAGACGGTACGGTGCAGGGCCTGCTCGAGCTGTACGACTTGCCGTGTGTCGGCTCGGGTTGTGCCGCGTCGGCGGTGGCGATGGACAAGCTGCGCACGCGCGAGGTGTTCGCCAGCAATGGCATCCCACTGGCCAAGGCCTACGTGCCGGACACGCCGCTCGACCAGGCCGACGCCGCCACCGAGTTCGCCCGGATGACGGCCGAACTGGGTTCGCCGGTGTTCGTCAAGGTCGACGCCTCGGGCAGCACCGTGGGCGTCAACCGCATCACGTCGTTGGCGGAGTTCGCCGCGTTCCTGGCCGAATTCCGGGGTCGCTTCCGGCGCTGGTTCGCCGAGGGCGCACTGGTCGGCGAGGAGATCACCGTCCCAGTCCTCGGCAACACCGGCCATGGCCTGCAGCCGTTGCCCCCGGTCGGCATCTACCCGCGCTGCGCGACCTGGTTCACGCACGAAGCCAAATACCTGCCCGGTGGGACCGAAGAGGTCGTGCCACCGCGCGGGCTTTCGGCCGAGCAGATCGCCGCCGTGCAGGCGCTGGCCCGTCGCTGCCACGAGGTGCTGGTCTGCGACGGCATGTCGCGCACCGATATGATCGTCACCAAGGACGGTCCCGTGGTCCTCGAGACGAACACCATCCCCGGCCTGACCGGTACCAGTCTGCTGCCGCAAGCCGCCGCCGCCGCCGGCCTGGACTTCCCAGCCTTGCTGGACCGATTGCTGGGCAGCGCCCTGCAGAAGGCCAGGCGCAGCATGCCGACGGGCGCGGTCGCCACCAGCCCCGTGGGCGTCGCCGAGGCGCGCTCGTAGCCGCGTGCAGGTCGGTGCGATGCAGCTGCCACAGCAACCGGCCGCAGTGAGCCACCCCAGCGCCGCCGGTGCGGGGTGGTTCGACTGGCTGTACTCGTTCGGCACGCAGCCCGGTGTCGTCGAGGTGCTGCTGGCGATGCTGCTGTTCGCGGTGTTGCTGTTGGTCTGGTGGCGGTTGGCTCGGCTGGTCCAGGGCGCGCGCCGCCGTTCGGCGTTGGCGGACTACCTGCTCGGGGTCGAACAGGCGCTGCAGGGGGACCTTGGCGGAGCCCGCAAACGGCTCGAAGCCGTCGTCGCACAGGATCCCGAGAACCTGCTGGCGCGACTCCTGCTCGGCAAGGTGCTGCCCGGCCTGGGCGAGGCAGCCCAAGCCAACAAACACCACGTCTACCTGAAGACCGCGTTCGGCATCGACAGTGCCGAGAACGACCTCCTGCTGGCACAGAGCCTGCTTGCCGCCGGTCAGATCGCCGAAGCCGGCGATGTCGCCGAAGCGGCCTTGGCGGCCGTGCCGGCCCGCGCCGATGCGTGGGAGTTCGTCTGGCGAACCAGGCTGCGCAACAGCGACTTCCCAGCCGCAGCGCGCGCTGGCCGGCGCTTGCTGACCCTTCGCGGTGGACCCGGAGCCCAACCGTGGTTGGCCCGCGAGGTGGCGCGAGCGGCAGCCGAAGCTGGGCTGCGCAGCCTCGCGGCCGGCGATGCCCAAGGCGCGCGTCAGCTGCTGCAGATGGCTCGCGCGAGCGATCGGCACGGCGACGGGGTGGTCTTGCTCGCCGCCCGCATCGACGCCGCGGATCACGGGGGCGACGCCGTGGCCGCCAAATGGCTCGACACCGGGGCTCTGCTGCCGGCCAACCCGGGCCGGGCCGAAGTCGCGCTACCGGCGACCCGCTCGGCGCGCCCGCCGAGCCGTGTGGGCGTACCCGCCGCGACGGACCAGGGCCTGGCCCCTGCGGCTGCCGAGGCTGGACCGGAACAGCGAGGTGCCGCCACCCGTCCCGGACCCCGTGCACCGTGGTCGTGTGCACGCTGTGCGGCGCCGCTGGAATTCGCCGATGCCGACTGCGCCGTCTGCGGAGCGGCCGGCGCGCCCGTGCCTCGCGAGCCATTGCTGCTCGCGGAGCTGGCCTCCGCCTCGCAGTGCATGGACGCCATCGAACAGAACGACGCCTACGTGCGGCGACTCGCCCAACAGGCGCTCGACGGCAGCGATACGACGGCGGCGAGCAGCGCGCGCGAGGCCCTGGTCGTCCTGCGGGAGCGCGCCGTGCCCGAGGTGCTGGCCCGCGCCTGGCACGGCGACGACCGCCGCCGCGAGCTGGCGGTCGAGGTGTTGCGACGCATGGGGCCGAGCATCGCGCCGGCCCTGTTCGCCGCCAGCGATGCGCTCGAACAGGAACGGCTGTTGCCGCTCGGCAGCCGCTCGCCGGCGGCGCTGGTCGGCCGCGTCGTGCAAGGTTTCGACCGCGAAGCCCTGCCGCATGTGGCCGCGTTGTTCGCCTCGGCTCGACCCGAACACCGCAAGATCCTGATCGACTACTTCCTCGGGCTGGCCGACGTCGGCGAGTTCCAGTTGGTGCTCGAGCGTTTCCCACCGGTCGAGATCCTGCACCGACTCAACCGCTGCGATGCCACGGTGCTGCGTCGCTTCCTCGAAGCGGTGCCAGCCGGCCACTTCCTCGCCGAGGTGCTGTTGCTCGAGCCGACCTTCCACCGCGAAGAGGAAGTGCTGCTGGCGATCCCCGGCAGCCGCCAGCCGGCCGTGCTCGAAGCGGTGCTGGTCCGGCGCGGCACCAGCCGCTCGCTGGCGCGGATCCTGATCGCCCGCCTGCTCGACCCGGCCTTGCGCACGACCGCCGCCCGGATCCTGCGCGGCCATGGTGACGCCGGTCTCGACCACCTCTTGGCGGCCTACACCGACCCGGAAGCGGCCATCGAGCTGCGCGCGGCCCTGGGTGACCTGTTGGCCCAAGGCGGCGAGGCGGCGGCCCGGCGCCTCTGCGACACCTTCGGTCCCGAGCCGACGGGCCTCGACGAACAGGTCTGCGACGTGCTGCGGCGGATCGGTGACGCCGCCGTGCCAGCGCTCGCCAAGGCGTATGGAGAGGTCGGCTGGCTCGAGCGACTGGCCGGATCGTTGGTCAACCGGCACACCAACCGACGCGCCCAGATCGTCCGTGCGCTCGGCGCCATCGGGTCGGCAGCCGCCGCCGCAGCGCTGGATTCGCTGCGGGCCGACGAACGGGACATGAACCTGCGCTTGCGGCTCGAGCAGACCTTGCACGGCCTGCGCCAGCCGCCGAAGAACCCGGAGGTGCGCGGTGGTTGACCTGGGTCATCTCGTCCGCCGGACCCTGACCGCACCGGTCCGGTTGTTGCTGCCGAAGAACCCGTGGCTGCGGCTCCTGGTGATCGCGCTGCCGATCCTGGTGCTGCTGGCCCTGTTCGGACCGGCGGTCGACGTCCTGCTGAAGCTGCTCGACCTCGGCTTCCGGGTCCTGCAGCCGATGCTGGAGACCACCGTCGGTCGCATCCTGCTGCTGCTGGTCGCGTTCACGCTCGGTGGGGCACTGGTGTTCTGGCTGTTGCGATCGCGGGTCGCGACGATGCGCGGCGAAGCGGTCCTCGGCAGGCACCTGGCGGCCACCGCTCGCCTGGTCTCGCACGACCACCGCCACTGCCGCGAGGCGTTCGCGAAGGTGGCGCGCTACCGCGGTCCGGCACCCGACCGCTACCCGCACGTCGTCGCCGACGCGTCCTTGAAGCTCGCCCGCCTGGCGCTGGAGCGCGACCGGGTCGACGAAGCGCTCGGCTGGTTGGCTCGCGTCGTCGAGCGCGATCTGCCGAAGGAACTGCTGCGTTCGCTGTTGCAGTTGCGTTGCCGGGTCCTCGTTCGGCAGGGCAAGGTGCTGCCCGAGACCCTCGGCGAGGAGGTCGCCGCAGCCCTCGCCCGCTTCCCGGACGATGCCGTGCTGCTCGCCGAGTGGCGCGACCTGCAGGCGGCGCGCGGTGACCTCGCGGCGACCGTCGATGCCCAGGAGAAACTGGTCGAAGCCGTGCCGCCAGCGCGCAGCGGTGCCGAACGCCAGCACCTCGTGCAGTGGCTGCGGCGCTGGGGCGACGACCGGCTCTCCGCCGGCGACGAGAGCGCCACCAGGCGCATCGCAAAGCGCTTGCAGCGGCTCGATCCGACCGGCGGCAGTGGGGGGATCCTGCTCGGCGAATGGTTGGCCAGGCAAGGCGACGTGCGGGGTGCAGCCAAGGCGTTCGGCAGCACCAGGGCGCCGGCGGCGTTCGGCCATCTGGCCGCGCTGCTCGACCGCCATCCGAACAGCCTCGAGCCACGGGAGCTGCTCGAGCTGTGCCCACTGCAAGGCACGATGTTGCTGGTCGCCCGCGAACTGGCCCGCCAGGGCCGCCGGGACGATGCCGAACGGGCGGCGCGCATGGCCGCCGAGACCCTCGGGCCGACCGAGACCGTCTGCGAGGTGCTCGCCGAGGTCCTGGCGCTGCTCGGCCGCGACGCCCAGGCGCGGCTGCTCCGCGAACAGGCGGTCGCACGTCTGCTGCGGGGTTGA
>DAIMFJ010000051.1:0-20896 GCA_036724695.1 Planctomycetota bacterium
TGCAGGACGCCAGACTTTCCGGAACGCCCCACGCCAGACTTTCCGGAACCCACAGGGAAGTGGACGCTCGTGGGCTGCGGCGACTCGCGCAGCCAGCCAGGCCACATGTTCGGCAGCACCTGGAACATGCGCGAGCTGGAATTGGGCTTCGCCTCCGGAGAGGGCGCGGAGTCGAGGATTCGTTACTTCGTGCAGCGCGAGTCGCTTGCGTCCGCGCGGGCCCGGATTCCGGCACTGCGCGACCTACCGGACACGGGCGTGTGGAAGTTCCTCGCGGAGCCGGAATTCGCCAGTCGTGCAACGCTGGCTGCCGACCGCCCCGCTCGATGAGCGCGACGACCGTCGCACCTCGACCGCCGCAGTCGTCGGGGTGATGGCGCGGCCCAACTCGCCGCAGGAGCGGCTGCGCGCCAACTCGCGTGCCGCCCAGCGGCCAAACCGTCGGGCCGAGCAGGCCATGCTCGCGGATGACGGCTGGCAGACACCATGGATGCCGGCACTCACCGCCTGGGCCGGGAGTCGAGCTGAGCCACCAGCTCAAGCGCTTCCCGGATCTGTTCGGTCGTGCCGCTGAGAACCAAGGCATTCTGGTCCGTCTGCACGGCGATCTTGAAGCCGCCATGGCTCGGGGATCGGCTGGCCAGGGTCTCCTCGAGTGCCTTGGCGACGTCTTCGGTCTGGGTGTGCTCGAGTCTCACGACCTGGATCTGGAGGTCTCCCGCAGCGCCGGCGGTCTTGGCGCTGGTGGGGTGGTGGGGGTGTGGCAGGCGGCGCAGACGAAGAGCACTGCGAGGAGGCGGTTCATGGCTCTTGTGACGTCGACGCCTGTGAATCCTTCCCTGCGCTTCCGGGTGGAATCGGCGGTGATGTCGGCCTCGACACGCTGGATCTCGTCGTGGCCAAGCGACACGCAAACCCTCCGCCCGAGCAGCGCGGACCCGATCAGCTCCGCCGTGTTGCCGGCCGGGCGTTCCCGGACTGCACGATCCGCCTCTGCAGTCACGGCACGCTCGGTGGTCACCGAGCACCCAGGGTCAACACCCCGGCGTTCCGGCTCGTCGATGCCCGGGGTCGCTACCGCTCCAACGTGATCTGGGTTGACCCGCAAGCGTTGCGGGCATGGACGGCTCAGGATGCTCGACGGGCAGTGGTCGAGAGCAATGGTCAGTGAGATGCCCGTGCAACACAATCCGCCGCATCGCTCGCGGCTGAGCCTGGAGGAGGTCTGCTGACGAACAGTCGCCTCGAAGCCTGGATACGAGCCGTACACGTGTGCATCTTCTCCTGGTCCTGGGTGGCATGCTGCTGCGGTTCTTGCACGCGACGCGGGGGGTGGGGATCCCCGACCAGGGGCCCGTGACCACCACGTCTTGGTGGTGGCAGGCACCGTTTCGTCAGGGCCCGAACGCAATCGGCGTGCTCGAGCAGCGACTCTGTTGGTTGAGCTCGCTGGCGTTCGCTGCGCTCGCTGGTCGTGTGTCCTTGCGCACCACGTTCCGCCACAGCTGTCGGCGTCCCGTCACGTCGGCTCGCGCTGGTGGGGCGAAGACGACGGAAGGACCCCAGTACGTGCTGCAGGGCACGGAAAGGTCAACGAGCGGCCAGAGTCGCCGCCGCATCGGCCTGCCCAAGTACGCCCCCAGGAACGCTTTCCTGCCAGGGCCCCATGCGTGCGGAACAACCGCGACTCAGGGTTTCCCCCGAGGGTCTTCCAGCCCAGCCCTGCCGATGAGGGAAGACCGACGTCATGATCCCGGCCCCGTTGCCCGACCACGAAGAGCGCCGCCTGGCGGCTCTCCACCGCTACGGCGTGCTCGACACGCTGCCGGAGCCGGTCTACGACGACGTCGTCCACCTCGCCGCGCAGATCTGCCAGGTGCCGATCGCCCTCGTCAGCCTCGTCGACGCGCGCCGCCAGTGGTTCAAGGCTCGCCATGGCCTCGAGGTGACCGAGACGCCGCGCGAGATCGCGTTCTGCGCCCACGCGATCCTCGGCGACGGCCTGTTCGTGGTCGGCGACGCGGCGCTCGACGAGCGCTTCCACGACAACCCGCTGGTCGTCGGTGACCCGGGGATCCGCTTCTACGCGGCGGCGCCGATCACCACCGCGGACGGTTTCGCGCTCGGCACCGTATGCGTGATCGATCGCCGGCCTCGCGAACTCACCGCGGCGCAATTGCAGTCCCTGCAGGCGTTGAGTCGGCAAGTGGTCTCCCATCTGGAGCTGCGCCATCAGATCGAAGACCGCCAGCGACTGCTCGCGGACCTCACGGCGGCCCGCGAGCGGCACGAGCTGGTGGTCGAAGCCAGTCGCGACGGCATCTGGGACTGTGACTTCGAGACGGGTACCTCGGTGCTGTCGCCGCGGGCGATGGCGGTGTTCGACCTCGATCCCGAGATTCCCACCGTGGCGACCCTGTTCGGTTGGCTCGACGGAGTGCATCCCGACGACCGTCCGGCGACCCGGGCCGCATTCGAGGCGCATCTGCGCGGCACCGCCCCGTACGACATCGAATTCCGGTGGCGGCTGCGCGACGGGGGCCATCGCTGGGTGCACGTGCGTGGCGTGGCCCGCCACGCGGCGGACGGTCGCGTCGTGCGGCTCACCGGTTCGGTCGCCGACATCAGCCACCGCAAGCTCGACGAGGCGGCGCTGCGGCGGGCCTCGCAACTGCTGGAGGCCTCTCAGCGCATGGCCAGGGTCGGCGGTTGGGAGTACGACCTGCGCACCCAGGAACTGTTCTGGACTGCCGAGACCCATCGGCTGCACGACACGTCGCCGGAGCACTACCGACCGACCGTGGCCACGGCCGTGGCGTTCTATGCCGATTCGGATCGCGAACGCATCGCCAATCTGGTGCAGGACGCGATCGACACCGGGCGGTCCTACGCGGCCGAACTGCAGCTCGTCACCGCGACCGGACGGCGCATCTGGGTGCACACCACCGGTAGTGCGGTCCACGAGGACGGCCGCACGGTGCGGCTGGTCGGTACGTTCCAGGACGTAACCGCAATGCGTGCCGCGGCCGACGAACTGCGCGCCGCCCGGGATGCCGCCGAGGCGGCCAATCGGGCCAAGGGCGAGTTCCTGGCGACGATGAGTCACGAGATCCGTACCCCGATGAACGCGGTGCTCGGCTACACCAGCCTACTGCAGGAGACGTCGCTCGACGAGCAGCAGCGCGACTACCTGGGCGTGGTCGAGCGCTCCGGTCAGGCGCTGCTGGCGCTGATCGACGACGTGCTGGACTACGCCAAGATCGACGCCGGGCGCATGGAAGTCGAGCGGGTCCTGTTCGATCCGCGTGCGATGGTGGACGACGTGGTGCGCATGCTGTCACCGCGGGCCCGCCACAAGGGCCTCGCCTTCGCGGCCACGGTCGCCGGCGACCTGCCGGCCCGGCTGCTCGGCGATCCGTCGCGCATTGCACAAGTCCTGCTGAACCTCGCCGGCAATGCGATCAAGTTCACCGCCCAGGGGCGAGTCGACATCGCCATGCGCTGGCACGACGGCCGGCTCGCCATCGAGGTCGTCGACACGGGCATCGGCATTCGCGACGAGCAGCAGCCGCTGCTGTTCCGCGAGTTCTCCCAGGCCGACTCGTCGACGCGACGCCGCTATGGCGGCACCGGGCTCGGGCTCGCCATCAGCCGGCGGCTGGTCGAACTGATGGGCGGCAGCATCGGCGTGCGCAGCGAACCCGGGGTCGGTTCGACCTTCTGGGTGCAACTGCCGTTGCCGGTCGGTGAGGAGGGCGACGTGGCCGAATCGGTCGCGAGCGACGAGGCGGCCGGTGCGGCCTCGAGCCCGCTGCGCGCGGGCGCGCGCGTGCTGGTCGTCGAGGACAATCCGGTGAACCAGCGCCTGGCGGAGCAGTTCCTGCGCGCGCTGCGTTGCGAGGTCGAGGTGGCAGCCAACGGTCGGCAGGCGGTCGACACCTGTGCGGCGGCCAGCTTCGACCTGATCCTGATGGACTGCCTGATGCCCGAGATGGACGGTTTCGACGCCACGCTGGCCATCCGGGCCCTCGAGTCACCGACCGGCCGGCGCACACCGATCGTGGCATTGACCGCCAATGCGATGCAAGGCGATCGCCAGGCGTGCCTGGCGGCCGGCATGGACGACTATCTCTCGAAGCCGTTCCGCAAGGGCGACCTGCAGCGCGTGCTGCAGCGTTGGGTGCCTGGCGCGCGGCGGTGAGCGGGCGGTTCGAAGCCTGCGGATGCCGTGGGCGTGCCATGACACCGACGCGGACTGCGCCGCCACCCAGGACGGACCAAGCTCAACGATTTCGAGCCGCCAGCAGCCGTTCCAGCGCCGGAACCGCCTCGCCGAGGCTGCCGCAGTGCACCAGACGACCGTCGCGGTCGAGCACGACCGTCGCCCAGCGCGAGCCGTAGCGGTCCGCGGTCCTGCCAGTACCGTCGGCGACGAATGGGTACAGACGTTCGACGACCGGTTCTTCGGGAGGTTCTGTCGGCAGGCTGCCAACGCGCACCGAGGTGTCGAACAGCACGATCTGGAAGTCGCCGCGTCGCGGGTGCTGGCCGAGTTCGGCGAGCTGCTTGCGAAGGTCGCCGCGCGGGTACCAGCGGGCCCCGAACTCGTCGAAACAGACGAGCAGCGGCTTGCCGCGAAACGCCGCGAGCGTGGCCTTCTCGAGCGCCACGTTCTCGGCGCGGTCGACGTGCCAGTCGGGGAGGACTTCGCCGAGCAGATCGAACGGCACCAGCGGCACGCTGATCGGGCCCAGGTCCAGGGTTACCCGCCCGGCCTCCAGGAGTGCGGTGCGCCCGGTTGCACCACTGCGCCCGATCCGGACGGTGACCGAGTAGGTGCCCGGTGGCAGCGGCAACGCGAAGGTGTTGGCGTCCAGTCCGAACGGCACGCCCGACTGCAGTCCGGCATGCATGGGATGCGCGAAGCCGAGCACGAACGCCCGCGGCGCATCCGCTGGCATCGGCGCCGACGTGCGCATGGCGCCGCGCAGCACCGTCGCCGGCTGCAGCACGATGCGGCCGACGACCTGCGGGCGGTGCGTGTCCGGGTCGTAGCCGCCGTGCACGAATCCGGCGAGGCGGCGGTCGGCCGACAGGCCGAGCAGCGGCGTCGCGAATGGGTCCTCGACCCAGATGCCACGCAGACGACCTTCTGCATCGCTCGTCAGCGGGGCACGGTTGTCGGGCGGATTGCAGCCCAGGGTCGCGGACCAACGGGTGTTCGCGCAGCTCCAGCGATCGCCGAACTCGACCCCGGCGACGGGCTTGCCGGACGGATCGCAGACGAGGGCGTCCACGGTCATCTCCGTCGTCGTCTGGGCGAGCGCGCTGGCGACCGCGAAGGTGGCGACGAGGCATGTGCGCAGCAGTGCGAGCATGCCGAAAGTCTATCGCTGCGAGCGTTGCCGCGGGGTGGGCGGTGCATCGACCAAGCCCCACATGTCGCACTTCGCGAGGCCAGTCATGCCAGCCGTGCACGCCTGCGCGCACTTCGGGTGCGCCGTCGACTGCGAGCCCGGTCGCCGGACTCCATTGGCGGGACTGCCATTCGGCGCGATCACTCGGTTGCGCCAGGGGGGGGGCGCGCGGGGTTCCTCCGACTGCCTGCATCCGTTCCACGTGCCGCGGGACTGTTAGGCTGGATCCTCGCCGTGGATTCTCCATTCTTCGACGTCGAATCGTGCCTGCGTCAGCACGGTGCCTCGCTGCGAACGCTCGCGGCGAGCCTGTTGCGCGACAGCCACGCGGCCGACGATGCCGTGCAGGAGGTCTGGCTCGCCGCGCTGCGGACGCCGCCGGGCCACGGCGGTTCGGTGGGCGGCTGGCTGGCGACCGCGTTGCAGAACATCGTGCGCAAGCTGCGGCGTACCGAACGGAGGCGGGTCGCGCGGGAGGGCCTGTTCGCGGTGCGGCGCGGCGAACAGGTCGAAGACCACGCAGTCGCCAGCGCACGGGAAGAACTGCTGCAGCGACTGGTGGGTGCGGTGACCAGTCTGGACGGCCCCTACCGAGAGGCGATCTGGCAGCGTTACTTCGAAGGCAAGGCGCCGCGCGAGATCGCGGCGAGGGCCGGCGTGCCGGTCGCGACCGTGAAGAGCAGGTTGCAGCGAGGGCTCGACCAGTTGCGCAAACGCCTCGGGGATGGCGATCCAGCCGATTGGCGCGCTGGGCTGCTGGTCGCCTTCGGCTGGCAACCGGGGTCTGGGGCGGCCGCGGCCGTCGGTGGTGGATCGGCGATGGCCACCCTGTGGCCGGGAGTGCTGGCGATGGCGAAGACGACGAAGTCGCTCGTGGCGGTGCTGGTGGTCGCGATGACTGCCGGACTCTGGTGGTGGTACGAACGGCTGCATGCCGAAGTGCGAGCCGACGCGGCGACGGCGGCTGCGTTCGCGAGTCGGTTCGACGAATCGCCGTTGCCGCAAGGGGACGCGGCGACTCCTGCTGGCACGACGTCGAGCGGGTCCACCGAGCGAACGCTGGTGCCGGCGCTCGCCGATGCCGATCCGCAAGTCGCCGTGCGGGTCGTGGCGGCCGATGGCCAGGGTGCGCCCGGTGCCGAGGTGTTCTACGCCGATCAGGCGCAGGTTGCGGCCCGGCTCGCCGAGTTGGACCCCGAAGCGCGGCGTTCGCTGCAGAACGACGGCGAGACGCTGTTGCGGCGTTTCGGCGAGCGGCTCGTCGCCGACGACCAGGGCGTCGTGCAATGGCCTTGGCGAAGCCGCGAACGTGGCTCCTGGTACGCGACGGGTCGGCGCGGCGAGCAGTTCGGCGAGACGTGGGTGTCGATGGATCTCGCCGCGGGAGCACCCTCGACCGTGCACGAACTGCGGCTGGGCTTCGACCGCGGCTTCGCCGTGCAGGTCTTCGACGCGGCGCGGCGGCCGGCGGCCGGTGTGAACCTGCGCGCGCACTTCGTTCGCGCCGGCACCGAGGCCCAGGAAGGTGCGCATGCGCTCGGGTCAACGGGTCCCGACGGCCGGCTCGTGGCGCACCACGTGCAGACCTGGAGCGATCGCATCGCACCGCACGGTGCCACGCGGCCGGCCCGGATCGCGGTGGATCTGCCCGGTGTGGAGCGGAACGAAGCCGCGACGGAGCAGGCGGTCGATGTCGCGTCGCCTCCGGCCGAACTGCCGCCGCTGTTCTTGCCGCCGACCGGCCGACTCGTCGTCGTCGTTCGCGATGCGAGCGGGGCACCGATGCCAGGTCAGGAAATCGAACTGCTCGAAGACCAGCCAGCGCCGGAGCGGTCGTACCATGCGACCAGTGATGCGGCCGGCACGGCGACGTTTCCGTACGTCGGGCTGGGCCGGAGTTGGCGCGTCGACAAGGACCACCTGCCGACCGAACGTCGCCTGCTCGTCGCCGGGCCTCGCGTCGCCGACGAAGTCGTGCGTGTCACCCTGCAACCCCTGGGAGTGCCGGTGCTCACCGGTCGACTCCTGCGCGAGGGCAGCCCGGCTGCCGACTTGTTCCTGCGAGCCGAAGCTGCCGGTCGGTACCTCGCGGCCGGACCGTTACGCACCGATGCCGACGGGCGCTTCCGGATCTCGTTGGCCGATGCCGCGGTCGGTCGCACGCTGACCGAACTCTCGCTGCGTCCGTTCGCGCCGGAACGGCTGTTCGACGGCACGCTCGCGCAGTGGCGCGGGGATCGGCTGCTGACCCCGGGCGAACACGATCTCGGTGCGCTGCCTCTGCAGCCGGAGCCGGTGGTCGTGGCCGGTCGGTGCCTCGTGGCTGGGGAAGGCGCCGAGCCGGCGGACGTGCGACTCGTCGTCGAGGCGTCGACCGGACCTCCCGAGGCGCCGTGGCAGGTCGTGCGCCTGTCGCCGCAGCGGGAGGCGGACGGCCGTTTCGCGCTGTTCGGCACCGCGCCTGCGGCGGCCCTGCGACTCTTGGTCGAGAGCGACAACCGTCTCGTGCCGATCGCGCCGATCCCGTTCGTGCGTGGCGCCCGGGACTTGCGGATCGAGCTGCGGCGCGGTGGCTCGCTGCGGGCTTCGATCGTCGCAGGTTCGCAGATCGGCGGGTTCTGCCTCGTGCCGCTGCTGGTGCCGGCCGGGGTTGCGCTCGATCTGCCCGCGTCCGAGCAGTTCCAGCCGGGACGCGATCCGCGCGTGCCACGCAATTCGGTGGTGTTGCGCGACGAGCCGTGGGAAACGGGCTACGCATGGCCGGCGGTGGCCCCTGGGCGCTATCGGCTCGAAGTGCGCGCCCGTGGCCTGCGGCGGCCGCTGTTGGTCGTCGGCGACATCGAGATCGTCGATGGGCAGTGCAACGAAGAGGCCCGCCTGCAGCACCTCGCAGTGCCAGGACTGCGTACCGTCGAGCTGCAGTTCCCGCAGGTCGAGCGGGCGGTTCGAGCTCCAGGTTCGCTGGGGCTCGGGCTCGTCGCCGCGCTCGACGGCGAGGAGTTCGGCGAGCCTTGTTGGCAGATCGACGACGCGAAGGTCCTGTTCGCGACGGTCGAGCCTCTCGATGTGCGCGTGCGGCTGCACGGCTTCCAGGATCGCATCCTGCGCGGCCCCGTCGGCGATCAGGTGGTCGAACTGGCCCCTGGGTTGCCGGTGACGCTGCGCGTGGTGGAGTTCCAGCCGCCGGCTGGCACCGAACTGCACCTCGCCGTCGCGGCAGTCGACGATCCGCTGACGCGGGCCCGACCGGCGGTGTACTCGGCCGCCGCTGGCGGGGCGCTGCCGCCGTACCGTCTGCCAGGCTTCGGCGGCGCGGTTGCCGACGGGACCGTACAGGTGGCGCTGCCGGTGGCGGGCAGGTATCGGCTCAGTGCGCAGCTGCGCTCGCCGGACGGCAGCGTCCGGGATCTCGTCGTCGCACCGGCAGAGGTGGCGGTCGGGACGACGGGCGGCGAATTCGCCGTGCGGGTGCAGGAATAGCCGTCGCGGGTTCGTCCCCGGCATTCCGTCGCGGTGGTACTGTCACCGAAGCCGCCCCTTGTCGTCCAGCTGGCCCTGCAGAGCACCCCCATGCTGCCTCCGATGACCGAAAGCCGCATCGCCCTGTTGTCGAGTGTCTCCTGTCTGGCCTGCGTCGTCTGGTTGGTGTTCCGCCCTGGGCCTGAGGGGTCGCTGGAGCGATATCCGCCAGCTGCAGCCTCGCAAACCACGGAACCTCCGGTAGCCGATCGCCTGCACGAGCTCTCGACCCAGTTCGAGGCGCTGCGTTCGCAGATCGACAGCCTGTCGGTGTCACGGACGGCTGCGCCCGCGGTCGCGCCGGCTGCAGCGGTGCAGGGCGTCGAGCCGCTCGAGCTGTTGCGGCAAGAGGTGCAGGCCCTGAAGTTCGCCGTGCAGGCGCTCGCCGAACTGCAGGCGGAAAGCTCAGCAGGGGGTGTCTCGCACGAAGTACTCGAACTGCGCCGCGAGTTCCCGAGCACCAACTGGGATGCGTGCGAGATCCTCTTGCAGCGGGCATTGGCTGCGCCGGGCGCATACGAGCTCGACTACCTGAAGTCCGACAATTCTCCGGTGTTGGCCGAACTCCTGATGCTGCGGCCGCGCGGCGTGTTGCAGCGGTTTGGTTCGCCGACCAGGACGCTCCTCGAGAACGGTCGATTCGTGTGGTACTACCAAGCGCCGCAACTCGACAGCGAGGGACAGCCCGCGCGAACCGTCGAGATCACGTTCGACAAAGGCTACGTCTGGAACGTCGTCACCGACGTGTCCGGTTCTTGACCGGCACCCGCCGCCGTGACCTGACGACCTTGCGCTTGGCCGAGGCCACGGCACTCGGCTACGCTCCGCGCCGTGACCACGCCAGCCACCACGTCCCCGATCCGAGCCACCGCGCTGGCGTGGCTGTTCGGTCTGGCCGCCCTGGTCGGGGTGCGGTTCCGCGCCGATTGGGAGTGGTACGTCGACTTCCACCGCTGGTTGCACGACCAAGGGGTCGCGGACGGGGTTCGCGGTCAAGACGGCTGGGTGCTGCAGTTGCTGTTCGCCGGTCTCGGGGCGGCCTTCGCGGCGCGCGCGCTGCATAGCAGTGCCGCACGGGTTCTGTGGTTGCGCGTGCCATCTGCGGGTTGGCTCGGTGTCGCCTTGCTGGCGTCGGCGCCGATGGTGGTCGGCGGCGCCTTGCTCGGCTGGTGGCGCGGTGGCACGTTCGACGACCTGCCGCTCGGACGGTTGCTGCAGAGTTCGTTGCGGGCGCCAGTCCTCGAACAGCTGCTGTGCCGCGGTCTGCTGGTCGGCACCGTCGCAGCCGGGTTCGGCGTGCGTAGCGCGGCGACGGGCCTCGCCGTCGTCGCCGGTGCGCTGGTGTTCGGCATGCTGCACGTGCCGTGGACCTGGGACGGCATCACCGCGGGTTGGGCGACGTTGCTGGTGACCGGCCTCGGTGGCGCCTGGTACGCGTGGCTGATGCTGCGCTGGGGCTCGCTGTGGCCGCCGATGCTGCTGCACGCGACCATGAACCTGGGGTGGCTGCTCGGGCAGACCAGCGGTGGGGCGGGTGGTGGCGGGCTGATCGAGAACCTGCTGCGGGTCGCGACGATCGTCGTCGCGACCGTGGGCACGGTGCGGGCCACGTCGCGCTAGGTCGGCGGCCTTCGCCCGCCGCCCGGTGCGCCAGTCCGTCAGTTCGCCAGCCGCGACAGGTCGGCGATCGTGTTCATCAGGCCGTGCAGTTCGGCGAGCAAGGCGAGGCGGTTCTTGCGCAGCGCGGCGTCGTCGGCGTTGACCATCACCGCTTCGAAGAACGCGTCGACCGGGCCGCGCAGCGCTGCGCAAGCGGCCAGCGCGCCTTGGTAGTCGCCGGATGCGAACTTCGCCACGGCGGCGCCGCGCATCGCCGACAGGGCGTCGTGGAGCGCCTTCTCGGCGGGTTCCTGCAGGAGGCTCGGCTGCACCTTGCCGAGCGCTTCGTCGCTCTTCTTCAGGATGTTGCCGATCCGCTTGTTGGCGGCCGCCAGCGCCGCGGCTTCGGGCAGCGCGGCGAACGTGCGCACCGCGGCGAGACGTTTGGGGACGTCGGCGAGGATCCTCGGTTGCGCGGCCAGTACCGCGTCGACCTCCGCCGCCGTCCAGCCCTGGTCACGCAGGTTCACCGCCAGACGGTCGAACAGGAAGCTCGTCAGCGCGGCACTCGGGTCGGTGATCGATGCGCCGAACGGGGCCGTCGCGGCGGCGAGCAGCGCGCCGAGGTCGACGTCCAGGTCCTTGCCGTCGATCCTGCCGTCGATCAGCATGCGGATCACGCCAAGGGCATGGCGTCGCAGCGCGAACGGGTCCTTGTCGCCGGTCGGCACCTGGCCGATGCCGAACAGTCCGACCAGCGTCTCCAGCTTGTCGGCGAGCGCGACGCAGAGGCCGACGGCGTTGCGCGGCAGCGCGTCGCCCGCGAAACGCGGCTTGTAGTGGTCTTCGATCGCCACCGCGACGGCTTCGGATTCGCCGTCGTGGCGCGCGTAGTAGCCGCCCATGATACCCTGCAGCTCGGGGAACTCGCCGACCATGTCGGTCAGCAGGTCGGCCTTGGCGAGCAGGGCCGCGCGATCGGCCGCACTGGCGGTGGCTGCACCACCCAGCGCCGTCGCGACCGCGCGCGCGATCGCGCGGACCCGTTCGACGCGTTCGCCTTGAGTGCCGAGCTTGTTGTGGTAGACAACCTTGGCGAGGCCCGGAATGCGGCTTTCGAGGCTCTTCTTGCGGTCCTGGTCGAAGAAGAACTTCGCATCGGCGAGCCGCGGCCGCACCACGCGTTCGTTGCCGCCGACGATCGCGCTCGCATCGGCGGGACGGATGTTGCTGACCACCAGGAAGCGGTTGCTGAGCTTGCCCGCCGCGTCGAGCAGCGGGAAGTACTTCTGATTCTGCTTCATCGTCAGGATCAGGCATTCCTGCGGCACGGCGAGGAACTCGGCTTCGAACGTGCACAACAGTACGTTGGGGTTCTCGACCAATGACGTGACCTCGTCGAGCAAGGCCGGGTCGTCGACCGGCAGCAGGCCGACCGGTGCGGCGGCCGCCAGTTGCCGCGCGATCTCGGCGCGTCGCGCCGCATACGAGGCGATCACGCCGCCCACGTCGGCGAGTTGCCGTTCGTAGGCGTCGGCGTCGGCGATCGCCAGCGTCGCCGCCCTGCTCTCGAAACGGTGCCCCTGCGTGACGCGGTCGGCGCACAGACCGAAGCCGGTGATCGGCACGACCTGATCGCCGTGCAGTGCGACGATGCGATGCGCCGGCCGCACGAACTTGACCGACGACCAGCCGTCGCCGACCTGGTAGGTCATCACCTTCGGGATCGGCAGCTTCGCGATCGCTTCGTCGAACGCGGTCTGCAGCGCGGTCGCCAATGCCGCGCCCGGCACCGTGACGTCGACGAACAAGGTCTCGTTCTTGCCGTCCATCGCGCGCACGCAGCGGGCGGCCGCACTGGCGTCGAGGCCGAGTGCGGCGAGCTTCTTCTGCAGCACCGGCGTCGCCTGGCCATGCTCGTCGAGCCCGATCTTGACCGGCACGAGCTTCTGCCGTTCCTGGCGGTCGGCGGCCCGCGCGGCGACGTCGACGATCCGCACGCCGAGGCGCCGGGGGGTGCCGAACGGCGTGTACGCGGCCTCTGGCGCGACGAGCCCCTGGGCGCGCAGCGAACCGACGATGCTGTCGGCGAAACTGCGCTGCAGCTTGTCGAGGGACTTGGGCGGCAGTTCTTCGACGAACAGTTCGACGAGCAGGCTCGGTTGGTGCATGGCTGGCGCCGCGGATCGTACGGGGCGTGCGACCCTGGTTGCCAGCCCGAGTTCCGGGGCCGTTGGTCAGCGTTGCTTGCTGGCGTCGAGCCGGCGCAGTCCGGTCAGGTCGGCGTGGTAGACGTCTGGGCCGAGGCTGATGCCCTGGATGTCGCTGCGGGCGATCGCGACCCGCCACGGCACGTACAGTGGCACGACGATCGCTTCGCGGTCCATGAGGCTCTGGATGTGTGCGTAGATCGGGATGCGCAGGGTCTCGTCGGGTTCGGCGGCGGCCTGGTCGACCAGCGAGCGCAGTGCGTCCGGAGTGCCGCGGGGGCTCTGGCCGTCGCGGGTGGTGCCGAACCGCGTCACCAGCGATTGGTGCGGGCAGTACGGCATGCCGTGGGTGATCTCGATGCGCAGGTCGGCGCGGTCGCTGACGGCACGGACGCGACGGCCGAGCGCGGCGCGGACCTCGCCGGACTCGGTGGTCAGGGGAGTGACCGCCCCATGGGCGTCGACGACGGTGGTCGGGGACTCGGCGGGGGCCGCTGGTGGCTCGAGCACTTCGACCGCAAGACCGGCGACGCGCAGTTGGTCGGCGACCGCGTGCGCGGCGCGTGCCGCGCGGCTCTCGGGTCGCCCGGCGGCAATCGTCAGTCGGGGCAAGGGCGCGTCGCTCGCGTTCGCCGTGGCGTCGCTCGGTATGCCGCTGCGGCCACGCGGCCAGAACGCGACGCTCGGCGCCGCCCACGCCGTGGCGGCTTCGGCGCGGTCGCCTTCGACCGTGGCGATCAGCGAGCTGCGGTCGAGCGCTGCGGCGATCTTGCGGCGCACGGCGAGGTCGGCGGTTGGGCCGTCGACGAGACGGAACGACAGGTAGACCAGCGACGAGCCCGGTGCGGTCTGCACGCGGTATTCGGGATCCGCGGCGAGGCGATCGAGCTCTTCGCCAGGCAAGTCCTCGTCCCAGCCGCCGACGAATGCGTCGATCCTGCCGGCCAGCAGGTCGTGGATCGGCGTGCTGTCGCGGCCGCGCGGGTAGAAGGTCACGTCGACGAGCGGTCCGTCCTCTTGCGTACCCTGCACGCGCCAGCGGCGGCCGCCGTCGAAGGCACCGACGAACTGGAACGGGCCGGTGCCGATCGGTCGCAGGAACTCGCCTTCCCAGTCCTTCGACGATGGCGCGACGACCGCGCACGGGTTGATCGCCAGCAGGTCCTCGAGCAATGCGTAGGGCCGGTCGAGTTCGATCCGGAAACTGCGCGCGTCGTCGGCTTCGATGCGGGTGATGCGTTGGTTGCCGGGCAGCCAATCGTGTTCGGGCAGGTTGGCCCAGCGACGGTAGTGGGTGACGACGCTCTCGGCGGTGACCGGCGTGCCGTCGTGGAACCTCGCGCCGTCGCGCAGCTCGAACAAGAACGTGCGGCCCTCGTCGCGGATCTCCCAGCGCCCGGCAAGACCCGGCACGAGCCGGCCGTCGGGACCGCGGCGCACCAGGGTCTCGAGCAGCATCGTCTTCGACTCGAAGCCGCCGACGTAGCGCAGCGAGGTCAGTCGATCGGCGCCGCCGTTGCGGGCGCGCAGGCCGACGCGGATCGCTGCGCTGGTGGGTTCGGGCGCGGCTTGCGCGACGCTCGGCGAATTGCCGAAGCAGGCCAGGGCCGCGGCGAGGAAGGTACGGAGGATCGCTCTCATGGCGGAAGTGCTGCAGCGGGTTCGAGGTGGCGTTGCCGGCGTCATTGCACGACGTCGAGGAGGCCGTTGCTCAACCGCGGGGGCGCTTGCAGGTCGTCGATCAGCGCCTGGTAGTGCAGTTCGAGGCCGAGCAGGGCCGTCTGGTTGGGGATCTGCCAGGCGAAGCGTGTCGGGCTGAATTGCGGGCGCCGCACGCCGAGCGTCACCGTCGTCGCCTGGTCGAGACGCAGCATGCCGTACGGCGGCACGGGCACCGTGATGCCTTGCAGCGCAGCCATCGCGACCACGAACGGTTGCGTGCCAGGCCGCGTGTGGAAGTCGACGGCGTAGGTGCCGCCGAGCACCGGCGGCGTCGGCGCGTCGACCTGTTGGCGGAAGTTCAGGAACGGCGGCGCGTCGATATCGCCGTCACCGTCGAAGTCGGCCGCGGCGAAGGCGAGCAGGTTGGCGAGGTTGGTCGCCGGGGTCGCCGTGCCGACGAACCGTCCGGTGCCGTCGTTGCGCCAGAACACGTTCGGACTGATCACGTCGACGAAGCCGTCGCCGTCGGCGTCGAACACGGCCAGGGTCTGCTGGTGCACGCTCGGGAACGCGGTCGGGGTCGTGTTGACGAACGTGCCGTCGCCCTGGTTGACCAGCAGCACCCGCGTGCGGTCGAGGAACAGGTCGAGATCGCCGTCGTTGTCGACGTCGACGAACTTGTTGAAGCGGCAACCGCCGACCACGAACGGCAACTGCACTGGATGCGGGCGCAGTTGCCCGTAGCCCATGTTCTCGACCAGCAGTGGCATCGCCGAGACGTTCGGGATCAGGACGTCGAGGTCGCCGTCGCCGTCGATGTCGCCCCAGATCGCCATCTGGCTCGCATCGCCGAGATCGGCCGGGATCAGGTGCAGGTGCGTGTTGGTGACCTCGCCGAACACCCCGGTGCCGTCGTTGACGTACATGCGACACAGTGGATCGTCGACCATCAGCCAATCGACATCGCCATCGCCGTCGAGATCGGCGACCACCTGATTGCGCGTCGAGCCCTGGTTGGGCGGCAGGGCCTGGGCCGTGATGTCGGTGAAGTAGCCGCCGTCGTTGCGGTAGACGCGGTTCGACAGCGCTTCGCCGTTGCCGACCAGCAGGTCGAGGTCGCCGTCGCCGTCGAGGTCGACGAGGTCGACGCTGGTGGTGGCGTTCACCGCGGGGGTGTCCAGCCGACCGGCAGTCGCATCGCGGAAGCGACCGCGGCCGTCGTTGAGCAGCAGTTGGTTCGGGAAGGCGCCGTTGCCGAACACCACGTCCGGGTAGCCGTCGCCGTCGACGTCGCCGACCGCCACGGCGTTGCCGGCGTGGATCGGCGGCAGGCCCGCGTGTCGCGACAACCGCAGTGGTGGTTGCGCAGCCAACACGGATACGAACAACAGCGCAGAGCAGAGCCACTTCATCGCGTACCTCGACCGGATGCCGCGCAATCGGCGTGCCAGCGCGTCTGCGGCGCGTTCGGCGTGCCGCTGTGTCGCATCTGCGACGCCGCGTTACGCATGCGTGTCGCTGACGCGGCGCGGCGCCGCGTCGCGTCGGTCCCGCACGGGCGTCGCCGCGATTGGCACGCAACTTGCCAAACGCAGGGTCGGCGCGGTCCCCACCGCGCATCCGCTCCGGCGGGTCACCCCTCCCTGCAACCAGGTCTCCGATGCACCCGATGCTCTCTTCGTTCGTCGCCCGCTGCGCCCTCGCGTCGCTCGCCGCCGTTCCCCTCGCCGCCCAGGTTCCCGATGGCTGGATGGTGTTCGGTTCGTTCATGGCCACCACGCTGACCAACGGCCAGTGCGGGATCTTCTTCGCGCATCCGCGCGACGGCCTGCAGCCGGTGATCGCCGTGCAAGGTCTGCCGCCGGCGCTCGGCTTCGACCCGGCCGGCCGGCGCGGCTCGGCCTGTGTGGCCTACCGCAGCAGCGACGGCACGTTGATCGCCGGCGAACGGGCGCCGGCCGGCACCAGCGTCGATCTGCACGTGATGCGTCTGTCGGGCGACACCGTGGTGTTCGACCAGCTGTTCTCGGTCGGCACCAGCTGGAGTGTCGGCGAGATCCCGCAGTGCGGGTTGCTGTCGGACGGGCGCATCGTCGTCGCCGCCACCGATCTCACCGCCGGCGGCCCACTCGCGCAGTTCCTGACCGCACAGTACCACTGGCAGGGCATCGGCATCGTCGACACGGTCAGCGGCAGCGTCACGCCGATCCAGGTCGCCAACCTGAGTTCCTTCCCGGGCGTCATCAACGGGTTGGCCGTCGCGAAGGACGAGCAGACGGTCTACGTCGGCAATTGGATCAGCGCCACGTCGGGCGATCTGTGGGCCGTGCCGATCCAGGGCGGCACTGCGACGCAGGTCGCACAACTGCCGTTCGGCGCGTCGAACGTCGCGATCGACCTCGATGGCACGGTGCTGGTCAGCACGCTGAACGGCCCGGACAACCTGTTCCGCTACGATCCGGTCGCCAACACGACGACGCCGATCCCGACCGGCACGGGGCCGCTGAACGCGGTCTACGTCGAGCCGACGACCGGCTACTACCTGACGGCGACGGCGAGCGCCGCGCAGCAAGGCCGCTCGCTGTTCTGGATGTCGCCGGTCGGCACGCCGCAGTTGCTGGTGGCGCCCAACCTGCAGACGATCTCGGGCATCTCCGCCAACCCCAATCCCGAGCCGTACGGGGCGTCGACGCCCGGTTCGGTCGACTACCGGTGGGCGCTGTCGCCGAACCCGGGTGGCATGCCGCTGGTCGGCAACTCGGCGTTCTCGCTGACGGTCGAATCGGTGGGGCCGATGAACGGGTTCGCGCTGATGACGGTGAGCCTCGCCAAGACGGCGCCGACGACGCAGTTCGGCATCACCACCCATGTCGACTTCGGGGCCGCGGTGACGCGGTTCGTGCCGCTGTTCGACGTCGCGACGTTGCCGCTGGCGATCCCCAACGACCCGAACTTCCTCGGCCTGCAGATCTTCGGCCAGACGTACGTCAGCGAGCTGGCGACCGGCCAGTTGGCGGCGACGCCGGGCGTCGAGTTGACGATCCTCTGATAGGCTGATCCGCCTCCCAAACGCTCCTGGTCCGCATGCGCATCGTTCCGTTCGCTGTCCTCGTCGCTGCTGGTCTGTGCGCCGCCGCCGCCGCGCAGAGTCCGACCACCACGACTGCCAAACCGCATCCTGGGGCTGCCCGCGGCTGGACGGCCCATACCGTGCACCAAGGGGATGCGGGCATCTGGTACGCCCACGTCGCCAAGGTGGTGCCGTGGTTCGCGCAGCACGAGATCGTCGCCACGGACGACAAGGGGCGCCTCCTCGTCTTGTCGGTCTACAGCGGCAATTGGAGCGCGCATTCGTGCGTGCCCGACGGGTTGTGGCTGGCGCCGACGCGCCCGGCCGACGTCGATCCGCGGCTGCCCGGCCGCGAACTGTATGCGGCCGGGCGCGGTGGTTCGTTGCACCAGATCACGATGCGCGACCAGCCGTTCGCGAAGTTCACGTTGGAGAGTCGCGAGATCGGTCATGTGCGGCACGAGGAGTTCCATGCGATCGTCGCCGCCGACCTCGATGCGAGTCGGCCGGGCGACGAGCTGTTGGCGTTCGCGATCAGTGGCTCGGTGTATCAGGTGATGCCTTCCGGGGTGTCAAGTGAGACGACGGGCGAGACGTTCGTGTTGGCGAAACTGGGCGAGGTGCCGGGCCGCGTGCGCGACGTCGCGGTGCAGCCGGCGTTGCCCGGCAAGAGCCCACAACTGCTCGGCGTCAGTCGCAGCGGCGATCTGCTGGCGATGGAGCTCACTGATGGCAGGTTGACCAGTCGCATCCAGCTGCGAGATGAAAGTGGGCTCGGCCGCATAGCCCAGTCGCCGACGCCCTCGGGGGTCGCGTACGAGACCCGCGACGACGGCCTGTTGTTGCGCATCGAGCTGGCGGCCGACGGTTCGCTGGTTCGGCAGCCGATGCTCGCCACCGACCAGGGGCTGCGCGGCGTCGCCGCGGGGCGCTTCTTCGCCGACGGTCGCGAAGCGGTGGCCTGCTACGGCTACGGTCGCAGGGTGCAGATGGTCACGCGCAACCAGGACGGCACGTTCGCGGTCGAGGACTTGCTGACCACGGTGCAACAGGGCCATTGGCTCGCCGTCGGCGAACTCGATGGCCGCAACAGCACCGACGAACTGGTCGCGACCGGATTCGACGGCGCGGTGGTGCTGTTGGCGCGCGAGCCTGGGTACGGGCTGCCGGGCGTTGCCGTGTCGAAGCCGGCTGGCGACGCGGCCGGCGCGGCTGGCGACGCTCGCAAGGTGCCACACCTCGTCGCGCGCATCGGACTGCAAATCGTCACCGAGCTCGCGCGGCGGTGAACTCCAGGAAGGGGGCGTCGGCTCCTGGGACGCGCGACCGCGCGCGCTTGCCCGATGCGCCCCTACGCCGTCTTCTCGCCCACCGCCGCCCGCTTCTGCAGCACTTCCTCCGCCCAGGCCCTCGGTGCCAGCGGGAAGCCGAGCCGCGTGCGGCTGTCGACGTAGCTGGCCGCCACCGCGCGCGCCAGGTCGCGGATCCGGCCGATGTAGCGGGCGCGCTCGGTCACCGAGATAGCGCCGCGCGCGTCGAGCAGGTTGAACGTGTGGCCGGCCTTCAGCAGCTGCTCGTAGGCCGGCAGCGCCAGCGCCTGGCTCATCAGGTGCTTGCTCTGCTGTTCGTGCGCGGCGAACGCCGTCAGCAGGAACTCGACGTCGCTGTGCTCGAAGTTGTAGGTGCTCTGCTCGACCTCGTTCTGGTGGAACACGTCACCGTACTTCAAGCCCTCGGTGTACTGCAGGTCATAGACGTTCTCGACGCCCTGCAGGTACATGCACAGCCGTTCGAGGCCGTAGGTGATCTCGCCGGTGATCGGCCGGCAGTCGATGCCGCCGACCTGCTGGAAGTACGTGAACTGCGTCACCTCCATGCCGTTCAGCCAGACCTCCCAACCGAGCCCCCAACAGCCGAGCGTCGGGTTCTCCCAGTCGTCCTCGACGAAGCGCACGTCGTTCTTCTGCAGGTCGAGGCCGACCGCCGCCAGCGAGCCGAGGTACAGGTCGAGGATGTCCGCGGGGGCGGGCTTGAGCACCACCTGGAACTGGTAGTAGTGCTGCAAGCGGTTCGGGTTCTGTCCGTAGCGCCCGTCCTTCGGCCGCCGGCTCGGTTGCACGTAGGCCGCCCGCCACGGCTCGGGGCCGAGCGCGCGCAGGAACGTCGCCGTGTGGCTCGTGCCGGCGCCGACTTCCATGTCGTACGGCTGCAGGATCGCGCAGCCGTGGCGGTCCCAGTAGTCCTGGAGGCGGAGGATCAGTTGTTGGAAGGTCGGCATCGCGGGCAGGCGCAGATCCTAGACGCTGTGGCGGTCACTTCGCGAACAGTTGCGTCGGGTCCTTGAACGACTTGAACTCCAGCGCGTTGCCGGACGGGTCGCGGAAGAACATCGTCGCCTGCTCGCCGACCAGCCCGCGGAAGCGGATGTACGGCTCGATGACGAACCGGACCTCGGCCGTCCGCAGGCGCTCGGCGAACGTGTGCCAGTCGTCCCAGCCGAGCACCACCCCGAAGTGCGGCACCGGCACCGCGTGCGCGTCGACGTCGTTGTGGTGGTCCGCCGGCCGTTCGCCGTGGGCGAGGTGCGCGACCAGCTGGTGCCCGAACAGGTCGAAGTCGACCCATTCCGGGCTCGAGCGGCCTTCCGGGCAGCCGAGCAGTTCGCCGTAGAAGCGTCGGGCGGCGGCGAGGTCGTGGACCGGGATCGCGAGGTGGAACGGAGCGAGTGCCATGCCAGGAGGATAGGGGTTGTCCGCGGGGGTGCCAGCCGCCGATCGGCGGGCCGGATCCCGGTTGCCCCTGGTGCCATGGCCCGCTGCGGTCCATAATGGCAACACGATGCGTTTCGCTCGTGCCTTGCTGCTGCTGCTGATCGGCCTGCTGCCAGCCCTGCTGGCGCCGGCCGGGCTGCGCATCGAGCGTTGCGAGTGCACTGGCCAGCTGCGGCTGGTCGTCGGGGCGGCGAGCAAGCCGTGCCGTGCCGAGGCGATGGCCGCCCTGGCGCCTCGCCTCGCACCGACCGCGCCGCGGTCGTGTTGTGCCGATGCCACGGCCTCGCTCCAGCGGCCAGGCGAACACGCCTCGGCGTGCGACGAGCCGTCGTGTGCGTGCCAGGCCAGCATCGCGCCGGAGCCGAGCCCCAAGCGCACCCAGGCGCCGCCGCAGTTCGACCTGCCGGTGCTCTGCGTCGGCATGCTTGCCGTGGCGGAACTGCCGCCGACCCTGCCGGTGGCTCGCTTGCAGCCTGGCGACGCGCGCGCGCCGCCGCCGCCGGACGCCCAGCGCAATCTGCCGTTGCTGTTGTAAGGGCCGGACCCGCCGCGCGTCTGCGTGCGGTGTGTGCTGTCGTGCGCCGACCCGTCGGTCGGCGCTGGCTGGTCCGACTCTCTTGCACTCGAGGTTCGTCATGTTGCGTTCGT
>DAIMFJ010000052.1:0-3448 GCA_036724695.1 Planctomycetota bacterium
CCGCTCCTCTTTTGGCTAATCCTCGGGTTACGCTTTTAATCTCTGATGTTGTTTTTCTTGTGCTTCTCGGCCCGGCCCTGCGCGGGGCCGCGTCGTTTCCGGGCCGAGTCGCCACCGTGCTGCCTTCAGAAGGTCAGCGTCGTGCGCACCCAGGCCGTCACCGTGCGGTCGAGGCCGGTCAGTGGATCGAGCGTGAAGCCCGCGAAGTAGAACGTGCTGCCGACCAGCCACGGCAGGTGCGGCACCTGCACGAACGGATTGGCGCGCCCCTGCGCGTCGAGCGTGCCCAGGAAGTTGCCGAAGAACACGTTGCCCGGGTCGAGGCTCGCACTGAGCAGGAAGCCGGGCCGCAACGGCAGCAGGCCACCGGCGGGCAGCGCGATCGCGGGTTCGAGGCCATCGCTGGTGCAGAACAGGTACGGCAGGCCCGCGTCGGCGGGCATCGCCAGCTGCAGGTCGAGCCGCTGGCCGATCGGGGCGGTGGCAGGGCCCTGCAGGCGGCGGCCGGGCAGCAGGAACGCGACGATGCGCTGCAGCAGGTTGGCGCGCAGCGCTGGATCGACGATCGTCTCCAGCGGGAAACCGAGGTTGACGACCCTCGCCCCAGTGGCCGGCACGACGCGTTGGATGCCGGCGATCAAGCCGTTGCCATAGCGCAGGCAGATGGTGCTCAGCGCATCGGGCACGCCGAGTGCGTCGGGGTAGTCGACGTCGTAGAGGCCCTGGGTGGTGCCGCTGGCGAACGCACCGGGCGGCAGGCTCGCCGTCAACGTGCCACCGAGGCCGCCCTGCAGCGTGTACACGCCGGCATCGTCGGCGAGGTAGCTGGCGCCGAGCTGGGTGCGGTAGAAGGTGCGGTCGGCGACCGTGCCTTGCGCGTCGAGATCCCAACCGATCTCGGCACCACTGACCAGCAGGGCGCCGCCCTGGGCGAGGTAGTTGCCGACCAAACCCTGTTCGAGCACCGAGAACGTCTCGTCGGCGGTCGACTCCTCGCCGAGCGACCACGCGACCGCGCGGTAGGCCGGCAACGCGATGCCGCCGAACTGCACCGCTTCATTGCTGGCCGCATCGAACCCGAGCGACGTGCTGGCACCTTGCCGCAAGGCTTCGCCATACAGGCGCAAGTGATCCCGGGTGTTGTCGGGGGCCTTGACGTTGCGGTCGAAGCGGTCGAACCCGGCGACCAACAACAACTCGGCGTGGCCGGTGTGTTCGGTGCCCGCCGTCAACACCTCGGTCGGCGTCGAGCGGCCGCTGGCGTTCCAGGCGCGGACCCGGAAGCTGCGCACGGTGCCGTGCGGCAACGGACCGGTGCTCCATTGCGTGCCGACCACGGTGGCGACCTCGACGAAGCCCTTGCCGTCGGGCGAGCCTTCCACGGTGTAATGGCTCGCCCCGGCGACCGGATCCCAGGCGACCCGCAGGCCGCGGTTGCCGTCCTGGACGACGCGCAGCGCCAGTGGCGGTTCGGGCGGGAACGGGGCCGTCGGCGCGAAGTGCGCCAGTACACCGCGCGCCATTGCCCGGGCGGCGAGGCGCCGGAAGTCGGGGTCGTGCAGGGCGCGGTGGTCGACGGAGTTCGGCGTGTCGTGGAACGCCAACTCGACCAGGATGCCCGGCATCGTCGACAACAGGCGCACCTCGCCGAAGTTGGCACTCTTCTGGCCACGATCGACCCACGTGGGGTCGTAGGCACCGCGCAGGTCGGCGATCAGCTGGTTGTGCACTGCCGCACGCAGGCTGCTCGAGCCAGCCGTCGCGCCGCCATTGTAGATGTAGGTCTCGGTGCCGGCCCCGCCACCGGCATTGGTGTGCAAGGACACGAACGCGTCGGCGGTGCGCCATTCGGCGAATCGCGGCCGGGTGGTGACGTCGTCATCGCTGTCCTGGCCGGTGCCGATCGAGTCGTAGACGCTGCTCGGTGCGCCGGCGAACTGCGCCCAGTACCGGGCCGCTTCCTGCCAGCGGCGGCGGTTGCTGGTGGTGCCGTTGCGCACGATCGAGCCGAGGCCGCCACCCAGGCGCACGGTGTCGGCGATCACGCCGCTGCCGGTGCTGGCCTGGTTGGCCAGGGTGATGCGGGCCCCGCCGGCCGCGGTGAACCAGTAGTTGCCGAGATGCGCCCAGGTCAGGTTGTCCCGGGTCTGGTCGACGGTCGCGGTGCTGGTGCCGCCGCTGTGCTCGATCGTGTAGGTCGCCGCAGCGGTGCGGTTGCTGCCGGCGCGGAACCAGACGAACACCGGATACAGGCCGTCGCTCGCCACCGGAATCGTCCAGGTCGCCGTCGCGGTGGTGCTCGCGGTGACGTTCGCGAAGCGGTAGGTGCCGCCATTGTAGCCCGACGACGCCGACAGGGACCAAGCACCGGTCTCGGTGTAGCGCGGTGCGCCCTGGTCGTTGTCGGCGAGGCCGTCGACGGGCAGTTCGCCAGGCTCGCGCACCAGCACGACGTCCGCACCGAGGTCGTGCAGCATCGGGATCAGGTACTGGTTGCAGATCTCGGCGGTGTGGAGGTCCTCGGTCAAGCCGTCGATGTTGCCGCGCTGGGTGGTCCAGCCGAGGCTGCTGTGCCAGTAGTAGCCGTGGCCAGGCGAGATCGCGATGCGTTTGCCGGTCAGTGCGCCCTGCACGCCGGTCAACGCAGTGAACGGCGGCGGCGGCGGCAGGGGACCGCGCGCCGGTTGGTGACCGAGCAGGGTGCCGAGGTCGTCGAGTTGGCCGCCTGGCTGCTGCACGAACAGGTGCACGGTGTGCAGAGCAGGGTCGCCGAGCGCGGTCTTGCTGATCTGTTCGATCGCGTGCTCGAGGCTGCAGCCGGGTGCAGCGAGCAACAGACCGTCGTCGAAGGTGAGCCACAGTTCGCCGGCCTGCTGGCGGGCGGCGAGCAAGCGCGTGCCGAACGGGAGGTGGCTGCGGAAGCCGGCTTGCTGGTCGGCCGCCGACAAGCCGGCGCACAATTGGCCGACGGCTGCGGCGGCGGACGGTTGGCGCGGGCCGAGCGGCGTGAGGTTGTCGTGGCGCCAGAACAGCGGCTGTTGGGCGACCGCCGGAACGGCCGCGGCGACCAGCAGCAGGGCGGCGCGCAGGCATGGGGGAGCAGCGAACATCTGCGCTCCAGGATAGCCCTTGTCCGCGGGCTGTCAGCGGGGGGCGGGACCTTCGACGAGGCGGCGGGTCTCCTGCAGCACGGCGGTGAGGATGCGCTGCAAGGCCGCGGCGTCGAGAGGTCCAGCCGGCGGAGCCTCGGCAAGCTGCCGTGCCATCGCCTGTTCGCGCTGCGGATCGAGCGCCGGCAGGCCTTGGCGGCGCTTGTGGATGCCGATCGTCGCGGCCAAGGCGGCGCGTTCCTGCAGCAGCGCGAACAGGCGGCGGTTGCAGTCGTCGACGGCGGCGCGCAGGGCCTGCAGTTCGGGGTCGTCGGGCATCGTGGGGTGGAGTGTAGCGG
>DAIMFJ010000052.1:3458-9080 GCA_036724695.1 Planctomycetota bacterium
GGCTGCGGGCGGCGGGGCGGGGGTGTTCGGTGGCGTAGAAGGCCAGCGGGGAAAGCGTGGACTGTGCAGGTTCGGGGGGCCGTGACGGTGCGTCCTCGCCCGGGTTGTGACGTGATTGCGGCCTCAGGGGTTTCTACATACGGTGATGAAATACGGGGTCGCAGATCGATTGGATGGTCTGACGGTCTGGAAGGCCCGGATTCGAGATTTCGTCGCGCGTTGGTGATGCTATCCTGGTGGTTGCGCGGTTGATCCTAGTTCCGTCGCGGAGGATGCCCAGTCATGCTGAAGGCGTTCTTGGTGCGCCCATGAAGATCGTGCGACTGTCGGTGGTCGTTCTGCTGCTCGTGCTTCTGGCGTGGCTCGGTGTTCGGCTGCTCGAGGCTGGGCCCCGAACCGCCGGTGAGCCGGGCAGGGTCGAACCGGAGCGAGCCGAAGTGGGCCTTGTCGATGGCGCCTTGACCTCGCGATCAGCCCTGGTTGGCGAAGGCGAAGCATCGGCGAGGGGCGTCCCGCGGTTGCCGGATGCTACCTTGCAGTTCTCGACCGACGGAGGGGCGCCCATTGCAGGTGTCCGCCTCGTGGAGCTTGTCGAGGGGGAGGACTTCCTGCACCACGGTGCAGCACCACCAGATTGGATTGCCGATGGCGATGGACTTGCCAAGGTGACTTTCGATGTTCCCGAACCGAAATGTCTGTCGGTGTCGCTGGGTGGATTCGTGACGACGTGGGTGGAGTTGCGTCCCGGCGAGCACCGGGTGGTGACCCTGATGGCTGCGTTCGGTCAGCGATTCCATGCAAAGACCGAATCGGGCGAGCCGGTGGGTGGGGTGAGAATCGCCGTGGCGACGCATAGCTTGCCCGTGGAGGTTCCTGGTGTCTGGGGGTCGGGGGTTCGGAGGCCTGGCGCAGCAGATCTTCCTTCGGATTGCGCGATCGCCACCACCGACGTCGCTGGTGTGGCGTTGGTGGAGGGACTGCAGGCCGGGCGGGACTACTTCATAACCATCGATTTGCAGGGCATGCCGTACCAGATTGCGAACCTGGGGGACTGTGTGATGTCCCGCCCGCCATACAAGGATGTGCATGTGCGACTGCGGCGCGTCCTGGCTGCAGTCGTCGACGCAGATCGAGGAGCGGTGTTGAAGGTCGCGCTCGATTCCCGTAATGGACCGTTCGTGGGTGGATTGACGGTCCTGGAGACGTGCTCGGTGGACGAGGTCAAGGCGCGTCTTCGTGCGCGATTTCCCGGCACGTTGGTCTTTGCCGGTGCCGAGGCCCCGGGTGGAGCCAGGAATCTGAAGTTGTCGATGTTGGATTGCTCTGGGGTCGTGCAAGAGACCGAGGTCGCGCTTCGACTTCCTGGCGAGATCGAAGCGCCAGCTGTGCTCCGCCATGCGTGGAGCGGTCGCGTGGAGTCCGCAGAGGTGCAGTTCGAGTATGTGTTGCCTACTGGTGTCGCAACTCGGCATGGGCCTCCGATTGTTGTCGTCAAGCAAGTTGACGGACGAGTGTTTCAATGGACGGCCCATGCTGGTGAGCGAGTGGAATTGCCACGTGGGCCTTTGCACGTGCGGTGGGGAGGAGAAGTCCTTGGCGACAAGCTGTCGCCTGTAGAGATCGACGTGGTTGGCAATGGAGTCGTCCGGATTCCGCTGCCACGCCAAGTGTTCGCTTATCCATTGAGAGTAGTGGACCGCAATGGTGTCGCGCCTCGCGTGGCGGGCTTCTGGGCCAGGGTCAAGACTGCTTCCGGCCAGTCCATGAGCACGAGTTTGACATTGGTGAAGGGGAGCATGGACCTTTGGTCCTTCGAACCTACGCTGTCTGGCTCTGTCCAGCTTGAAGGACACAAGGTTCTGAGGGTCGTCATCCCTGGACAAGTCGATGGATCTGTCGAACATGTGATTGCCATGGAGTCCGAAGGTGGTTAGGGCATCGAAATGCCTTCGCGGCTGGATGTGTCGGTGCGGGCCTCGCCAAGTGGACTCCTGTCCCGTGGCGCCATAGTGGATGGTAGCCATCACCCTCACGATCTGCGCAGGCCAGTGTGGACCGCCAAGGGGATCGCGAAGTCGCGGGCGACCCACCGGAAACCTTGAAGACCCTCGATGCGCTCCATGGCGACGGGAAGTCAGGGTTGTGGAGGACTGCCCGATCGTGAGGATCCAGTCGCTTCGATCCGTTCCAGGCGCGGGACGCGGTCGAGCCTGAGCGAGTGTTCGCGGACCGGCGCATGCCGATGCCCATCGGGTGAAGCAAGGCCTGCGGATCGTGGATCCTGCCCGTTCCTTGCCATCTCGTCGATGGATCTGCGGTCTCTCCCTGCCACCCTCGGGTGAAGTCGCTCGCCGCGGATCGTAGCGACTCCCCGTAGCCGTTCACCGCCGCCGCCCCGATACTGGTCGGCCCCGATGCCCCAGCGCCCGTACCAACCCGAAGTGCTCGCCCCGGCCGGCTCCCGACCGGCCCTGCTCGCCGCCCTGTGGAACGGGGCCGACGCGGTCTACTTCGGCCTCGCCGAGGGCTTCAACGCCCGCGCGCGCGCGGCGAACTTCGCGCTCGCCGAGTTGCCGGAGCTGGTCGCCCGCATCCACCGCGCCGGGGCGCGGGCCTACGTGACGATGAACACGTTGGTGTTCGAACCCGAACTGCCAGCACTCGAACGCGTGCTGCGCGGCATCGCCGCGTCCGGCGTCGATGCGCTGATCGTGCAGGATCCGGCGGTGTGCCTCTTGGCGCGCGCCGTCTGTCCGGAGCTCGAACTGCACGCGTCGACGCAGATGACCATCGCCGAACCGGGCGCGGTGCCGTTCGCGGCGGCACTGGGCGTCACCCGCGTCGTCGTGCCGCGCGAACTGTCGGTGCAGGAGATCGAGGCGTTCGCGGCCGGGACCGACCTCGAACTCGAGGTGTTCGTGCACGGTGCCTTGTGCGTGTCGTGGAGCGGCCAGTGCCTGACCAGCGAGGCGTGGGGCGGCCGTTCGGCCAACCGCGGCCAGTGCGCGCAGAGCTGCCGCATGCCGTACGAATTGGTCGTCGACGGCCAGGTGCGCCCGCTCGGCGACGTCGAGTACCTGCTCAGCCCGAAGGACCTGTCCGGCGCGCGGGCGATGCCCGAATTGCTGCGCATCGGCGTGCACGGTCTGAAGATCGAAGGCCGCCAGAAGGGCCCGCAGTACGTCGCGACGGCGACGGCGGGCTACCGGCGCTGGGTCGACGCGCTGCGGGGCGATGGCGATCGCAAGGCCGCCGAGCGGCAGTTGGCGAACGATCTGCTGGCGATGTCGCTCAGCTACACGCGCGGCTTCTCGGACGGGTTTTTCGGCGGCAGCGACCACCAGACGCTGGTCGAAGGCCGGTTCCCCAAGCACCGCGGTGTGTTCGTCGGCCGCGTGCGCCGGATCGTCGGCGACCGCGTCGTCGTCGGTCCCGATCCGGCGGGCCGGCCGTGGACCGGGGCGTTGGCGGTGCCGCAGCGCCCGGCGGGCCCGACCGGCGAGCGCAGCGCGGCGCTGCCGGCGGCAGGCGACGCGGCGCCGATCGAGGTGCGGCCGGGCATGGGTGTCGTGTTCGACCAAGGCAATCCGGAAGACAGACACGAGCCGGGTGGGGCCTTGTGGTTCGTCGATGCGCAGAAGGACGAGCTGTGGCTCGGTTTCGGCCGCGGCACCATCGACCTGTCGGTGGTGCGCGCTGGCGATCGTGTGTTCGTCACCAACGATCCGGCGTTGACCAGTGGCTTGGCGCCCGAGGATCGCGAACCGACCGGCCGCAACCGCGTCGATCTGCAGGTCGATGGGGCGTTGGGCGAGCCGCTGCGGGTCGCGGCGCGCTGCAAGGGCCACGCCGCCGAAGTGATTGGCAGCGTGCCGTTGCAGGCGGCGCGCGGGGCAGGCCTCGATGCGGCGCTGCTCGCCGACAAACTCGGTGCGTTCGGTGGCACGCCATTCGCGCTCGGCGAACTCGACGTCGCGACTCTGGCTCCTGGCTTGCACGTGCCGGCCAGCGAGCTCAAGGAGCTGCGCCGTGCGTTGGTCGCGCAATTGTTGCCGCCGCTCGAGCGTGGCCCGGTGCGCACGGTGGTGCCGGCTGCGGCGTTGCCGAAGGTGCGCGCCGACGTGCAGCGGCGGGTCGGCGCGGTGCTCGGCGTGCCGACGCAGGCGAGCGTCGTGCCGCTGGTGCGCAGCGACGAACAGCTCGAGGCGGCGTTGGCGGTGGGCGTGCGCGAGGTCGAACTCGACTGGATGGAGTTCGTCGGGCTCGGCAAGGCCGTCGAACGGGCGCGACAGGCCGGCGTGCAGGTCACCGTCGCGACGACGCGCATCGGCAAGCCGGGCGAGGAGCCGCTGCTCGATCGCATCCGCCGGCTCGAGCCCGATGGGGTGCTGGTGCGCCACTTCGGGGCGTTGATGCGCTTCTTGCAATGGCGCCGCGACGGGCTGGAAGTGGCCCTGCACGGCGATTTCTCGCTGAACGCCGCCAATTCGCTGACGGCGGCGCATCTGTTGGGCTTGGGCTTGGCGACGATCACCGCGTCGTTCGACCTCGACGAGGAGCAGTTGTTCGCGATGCTGCAGCATCTGCCGGGCGAACGCGTCGCGGTGGTCGCACAGCATCGCATCCCGACCTTCCACACCGAACATTGTGTGTATGCGCACCTGCTCAGCAATGGGCGCGACTACCGGTCGTGCGGGCGGCCGTGCGAACGCCACCAGGTGGCGTTGAAGGACCATCTCGGGCGCGAGCATCCGGTGATCGTCGACGTCGGCTGCCGCAACACGGTGTTCCACCATGCGCCGCAGCAGAGCAGCCGCTGGGCCGGGCGTTTGCTCGGCAGTGGCGTGCGGCGCTTCCGCGTCGAGTTCGTGCGCGAGACGGGAGCGCAGGTGCGCACCGCGCTGGCGGCGTTCGGGGACCTGCTGGCGGGGCGTTGTGGGCCCGACGAGGTGGTCGCGCGCACCGGCGCCGTCAGTCGCTTCGGCGTGGCCGAAGGTGGCATGAAACTGTTGGTCGAATGAGCGAGGCAACGTGAACAGGGCGGAGATCGTCGGATTCGGCGCAACGTTCGGGTTGGCGCTGACGCTGTATCTGGTCACCGCTTCGGCGGGGTTGCAGCTCGACGACGCGGCCGAGTTGACGTTGTGTGCGCGGGAGTGGAGTGCGGCGCATCCGCCCGGCTATCCGGTGTGGGTGATGTTGGCGCATTTCTGGCAGGGCTGTTGGGGGGACTCGCCGTATGCGATGGCGGCGTGGTCGGCGCTGTGCGGGGCGCTGGCGGCGGCTGTCTGGCAGCGCGCGGCGGTCTGCTGGCTGCGGCGCCTGCGGCCGGAGTTGGCGGTTGGGGTGGTGGTGGCGGCGGCGGTCCCGGCGGCGCTGGTCGTCGCGGCTGGCAGTGCGGTGTGGGCGTGGGCGAACAGTGTCGAGGTGTATGCGTTGCAGGGCCTCGCGACGGCGATGGTGGTGCGTGGGGCGGTGCGCGACGCGCTGACCCAGTTCGACGAGGACGGACTGGTGCTGGTGAGCGACGACGCGGCGCTGATCGACGCGCTGCGTTCGCACCGCTGGCGCGCGGCACTGTTCGAGCGGCGTCGCTCGGTCGAGCGCGCGACGCTGCACGTG
>DAIMFJ010000052.1:9090-9769 GCA_036724695.1 Planctomycetota bacterium
GGGGGGGTTTGGGGGGGGGGGGGTGTTGGGGGGGTTGGGGGGGGGGGGGGGGGGGGGGGGGGGGGGGGGGGTCGGGCTCGGGCTGGCGAACCACCATCTGGCGATGGTGGTGTTGGTGCCGTTCGTGCCGGGCATGGTCGCGGTGGCGGCTGGGGTGGGGTGGCGCGCGGCGCTGCGGTTGCTGGTGCCGGCGGCGGTGATCGCGTGCTGCTGGGTGTTCGTCGCGTATGGGGTGCTGATGGCGCGCGCGGCGGCGGAGGTCGGCTACTCGTTCGGGCAGCCGTCGACGCTGGGGCGGCTGTGGCACCATCTGCGCGGTGGGTTCTTCGGCGAACTGGTGCTGGCGGAGGGCGTCGACTACGGTGGCCGGGTCGCGCTGTACGGCGAGGTGCTGTGGCGGGCGCTGTGGCTCGGTTGGTTGCCGTGGCTGGTCGGCGTCGCTTGGGCGTGGCGGCGGGCGCGGGGTCTGGTGGTCGCGTGGCTGGGGTTCCCGCTGCTGCTGGTCGGTCTGCAGCTGGGGCGCGCGTACATCCCGAACATGGATGCGACGGTGGCGCCGGCGTTGCAGCTGGGGACCGTGCCGGTGGCGTTGGGGGTGGTGGGGGTGGAGGCGCGGTGGCGGTGGTGTCGCGGCTGGCTCGGGCTGGCGCTGGTGGTTGTGTCGCTGGTCGAGAAAAGG
>DAIMFJ010000052.1:9779-19968 GCA_036724695.1 Planctomycetota bacterium
GGCGATCCTGCTGGCGGCGAGCTGGGAGGTGCAGACGGTGCCGTTGCTGGCGCGCGACCGCAGTGGCTGGCGGCCGGACGTCGACGTGCTGGCGGGCAGCATCAAAGGGCCCAATGCGCCGCTGTTCGCGCGGCGTTGGCCGGAACTGCATGCGGCGGTGCAGGGTGAGTACGAGCGCTACCTGGCGGCGATCGCGGCGGTGGCGCCGGACTACGTGCACACCGATTGGTTCCAGTTCCAGGATCAGGGCACGTGGTCGGCGTATGCCGCGCTGGTGCAGAAGGTGTTCGCGGTGGCGCGGGCCGCGGGGCGGCCGGTGTTGCTCGACAAGCCGATGGTGGCGTTGTTGCTGGAGTCGAAGGCGCTGACCCAGCAGCAGGTGTCGGCGTGTGGGTGCCTGTTCGCGGTGGGCGAGGTCGCGGAGCCGCGGCCGTTCCCGGCGCTGGGCGGGTGGTTGGCGCATGCGTTCGTGCGCCACGACCTGTGTGCGTACGGCAGCCTGTTCGACCTGCAGGGGCTGGCGCCGCAGGTGGCGGGCTACTGGCGGGCGCGCGGGCGGCCGGAGTTGGCGGCGGCGGCGGAGCAGGCGGCGCGGCAGCTGACGGCGGTGTGGGAGGTGTACCGCGGTGGGGTTCCAGCGCCGCGGCGGCGGGTCAGGTAGCCGCCGGGAGCGGCGGGGCGGCTGCAGTTCGCGGTGCGGGGCGGGAGCGCAAGTGGCGTGGCGGCAAAGGGCTACGACGGGCGGTGCGCATTTGGGACCGGGTGAGGTATGCGCAGGGGGTCAGGTGCGGGGGGAGGTGACGAGGCGTTGCAGGAAGCCGCAGTAGCCGGCGGCGAAGGCGCTCGCGGCGTGCCAGGCGGTGCGCAGGAGCCAGGGGGTGTCGGTGGGCTGGTTGGTGTCGACGACGGCTTCGAGGGCGCCGCCGACCAGGGCGGCGAGGCCGCCGATGATGGCGGCGGCGAGGGCGGCGAGGGTGACGGGGTTGGTGCCGGGTGGCAGGGGGGGCAAAGGGCGCGGGCGTTGGAAGCGTACGGTCAGGGTGCGCAGCGCAAAGGCGACGGCGACCAGGGTGGCCCATTCGAAGGGGCTGAACTCGTAGCCGCGGAACTGGGCGACGCCGGCCAGCCAGAGCACGGCGATCGCCACCGGCAGCAGTTGCAGGAGGCGCAGGAACCAGCGGTTCCTGGCCAGCGGGGCCTTCTTGGCTGGAGGGGCTGGCGGGGTGGATGGCACGGGCTTGGGCGGGTCAGAGGGTGATGACTTTCGCGGCGCGGCCGAGTTCGGCGAGGATCGCGTCCATGTTGGCGACCTTGCCGACGGCGGGGGTGAGGGCGTAGTGGTTGAGGCAGGTGCCGCACGGCACCAGGTCGACGCCGCGCTCTTCGAGGCTGCGCAGTTCGGCGAGCACCGGGGAGCCGTCGGCGACCAGCTTGACGCCGCTGTTGTAGAACAGGATCGCGGTGAAGCCGGGCAAGGCGATCGACTTCTGCAGGAAGGTCTGCAGGATGCGCTGGCCGAGGGCGCGGTCGCCGTGGCCCATCTGGTCCTGGTTCAAGACGACGACGGTGTCCATGGTGGCATCGTCGGCCCGGGTCGCCCGGGAGGCAACAACGCCCTTCCGCGGACCGGCGCGCGCCCGTACCCTGCTCGGCCCCATGAAGATCCTCGTCGTCGGCGCGGGTGGTCGCGAGCACGCGCTGTGCTGGAAGATCGCCAGGTCGCCCCTCGTGACCCGCCTGTATTGCGCGCCTGGCAACCCTGGCACGGCGCTGGTGGCCGACAACGTGCCGGTGGCCGCCGACGACCTGGCTGGGCTGGCGCGGTTCGCCAAGCAGGAGGGCATCGACCTGACGGTGGTGGGCCCGGAAGGGCCGCTCTGTGCTGGCATCGTCGACGTGTTCGCGAAGGAGGGGCTGTTGTGCTTCGGTCCGAACAAGGCCGCCGCCGAGATCGAGGGCGACAAGGCGTTCGCGCGCGAACTGTGCCGCCGCCACCGCATCCCCGGGCCGGCGTTCTGGGTGTTCGAGGACCACCAGCTCGCCAAGTCGTTCCTCGACAACCGCGAGGACGGGCCGATCGTCGTCAAGGCCGCCGGCCTGGCCGCCGGCAAGGGCGTCACGGTCTGCAAGAACTCCGCCGAGGCCAAGGTGGCGGTCGCCGAATGCCTCGAGCAGCGGCGGTTCGGCGAGGCCGGCAACCGCGTCGTCTTCGAGGAATGCCTCGAAGGTCCCGAGGTCTCGCTGATCACGCTGACCGACGGCCATACGATCGTGCCGCTCGAACCGGCGCGCGACCACAAGCGCGTCTTCGACGGCGACAAGGGGCCGAACACCGGCGGCATGGGCGTGTTCACGCCGGTGCCGGTGATGCCGCGCATGGCCGCCCAGATCGAGAGCCAGGTGGTGTTCCCGGCCGTGCACGCGATGAACCGCGAAGGGCGCCGCTACCGGGGATTCCTGTACAGCGGTCTGATGCTGACCACGCAGGGGCCGCGCGTGCTGGAGTTCAACTGCCGGCTCGGCGACCCCGAGACGCAACCGCTGTTGATGCGCCTCTCCAGCGACCTGGTCCCGTATCTGCACGCCACCGCCGAAGGGCGTCTGGAGACGTTGGAAGCGCCGGTCTGGGACAAGCGGGTCGCCGTGTGCGTCGTCGCTTGCAGCGGCGGCTACCCGGGGGACTTCAAGAAGGGTTTCCCGATCACGGGTCTCGACCGCGTCGACGTCGGCGACGACCTGCAGGTGTTCCACGCCGGCACCGTGCAGAAGCCGGGCGGCGACGTGTTGACGGCCGGCGGCCGCGTGCTGGCGGTCACTGCGCTCGGCAAGGACCTGGAGGCGGCTCGGGCCCGCGCGCACGGCGCGTTGGCGAAGATCGAGTTCGCCGGCATGCACTACCGCAAGGACATCGGCGGGCCGCGCTGAACGGCTCGCGATCGGTCGGTTGTCGCGCCGGTCCTCTGTAACCGGTGTCGCCGCCGTGCTATCCTGCCCGATCGTGAAGCACGACCAGGACAGCCCAGAAGAGCAGGCGATCGTCGAGCAACACCTGCGGGAACGCGGCTTCCGCTGGACCAACCAGCGGGCGTTGATCGTGCGCAGCGCGTTCGCGACCCACGAGCACTTCACCGCCGAGGAACTGTTGGCGCAGTGCCGAGCCGCGGATCCCAAGGTGTCGCGGGCGACGGTCTATCGGACCCTGGCGGTGCTCGAGGAAGCTGGGTTCGTCGAGGGCCTGGACACCGGCGACGGCGGTCGGCGCTTCGAGCACGTGCTGGGGCACGAACACCACGACCACATGGTCTGTCTGGGCTGTGGAGCGATCTTCGAGTTCCGCGACGACGAGCTCGAGCGCCGGCAGGAACTTGCCGCCAAGCAGCTCGGGTTCCTGATCGAGCGCCACAGCCTGCGCATCTACGGTCGCTGTCGGGAATGTGCCGACGCCTCGCGGAGGAGCGAGTGAGCAAGGAGGCTGTGCTCGTCGTCGACGACGAGCGGGACCTCGCCGAATCCTGCGCGTACTTCCTCGAGCGCGCCGGCTACCTGGCGCGTTGCGCGTCGTCCGCGGCCGAAGCGCTCGATGCACTGGCCAAGGACCGCTTCGCCCTGGTGATCTCGGACGTGCGCATGCCACGGATGAGTGGCATGGACCTGCTCGACGAGATCAAGCAGCGCGATCCGGACGTCGAGGTGCTGTTGATCACGGGGTACCCGGACCTGGCGATGGCGGTGGCGGCGATCAAGCGCGGCGCCTTCGACTACCTGGCCAAGCCGTACGCCGAGAAGGACTTGATGGAACGGGTCGCCAAGGCCCTGGCGCACCGGCAGATGAAGGAACGCAACGTCGAACTCAAGGAGCGGCTGCGTTCCGGGGCCGGCGGGTTGCAGCTGCTGCACGCGTCGATGGCGTTCGGCAAGGTCCTCGAGATGCTCGACCGGGCCGCGCGCACCGACGCCTCGGTGCTGTTGCTCGGCGAGAGTGGCACCGGCAAGGAGCTGCTGGCGCACTATCTCCACGACCACAGTCCGCGCGCCGGCAGGCCGTTCGTGCCGGTCGACTGCGCGTCGATCCCGGCCGAACTGATCGAGAGCGAACTGTTCGGCCACAGGAAGGGCGCGTTCACGGGGGCGGCGAGCGACAAGCTCGGCCTGTTCGCGCTCGCCGACGGCGGAACCCTGTTCCTCGACGAACTCGGCGAGCTGCCGCTGCCGTTCCAGAGCAAGTTGCTGCGGGCGATCCAGGAACGCAGCGTGCGGCCGGTCGGCGGCAGCGAGGCCGTGCCGATCGACGTGCGGATCGTCGCCGCGACCAACCGCAACCTGCAGCGCGAGGTCGAACAGGGGCGGTTCCGCGACGACCTGTTCTATCGGCTGGACGTCGTGCGTGTCGAGGTGCCGCCGCTGCGCGACCGCCCGGAGGACGTGCCGGTGTTGATCGAGCACTTCGTGCGCCGCTTCGGCGAAGCGGTCGGTGTCACTGGCGTATCCGCCGAGGTCCTGCAGGTCCTGCGCAGCCATCATTGGCCGGGCAACGTACGGCAGCTGCGCAACGTGGTCGAGCGGGCGTGCGCGCTGGGCCACCCCGGCGAACTCCAGCTCGCGGACCTGCCGCCGGAAGTTCGCAGCCGGGACCTGCCGATCGGCGCCGACGGTGGTGAAGGTACGTTCCAGGAGATCAAGGCGCGGCACATCGCCGCCCTGGAGAGTGCCTACCTCGAGAGCCTGTTGCGCAAGTACAAGGGCAACGTGACACACTGCAGCGAAGAAGCTGGCATGGCGCGCAGCGCCTTCCAGAAACTGATGCAGAAGTACGGCATCCGCAGCAGCGAGTTCCGCTAGCCGGTCGGCGGCGCGACCTGCGGGTCGCGCCCGCCCAGCAGCGCGCGTGTCAGTGGCGGCCCTGGCGCCGCGGCTGGGATTCACCGAGCAGTACGTTCGGCTTGCGAACCACCCGCAGGTGCCGCGCCGCGCCTTGCACGACGTGGTCGACGGCGATGCCGACGTCGTCGGTGACCAGGATGCGGTCGATGTCGGCCGGGTCGATCGTGCCGGCCTTGACCATCGTCGTGCGGATGAAGTCGACCAGCGGTCGCCAGTAGTCGCAACCCATCAACACCAGGGGGAATTGCTCGATCTTGCGGGTCTGGATCAGCGTCGCGGCCTCGAACAGTTCGTCGAGCGTGCCGAAGCCGCCCGGCATCACGACGAAGGCGTGGCTGTACTTGACCAGCATCACCTTGCGGACGAAGAAGTAGCGGAACTCGACGAAGCGATCCAGGTAGGGGTTGGGCTGCTGCTCGTGCGGCAGGGTGATGTTGCATCCGACCGACAATCCGCCGGCGTCGCGGGCGCCGCGGTTGGCGGCTTCCATGATGCCGGGGCCACCGCCGGTCATGATCGTGAAGCCGGCCTTGGCGATGCCCGCACCGACGTCGCGGGCCAATTGGTACCAGGGGTTGTCTTCGCGAAAGCGCGCGGAGCCGAACACCGTCACGCACGGCGGCAGGAAGTGCAGCGCCCGGAAGCCCTTGATGAACTCGCCGGCGATGCGCACGACGCGACCGAATTCGGCGAGGCGGCTGCGCGGGCCGGCCAGGAACCGTTGTTCAGCCTGGTCGCGCGACACCTTGCCCCAGGGGTCGTTCGGGTCGAACTGCGGGTCGTGCTGGTTCATCGGCGTTGCAGGTTGGTGATCGCCTGGTCGCCGAAGAACTCGCGGGCGGCGGCCGCGCGGCGCTCGGGGTCGTCGTCGAGCAGTTGCTGGAGCTGCGCGGCCGTTGCGTTCCTGGTCGTGGCGGGCGGCAGGTGGATGGCCGGGACCAGGGTTGCGAACGGCGTCAGCGCCGCCAGCCAGCCAGCCGGTCCGGCGGCCACCGAGACTTCGTCGCTGCCCAGCGCGTAGATCGCGATGCCCGTGCTGTACAAGAGGTCGATCGGCTCGCAGAGCATGCCGATGCAGAAGCCGAGCGCTGGCGCTTCGTGCACGTTCGCCTGGATGATGCCGTCCGGCTCGCGCAGGGACACCAGGACCGGCGTCTCGGCGCCATCGTCGGCGCGCAGGGTCACTTCGTGGTGGGTGACCAGCAGGTTGGTGCCGCAGGCACCGAGTCCGCAGGTCAGACCACTGGCGAGCAGCCAGGCCAGCCGGCGCATCAGCCTTCCGCCTGGGCTGCCTTGACCATCTCGCGGAACACCACCATGCCGTCGCCGTCGGTCGGCAGGCTGCCCTGTTCTTGCAGCGTGCGCCGCCATTGCGGCATGTGCGTCGGCAGGTAGCTGCGGTCCGGGTGCGGCATGATGCCGAGCACACGCCCGGAACGGTTGGTCAGGCCGGCGATCGCCAGCGGCGAGCCGTTGGGGTTCGCCGGGTAGCGTTCGGTCGGTTGGCCGTGTGCGTCGACGTAGAGCACGGCCGCATAGCCTTCGTCGACCAGCAACCGCTGCGTCGCCGCGTCCTTGGCCATCAACCGGCCTTCGCCGTGGGCCGCTGGCCACCGCAGGGTCAGGCCGGCCGGCAGGAACACGCAGCGCGACTTCGTCGTCTGCAGCGTGACCCAGCGACACTCGTAGTGGTTGCTGAGGTTGTGGGTCAGCGTGACTTCCTCCTCTAGGCGGTGCTGCGTGCACGGCAGCAGGCCCAGTCGCACCAACGCCTGGAAGCCGTTGCAGATGCCGAGGGCCAGACCGCCGCGGTCGACGAAGCGCAGCAAGCGGTCGCCGAGGCCTGCCTTGAGTTCCTGGGCGAGCACGCGTCCGCTGCTGATGTCGTCGCCGTACGCGAAGCCGCCCGGCACCGCCAGGATCGCGAAGCGATCCAGGCAGTCGGGGGCGGCGAGCAGCTGGGTCACGTGCACGTATTCCGGGGTCGCTCCGGCCCGCGCGAACGCATCGAAGGTCTCGCGTTCGCAGTTGATGCCTGGAGCGCGGAGGATCAGGGCGCGGGGCGAGCTCACGAACGCACCTCCGCGGTCAGCGTGCCGTCGAGGTCGAGCGGCTGCAGCCATGCCCGTTCGACGCGAGCCAAGGGCACGGCCAGCAGGTCGCGGCGGTCCTGGGTGAACACCACGTCCCTTGCGGCGGTGACCTCGCCGACGACCGCGAACGGCACGCCGGCCAGGAGGCCCGACAGGGCCGGGAGATGCTGCGGATCGACTTCCATCAGGATGCGGCTCTGCGACTCGCTGAACAACACACGCTCCGGTGCGAGGGGTGCGCTGACCGGTACCTTGGCGACGTCGATGCGCACACCGAGTTGCCCGCCGATCGCCATCTCGGTGGCCGCGACGGCGAGCCCGCCCTCGCTGAGGTCGTGGGCCGAGCGCACGAGGCCGGCGGCGATCGCGCGGTGGCAGGCGTGCAGGACCTGCCTGCCGAGTACGTGGTCGACGCGCGGGGCGTTGGCGCCGAGCTGGCCCTTGGTCTTGTAGTACACGCTGCCGCCGAGTTCGTCCTTGGTGCTGCCGACCAGTACCAGCAGCGACCCGGCGCGCTTGCAGTCGGTGGTCAGGGTCTGCTGCACGTCGGCGACGATGCCCATCGCGGTGACCAGGATGCAGCCGGGGATGCGGATCGTGCGGTCGCCGGCGCGGAACTCGTTGTGCAGCGAGTCCTTGCCCGACACGAACGGCGTGCGGTAGGTGATCGCCAGGGCACACAGCGCCTCGGTGGCGCGCACCAGTTCGCCGAACGCGTACGGGTCCTTGGTGCTGCCCCAGGAATAGTTGTCGAGGATTGCCGCGTAGTCCGGATCGCCGCCGGCGGCGACCAGGTTGCGCATCGCCTCGTCGAGGGCGCATTCGGCCATCGACGCCGGGTCGATGCGGCTGTAACGCGGGTTCAGGCCGTTGCTGAGCACCACACCGCGGCGGCTGCCGAGCTTGGGCGTCAGCACGGCGGCGTCGCTCGGGCCGTTCTCGCGGATCCCGCAGAGCGGTTTGCCAGCCGAAGCGGCCTGCACTTCGTGGTCGTACTGACGCACGATCCACTCCTTGCTGCAGACGCCGTAGTCGCCCAGGGCCGCCAGGAGCGCTCCGGCGAAGTCGGTCTCCGGCGGCAGGTTGGGCTCGCGATGCTCGCCGGGTCGGTAGATCGCCTCGCGTTCGCGGACCGGCAGGCCCTTGTGCAGGAAGTGCAGGTCGAGGTCGGCGTGCACCGTGCCGCCGTGCCGCACGACCAGCCGGCCGGTGTCGGTGAACGTGCCGAGCACGGTCGCCTCGCAGGCCTCTTCGCGGCAGACCTGCAGCAACCGGTCCAGCTGGGCTGGCGGCACCGACAGCACCATGCGTTCCTGGGCTTCGCTGATCCAGACCTCCCACGGCGACAGGCCCTGGTACTTCAGCGGGGCGTTCTGCAGCTCGACGTCGGCACCGAAGCCCTCGGCCATCTCGCCGATCGCCGAACTGAAGCCGCCGGCGCCGCAATCGGTGATCGCATCGAACAGGTCGAGGTCGGCGCAGCGCAGCACCGCGTCCATCGCCTTGCGTTCGGTGATCGGATCGCCGATCTGCACGGCGCCCGACGAGGTCTTCTCGCTGTCGGTGTGCAGTTCGAGCGAGCTGAACGTCGCGCCGTGGATGCCGTCGCGGCCGGTGCGGCCGCCGAGCGCGACGATCTTGTTGCCGGCCTTCGGTCGCTTGTGCGCGCGCGCCGTCGGCAGGATGCCGATGTTGCCGACGTAGACCAGCGGGTTGCCGACGAAGTTCTCGTCGAAGTGCACGCTGCCGTTGACCGTCGGGATGCCCATCGGGTTGCCGTAGTCGCGCACCCCGCTGACCACGCCCTTGAGCACCGACAGCGGATGCAGGCAGCCGGCCGGCACCTGGTCGGCGCGCAGGTCGGGCGGTGCGAAGCAGAACACGTCGGTGTTGGCGATCGGCCTGGCGCCCAAGCCGGTGCCGAGCACGTCGCGGATCACGCCGCCGACCCCGGTGCCAGCGCCTCCGAACGGCTCGATCGCCGACGGCCGGTTGTGGGTCTCGACCTTGATGCACACCGAGTCCTCGTCGTCGAACTTGACGATGCCGGCGTTGTCGACGAACACGCTGACGCAGAAATCGCGGTCGAGCGTGCGCGTCACGTTCGCGATCGTGCTCTTCAGCAGGTTGTCGATCACCTTGCCCTGCCAGCGCACCTTGCCGGTCAGGGTCTTGTGCTTGCAGTGTTCGCTCCACGTCTGCGCCAACGTCTCGAGCTCCATGCGCGTCGGGGCGCGGCCGAGGCTCGCGAAGTGGGCCTGGATGGCCAGCATCTCGTCGCCGTCGAGGGCCAGGCCGCCTTGCTTGGACAGCTGCTCGAGGCCGTGGCGGTCCAGATGGGCGAGCGGGATCGGGTGCACGCCGAGGTCGGTGGTCCCCGCACCGCTCGGCAATCCTGGCGGCAGCCGGTCGAGCAGCACCTCGTGCACGACGTCGTTGGCGCGCGCCCGGCGGGCCGCCGCGACCAGTTGGTCGCCGTCGCCGCCGTGCACCTCGAAGGCGCGGTAGGTGCCGGTGGCGACCTGCGGCAGGCGCATGTCGCCGAGCGCCTTCTGCACCGAATGCGCGACGGGATCGGTGACACCCGGCCGCGGGCGCACGACCACGGTGTGGGTGCCGGGGCGCGGCTCGGGATCGCTGGCGTCGGGCGCGTGCACGACGAACAGGTCGAGCACCGGATCGCACAGCACCGCGCGCGCGAACGTGCGCACCTGGGCCTCGCTGAGTTCACTGCCGAGCAGGTAGCCGCGCTTGCTGCGCACCGCGGTGATCCCGGCTACCCCGGCGGCCGCGAGGGCCCGCTGGCTCGCTTCGCCGGCGGGATCGGGGTGTTCGGGGCGAACCAGGACGTCGACGCGCCAAGCCTGCATGACGGCACGATGCCGGAGCGAGGGGGGCGGCGCAAGCGCGCTCCGGCGCTTGCCGAGAGGCTCGTTCAGTAGCTCTCGTCGGCGCTCGGGAACGTGCCGCTGCGCACGTCCTGGCAGTAGCCCCGCACGGCGTCGCCGATCGCGGTGGCGAGCTCCAGGTAGCGGCGCGCGAAGCGGGGCTTGAACCGGGTGAACAGCCCCAACAGGTCGTGGGTGACCAGGATCTGGCCGTCGACGTGGGGGCCGGCTCCGATGCCGATCACCGGGATCTCGACCGCCGCCGCCAAGGCCTGGCCGAGCTCGGCCGGCACCTTCTCGACGACCAGCGCGAACGCGCCGGCCCGG
>DAIMFJ010000052.1:19978-20846 GCA_036724695.1 Planctomycetota bacterium
GGTGTAGGCCAGGTCGAACTCGTAGCCCTCGGCCTTGAGCAGGCGGCCGGCGTTGCGCAGTGCCTCCTCGGCGCTGACCTGGTAGCTGAGGAACGGCAGGTCGCCGACCACCAGGGCCCGTTGGCACGCGCGGCCGACCATCTCGCAGTGGTAGACCATCTGCTCCATCGTCACCGGCACCGTGGTGTCGCGGCCCTGCACGACGGTGGCGACCGAATCGCCGACCAGCACGACGTCGATGCCTGCTCCGTCGAGCAGGCTGGCGAGCAGGTGGTCGTAGGCGGTCAACGCGGTGATGCGCTCGCCGCGGCCCTTCATGCCCCGCAGGGTCGCCGTGGTGACCTTGGTGGCCGCCATCTCACCAATCCCCGAACGTGTCCGGCGTGTCGTCGCTCGGTGGCGGTGGTGGTGGCGCCCCGGGGCCGAGGTCGCTGCCCGGCGGGGGCGGCGGTCGGTAGCTGTCGTTGCCGTCCTCCGGCACGCGCGGCGTGCGCTGCTTGGGCCGGCCCTTGCCTTCGACGATGCTGCCGAAGGTCGGTACCCGCTTGGGGTCGAGCTCGACGTCGAACGCCGACAGGTCGAGGGGGGGCGGTTCGATCACCTCCACCTTGCCACGCCGGTCGCGGTGGCGCGGCACCACGTCCACGTCGCTGTGACCGCCGTTGCGCCGGTCGCGGCGCGAGTGCCGATCCTGTCGGTCGCGGCCACCAGCCGGTTGCGGCTGGCGCTGGCCTCGCGGTTGTTGACGTTGTTGCTGCTGTTGCTGCTGCTGCCTCTGCTGGGGATGCCGATGGCCAGTCGCTTGCTGTTGGCGTTCCGCCCGTGGTCCGGGCTGGCCCTGGGCGACCTGGGCCAGCCCGGACCACGG
>DAIMFJ010000053.1:0-20552 GCA_036724695.1 Planctomycetota bacterium
GGTTTGGGGAATGCTATACACCGCTCGCTCGGACGCGTGGCCGCCGAGCGCGCGCGCATCCAGTGCCACACCCAATCCATCCAAGGTCGTGAATATCTCCACCGATTGTCACCCTCGGTCGCGTAGAAACGAGGCAAGGTGTACAAGGCCGGAACAATCGCGCCTTGGTTCGGGCAGCCAGGTTTAGGGACGCAGTTCATGACGCCGTTACCGTTGCAAGCGCTTCTAAATCGAGGGATCTTGCGGGAGGTCGGTCGATGAGCGGGCTAATTCAGACATTCGAGGATCTGCCGGGTTGGACCTTCGAATCCCAAGAGGTGTCCGCCGGCTGCTACGTCGTGAAGGGGAGTGACAAGTACGGGCGGAGCATTGAGGTCGCTGGCTACGATCCGGATGCGATGCTCGAGGAGTGCCGTCGCTACGCTGCAAAGCTGCTGGGTGGACCGCGGCTATAAGATGGCTCCCTTGGCTTCCTTGCCTCGTGTTGTGTATGTGGCGGTCAACACCGCGCTATTCCGGTGGGTTGGGCTGGCCTTGATTCGGCTCCCCGTAGTGCGGCTCTTGGCTCTGGCTCCTTGAAGTGTCCACCTTCCCGAACTTCGCCGCGCCTTTGACGTGCGACAGAGTGGCGTAACCCCAGGTGCTTCATCCCCTGGGCGCGACCTCAGGAGGATTGAGCTGGCGGGCTATCCCACTGCGGCCTGCAACAATTCGATCGCCTTGCGGATCGCACCGCGCAGTCGGTCCGCTTCGACCGACCCGGCCGCCTGGATCCCGTCCGCTTTCTGGCGGAAGAGAGTCTCTGGGTCCACCGGTGCCGCGGGAGGTGCTGGCCGTGGGCGCCGGGCTGCCGTCTTGGCGGCCAGCACCGGCGTGGTCGGGACCGCGAGCTGATCGTCTTGCCGTGAGCGAAGCCGTTCCGCGGCGACGACGCTGGCCGCGGTGATGCGAACGCCGTGCTCGGCGGCGATCTTCTTCAGGTCATCGAGTTCGGCGCCTGGGTTCTGGGTGATGGCGAGCAACGCCGCGAGGATCGGTTCGCGGACCTTCGGGTGGCGGGCCTGGAGCGCAGCCAGGTCGGTGGTCCAGGGATCGGTCGGGGCGGTCTCGGTTGGGGTGTCGGTAGCGGTCATGGTCGTGGTCCTAGGTTGGGGGAACGGGAAAGCCGGGTCACCCCGACGCCCGACATGTCCGCTCGTCCCGGCCCCAACCTCAAGCCGATCCTCGGGAAGTACGAGCGGGTTCGCCGGCACCTGTTCCTCGGCCTCGCCGCACCCACCGCCCCCGAGTGTGCAATGCAGTGTGCAACTGCCTTGGTCACAACCTGGCACAGCGTGGCACGACCTGGCACAACCTACGCCTGCGACTTCGAGTCCTGCAGGGCCTACATCCAGCCTGCCCTGGCGGTCATCCGCCCGCCGCCCCACCCTGGTCGCGGCGGTCGCCGCGCGGTCCCCGCGGACCGCCGCGCCGCGGGCGGCTGCCTGTGCCCCTGGCACCTGCCGACTTGGCGCCCGGGCGCTGCGCGTCGCGGGACGGCGGTTCGAGGTCGAACGGTTCGCCGCGGGCGGTGCGGACCAGGATGCGCGGTTGGCCTTCGATCGACAGCGGTCGCAGCACGATGCCGCGCGTGCACAGTTCGGCGACCAGGCCCGGGGTCAGCGGCACGCCGCGGTAGACCTTGGCGAGCCGGAACTCGCAGCCTTCCTTCCAGCGCGCGCAACCGTAGGCCTGGCGGCCTTCGACGACGTCGGCCTGGCAGCGGGGGCAGGGGCCGAGGCCGGCTGGCACCGCGCGCGGGGCCAGCCCCTCGCCGATCAGCTGGCGGATCCGGTCGCCGATCTCCTGCATGAAGGCGCGGCGTTCGCGCCGGCCGCGTTCGACCTCGCCGAGCTTCATCTCCCACTCGCCGGTCAGTTCGGGCGACTTCAGCACCGGGTCGGCGATGATCGCGATCAGGTAGCGGCCGAGGGCGGTGACCCGCAGCGCCTTCTTGTCGCGGCGGATGTAGGCGCGCGTCAGCAGCGTCTCGAGGATCGACGCGCGGGTCGCCGGCGTGCCGAGGCCGCGGCCCTTCATCGCCTCGCGCAGCTGCTCGTCGTCGACCAGCTTGCCGGACGTCTCCATCGCCGCCAGCAGCGTGTTCTCGGTGAACGGCCGCGGCGGCTTGGTCTTGCCTTCGTGCAGTTCCGGCTGGTGCGGACCGGCTTCGCCTTCGACGAACGCCGGCAGTTCCTGGCTGTCGTCGTCGCCGTCGTCGCCGTCGTCGCCGCCGTCTTCGTTCTTGGCCTTGCCTTTGCCCTTCTTCTTGCCCTTCGCGGCCAGTTCGCGCGGTTCGAGGGCACTCCAGCCCGGGTCGACGACGACCACGCCGCGGGCCCGGAACGGCACGTCGTCGACCAGGGCGTGCGCGGTCGTCACGTCGCTGACCTTGTCGCCGAGGAACACCTGCACCAGCCGTGTCGCGACCGCGTCGAAGACCTGCTGGTGCTCGCCGTGCAGGTTCTCCAGCTTGCCGGTCGGCACGATCGCATGGTGGTCGCTGACCTTCTGGTCGTCGAAGATGCGCTTCTGGCGGGCGCGCGGGCCGCGCTGGCCCTCGGGTGCGCCGGCGATGTACTCGGCGAGTTTCGCCAGGTGCTCGGGCCGCCAGGCGCGCAGCGCGGCCAGCGTGCTGCGGATCGTGTCGACAATGTCGAGCGACAGATGGCGGCTGTCGGTGCGTGGGTAGGTCAGCAGCTTGCGTTCGTAGAGCTCCTGGGCGACTTCGAGCGTGCGCGCCGCCGACATGCCCAAGCGCAGGTTCATGTCGCGCTGCAGCTGCGTCAGGTCGTAGAGGAGCGGCGGTGGCAGGCTCTCGCGGCGCCGTTCGATGCGCACGATGCGCAGGTCGCGACCGGTCACCCTGGCGAGCAGTTCCTGCGCCGGGCCGGGTTCGCGGAAGCGTTCGCCGGCGTACGCGAAGCGGGCCGTGCGGTAGCGCGTGCGCAGTTCCCAGAACGGCCGCGCGTCGAACACGCGGATCTCGTCGTCGCGCTGCGCGATCATCGCCAGCACCGGTGTCTGCACGCGGCCGAGGCTCCACAGCACGCTGCCGCCGCCGTAGCGGACCGTGTAGGCGCGGGTCGCGTTCAACCCGACGATCCAGTCCGCTTCGCTGCGGCAGCGCGCTGCGGCGTGCAGCGGTTCGTACTCGCTGCCCGGTTTGCGGGTCCGCAGCGCGGTCTGGATCGCCTCGTCGGTCAGCGAACTGAGCCACAGGCGGCTGTGCGGGCGTTCGGGGCAGCCGGCGTATTCGAGGATGTAGCGGAAGATCAACTCGCCCTCGCGGCCGGCGTCGGTCGCGCAGATCAGTTCGTCGGCGGTCCGGCACAGTTCGGCGACCGTGTCGAGTTGCCGCTTGCGGTCGCCGCCGTCGGTGGGCTCGAGCAGGAAACGCTCGGGGACGAACGGCAGGCGGTCGAGCGACCAGCGCTTCAGGGCCGGGTCGTAGGCGTCCGGCGGCTGTAGCGCGACCAGGTGACCGAGTGCCCAGGTGACCTGCCAGCCGTTGCCTTCGAAATAGCCCTCCATGCGCTGCCGCGCGCCCAGAACCCTGGCCAGGTCGCGGGCGACGGAAGGTTTCTCGGCAACGACGACGTTCATCGCAACGCGCACGCTAGCGGCTCGCCGAGGCCGGCGCGAGGGGCGGCCGGGCGGCGGTTCAGGATGTCGCCGGGGGCGGCGCGCTGGCCACCAGTTCGGCCAACAGGGCGCGAACCTGGGCGGGCGACTCGAGCGACCAGCGGGCGGCGTCGAGGTCGTCGCCGATATGGATCGGCCAGGCCGCCGTGGGCAACGCGGCGTACATGTCGAGGTCGGTGCGGTCGTCGCCGATGCAGACGATGGTTGCCGGGGCGGTCTGGGCCGCGAGCACGCGGGCCACGTAGCGACCCTTGTGGATGCCCGCGGCGCGCACCTCGATGACCTTGCGGCCGGCGAGGATGTCGATCGGTGCCCCGGCGAGTTCGTCGGCGATTCGGGCGCGCAGTTCGCGGGCTCGCCACGGCCCGTAGTCGACGTCCGCCATCCGGTAGTGCCAGGCGAGCGCGCAGGATTTCTCCTCGACGAAGGAGCCCGGGACCTCGCGGCTGACGCTCTCGAGGATGGTCCTCACCTGCGGCATCCATTCCAGCTGCAGGTCTGGATCGCTGGCCCATTGGCTGCCGCGGCTGCGCCAGGTGGCGCCGTGCTCGGCGCAGAGATGCAGCGGCAGATCGCCGAGCCACTTCGCCAGGGTCTGGCCCGGCCGCCCGCTGACGATGTGGACCTCGGTGTCGGGGAGCGCCGTGAGGCTGCGCAGCAGCGCCCGCAGTTCGGTCGACGGGGTCGCCAGCTCCGGAGTGGAAGGCGGCGCGCAGGGTGGCGCGACCTTCCCCGTGCAGCGGTTGGCTGCGTGGCGCGATGGCGTTGCCGGCCGCGCTCTTCGCCAACGCAGTGCAGAAGCCACGCGCCCAGACGTTGCAGTCCATGGCCTGCACGCTGCGGTTCATCGCCAGGATGCGGTGGCGCCGTTCCGGGTGATCCATCTCCAGGCCGGCGGCGATCGCCTCGGCGACCTGGTCGCGGTGCCAGGGATTGACCAGCAAGGCACTGCCGAGCGTGTGCGCCGCACCGGCGAACTCGCTGAGCACGAGCGCCCCGTCGCAATCGGGCAGCGGCGAGGCCGCCGCCTGGCAGGCCACGAACTCCTGGGCGACCAGGTTCATGCCGTCGCGCACCGGGGTCACCAGACACACCGCGGCGCAGCGGTAGAGAGCCACCAGCTCTTCGGGGTCCAGCGAACGATGCAGGTAGTGCACCGGCACCAGTCCCGGGCGGCCGAAGGTGCCGTTGATGCGGCCGATCGTCTCCTCGATCTGGCTCTTCAGGATCTGGTAGTCGGGGTGATCGAGTCGGCTGGGCACCAGCACCTGCAGCAAGGCCGTGGTCTCGACGCGGCTGGGATCCGCCGCCAGGAAACGCTCGAAGGCCTCGAGCTTGAGGCCGACGCCCTTGGTGTAGTCGAGTCGCTCGATGCCGAGCACGACGCGGCGGGCGCCGAAGCGCTGGCGGTATTCGTGGTAGAGCTCGACGGTCCGCGGCTGCGCCGCCAACGCGGCGAAGTGGGCGGTGTCGATGCCGATCGGGTGCACGCCGATGCCGATGCGCCGGCCGGGCAGCTGGATGCCGTCCCATTCCATGTCCAGGCCCAGCACCCGCACGCAGGTGGCGCGGAAGTGGCGCGCGTAGTCGCTGGTGTGGAAGCCGAGGTGGTCGGCGCCGAGCAGTCCTTCGAGCAGTTCTTCGCGGCGCGGCAGCAGCCGGTAGACCTCCGACGACGGGAACGGGATGTGCAGGAAGAAGCCGATCTCGAGGTCCGGGCGGGCCTTGCGCAGCAAAGCGGGCAACAGCATCAGGTGGAAGTCGTGCACCCAGACCCGCGCGCCGGGCGGGGCATGGTCGGCGACCACGGCGGCGAAGCGCTCGTTGACCGCCACGTACGCGCACCATTCCTGCTCGTCGTACGAGACCGAGCTCGTGAAGTAGTGGAACAGCGGCCAGAGGGCCGTGTTGCAGAAGCCGCGGTAGTACAGCCGTTCCTCGTCGGCACTGAGGTGCACCGGCGCGAGGCCCTGTTCGCGCAAGCGATCGCGCACGGCGTCGCGAGACGCCGCGTCGATCTCCGCGCCTGGCCAACCGATCCAGAGCGGCTGCTCGTCGAGGCCGCGCAGCGCGGTCGCCAGTCCGCCAGCACTCGGCACCACCAGCCAGTCGTCGCCCTGCCGCTCGACGCGGACCGGCAGGCGATTGCTGACCACCAGCAAGGGGCGTTGTGGGTTGGTTGCGGCGTCTGGTGGTGTAGGGTGATGAGGCATCGTTTCTCTCCGGCGGTCTTGCGGCCGCGACCTGCCATGAACCTGGGACTGATCGGCAATTGTTCCTACAGCGCGCTCGTCGAGAACGGCGCCGTCCGCTGGCTCTGTTGGCCGCGCATGGACAGCAGTTTCGTCTTCGGCAACCTGCTCGACGACCGCTGCGGAGGCGAATTCTCGGTGGAGATGCCCGACGCGACGGCCGTGGAGCAGCACTACGTGGAGAACACCAACGTCGTGCGCACCGTGTTTCGCGGTCCGACGGGCTCGTTCGAGCTGCTCGACTTCGCGCCGCGCTTCCGCCTGTACGACCGCTTCTTCAAGCCGAGCATGCTGGTGCGCATCCTGCGGCCCCTCGAAGGCGCACCGTTGGTGCGCATCCGATGCGTGCCAACCTACGACTACGGTCGCCGCACCGCCAGCACCTATTGTGCCTCGAACCACATCGAATTCACCGGGCTCGACGCACCGCTGCGGCTGACCAGCAACGCGTCGCTGACCTACGTGCAGGAGGGCCGTGCGTTCGTGTTGGCGCGCGATCTGCACCTGGCGTTGACCTGGGGCCAGCCGCTGGAGTCGACGCTGGAGGCCACCGCCGAGGACTTCCTGCAGCGCACCGTCGACTACTGGCGGCGCTGGGTCAAGCGCATGCGCATCCCGCGCGAGTACCAGCGCGAGGTGATCCGCTCGGCGTTGGTGCTCAAGCTGCACCAGTACGAGGACACCGGTGCACTGCTCGCGGCGACGACGACCAGCCTACCCGAGCATCCCGGCTCCGGTCGTTGCTGGGACTACCGGTTCTGCTGGCTGCGCGACAGCTACTTCACGTTGGCGGCCTTCGAGCGTCTGGGCCACCTCGAGGAGATGGAGCGGTTCCTCGGCTATCTGCGCAATCTGTGTGCGTTGCACCCCGACCAGTTGCAGCCGCTGTACGGCATCAACGGCGAATCCGAGGCCAGAGAACAGATCCTCGAGCATCTGGCCGGATTCCGCGGCGACGGGCCGGTGCGGATCGGCAACCAGGCCTACGAGCACATCCAGAACGATGCCTACGGCGAGATGATCCTGGCGATCAGCCGGATCGTGCTCGACGTGCGGTTCTCCCAAGGTGCGGACCGTAGCACCGCCCTGCAATTGATCGTGCAGTTGCTGGCCCAGATCGAACGGCGCCTCGAGCAGCCCGACGCCGGGCTGTGGGAACTGCGCAATCGCAGTGCGCTGCATTCGTTCACGATCCTGATGCACTGGGCGGGGGCGCGCCGCGCCGCCGAGGTCGGCATCGTCGCCAACGAGCCGGCACTGGTCGACAAGGGCCGCGAGCTCGAACGACGGGCCCGCCAACTGCTCGAGACGCGCTGTTGGGACGAGACGCACGGCGTGCTGACGCAGGCCGCCGACTCACCGCACCTCGACGCGGCGATGTTGCTGGCGCTGCACTTCGGGTTCTTCGCCAAGGACGATCCGCGGGCGGCGCGCCACGTCGAACGCATCCGCACGGGCCTCGCGGTCGACGGCGGTCTCTTGCGCCGCTACGCGGTCGAGGACGACTTCGGCACCCAGGAGGCGGCGTTCACGGTCTGCTCGTTCTGGATGGTCGAGGCGCTGGCGTTCGTCGGCCGCCGCGACGAGGCGCAGGCGCTGTTCGCGAAGTTGCTGGGCCACGCCAACTCGTTCGGGCTGTTCAGCGAGGACATCCTGCCGGCGACCGGCGAACTGAGCGGCAACTTCCCGCAGACCTACAGCCACGTCGGGCTGATCAACGCAGCGTTCCGGCTGGCGCGCGACTGGGATTAGGCCAGTCGGACTCGCCGGTCCAGAGCCGCGTCAGCCGACGACCTTGCAGTAGATCGCCTTGCCGTCGCCGGGGGCGTAGAAGTCCGGCAGGTCGGCGGCGAGCGTGTAGCCGGCGCGCTCGTAGAAGCGGCGGGTCGGCTCGTACGACGGCCGCGAGGACGTGTCGACGTAGATGCGGGTGCCGCCGCGGCTGGCGATCGCCTGCTCGCTGGCGCGCATCAGCAGGAGGCCCAACCCGAGTCGCTGCGCATCCTTGTGCACGGCGATCCAATACAGGTCGTAGCTGGATCGCGTCGCCGGGATCGGCCCGAAGCACGCGTAGCCGAGCGTGCGGCCGCGCTGGGCCACGAACACGAAGTGGTAGCCCGACGCGTCGCCCTTGGCGCGCCGCTCGGCGACCAGTTCGACGGCGATGTCGACCTCCTCCTGGTGGAAGAAGCCGGTCGACGCGACCAGTTCGCGGACCAGGTCCTCGTCGCCGGGCAACAGGTCGTTGCGGAACTGGAGGTCGTCGGCGGGCACAGGGGTCATGGCGAAGCATGGCTGCGCGCGGCGGCCAGCAGGCGGTCGACGAGTTGGGGGTAGGTCAAGCCAGCGGCGGCGACGGCGGCGGCGAAGCCGGCGTCGGGGCTCAGGCACGGGTTGGTGTTGACGTCGATGACGAACGGCTGGCCGTGTGCGTCGACGCGCAGGTCGACGCGCGCGTAGCCGCGCAACCCGAACGCGCGCCAGACGGCGATCGCGACGTCGCGCACGCGCGCGAGCAGCGGCGCTTCGGCGGCCGCGAACGCGAAGTTGCGCGGTGTCGCCAGGTCCTCGGCCGAGCCCGACGCCCACTTGGCGCGGTAGCCGACCAGCCGCGGCCGTTCGCTCTCGGCGTGCGCGAACGCGATCTCGGCGGGCGGCAGGCAGTCGACGCTGCGGCCGTCGGCGGTCTCGAGCAGGGCCAGGTTGAACTCGCGGCCGGGCACGTAGGTCTCGGCGAAGCCGGTGCCGCCAAAGCGGGGCAGCCGGGCCGCCAGGGCCGCGCGCAGCGTCGCGGTGTCGGCGGCGGCGAGCACGCAATCGTCCTCGAGGCCGACCGAACCGTGCTCCCAGACCGATTTGACGATGTAGCGGTCGGCGGGGATGGGACGATCCTGTTGCAGCGATTCCCAGGTCAGGTGCAACGGGGTCGGCAGTCCTTGCGCTGTCAGGATCTGCTTGCTGCGCAGCTTGTCGGTGGCGTCGCGCATCGCGACCGCCCCACAGCCGGTGAACGGCAGGCGCAGCTCGGCCAACAGCTCGGGAGCGCGTTCGGCACCGCGGCACGAGCCGGCGATCGTCTCGACCAGGTTGAACACCACGTCGGGTCGCAGCGCGCGCAGGCGGGCCGTCCAGTCGGGCTGTTCTGGCGCGAACGGCAGCGCCGTGGCGCGGTGGCCGGCTTCGCGCAGGGCGGCGTCGATCGCCGCTGCCTGCACCAACACGTCGGCTTCGTCCGGCGGCGCGTCGGCGGCGACCGGCTCGTGCAGGATCACGACGTTCATGACGTCGGAACGCGCTGCAGCGCCGAGCGGGTGATCGCGCCGATCAGGTCCGCGTAGCGGCGGCCACCGAGCGACCACAGGATCGGCAGGTCGCTGTGCGTCGGGTGCAGCCCCGGCAGCGGGTTCAACTCGAGGATCTGCCAGTTGCCGGCGGCGTCGGCGCGCACGTCGACGCGGCCGCCGTCGCGGCAGCCGAGCGTGCGCCAGGCGGCCAAGGCGATGCGTTCCGCGGCGCGCGCGTGGTCGTCGGTCGGCAACGAGTAACGGACCAGGCTCTCGCAGTCCTCCTTGTTGCGGAACGTGCAGACCTCGGCGTCGGCACCGTCGAGCAAGGTGATCTCGAGCGCACCGACGGTCTCGGCGGCCGCCCCGGTGCCGACCACGCCGACGGTCAGTTCGCGGCCGGGCAGGAAGGCTTCGACGAGCACCGGCTGGCGGTGCGCAGCGAGCAGGCGGCTGCACAGGGCTTGCAGCTGCGCGGCGTCGCGCGCCACCGCGTCGGCACCGATGCCCTTGCTGGTGCCTTCGGCGACCGGCTTGCCGAGCACCGGGAACGGCAGCGGACAGCGCGCCACGTCGGCCGGTTCGGCGACCACGAAGAACGGTGCGGTCGGCAGTCCGGCGTCGCGCAGCACGTGTTTGGCGGTCGCCTTGTGCAGCGTCACCGTCGCCGCCAGCGGTTCGCAGAACGTGTACGGGATCGCGAACGCGTCCAGCACGGCGGGCACCTGCGCCTCGCGGCCGAAACCGTGCCGGCCCTCGGCGATGTTGAACACCAGGTCCCAGCGCTCGCCGGCGCACAGGCGTGGCAGCAGCGAGTGCAGGCTGCCGATGCGGTCGACCTGGCAGCCGTGCTCCTGCAGGGCCGCGGCGATCGCGTCGATCGTGGCCGGGGAGTCGAACTCGGCCACGTCCTCGGCCGCCACGCCGCGCGCGAGGTACTCGGCGCGCAGGTCGAAACACATGCCGACGCGGCGACCGCGCAGGTCGCGGTCCGGGGCGCGCTGCGGCTCACGGGGTGCCATCGCGGAGTTCCTCGTAGAGTTGGCGGCGCCAGCCTTCGGCCGTCGTCGCCGGGATGTCGAGCACGGCCGCCATCGAGCGGCCGTCCGGAGCGAGCAGCGCGGTCGGGCAGTATTCACTGTCGACGCCGTCGAGGCCGCGTTCGGAGTAGGAGTAGGGGTAGAGCCGGCAGACCAGGGGCCGCACGGTCTCGGGCAGGATGCAGCCAGTGGCACCCAGGAACGTGCAGTCGCCGTTCGGGGCCCGGCGCAGCATGCGGCGCGTGCCGTCGGCGGCGACGGTGTAGCGGAGCCAGTTCGGATCGTCGGGATCCGGGCGCACGTACTCGGGGTCGGCAGGCGCGCGGCGCTCGACGAAGTCGCCGGTGGCGGGAGTCCCTCGCCCCGACGCCAGGAAGGCGCCGATCCGCGCCTGGTCACCCGCGGTGACCAGGATCTCGGCGCGCTGGCAACAGGTGCGCTGCACCGCTGCGCAGCGAGCGCAGGGGTGCAGCGAGGCGTCGGCGGCGTTCATCGGATCGCGGCGCCGCCCGCATCCGGGTAGCGGAACACTTCCCCTTCGTAGTTGCGCACCAACAGGAAGTCGCCGTCGCGGCCGACGATCGTCTCCGGGGCGACCGGCACCTTGCCGCCGCCGCCCGGCGCGTCGATGACGAACTGCGGCACCGCGTAGCCGGTGGTGTGGCCGCGCAGCGCCTGCACGATGCGCACGCCGGTGGCGACGTCGGTGCGGAAGTGCGCCGAGCCCGGGATCGGGTCGCACTGGTAGATGTAGTACGGCCGCACGCGGTTCTTCAGCAGACCGTGCATCAACCGCTTCATCGTCGCCGCGTCGTCGTTGACGCCGCGCATCAGGACCGTCTGGCTGCCCAAAGGCACGCCGGCGTCGGCGAGCATGCCGGTCGCGTAGTGCACTTCTGGGGTCAGTTCGTTGGGGTGCATGAAGTGCACGCTGAGCCACAGCGGGCTGTACTTCTTCAGCATCGCGCAGAACTCGTGCGTGATGCGCTGCGGCAGCACGCTCGGCACCTTGCTGCCCATGCGGACGAACTCGACGTGCGGGATCGCCTTCAGGTTCTGTAGCAGCCACTCGATGCGCGCGTCCTGCATCGTCAACGGATCGCCGCCGGAGATCAGCACGTCGCGGATCTCGGGGTGCGCCGCGATGTAGTCGATCGCGCGTTGGTACTGCGCCTGGTTGAAGTGGTATTCGCCGGTGGTGCCGACCAGTCGCGAGCGCGTGCAGTAGCGGCAGTAGGTGGCGCAGAAGCTGGTCACCAGGAACAACACGCGGTCCGGATAGCGGTGCACGAGTCCGGGCACCGGCATGTCGGCGTCCTCGTGCAGCGGATCCTCCTCCTCGCCGGGCGAACGTTCGAACTCGCCGAGCACCGGCACCATCGTCAGGCGCAGCGGATCGTGGGGATCCTGCGAGTTCATCAACGACGCGTAGTACGGCGTGATGCCGACCGGCAGGCGGTCGCCGAGGCGCAGCACGGCTTCGCGCTCGTTCGCGGTCAACTGCAGCGCCTTGTCGAGGCCCTTCAGGTCGCGGATGCGGTTGCGCAGCTGCCAGCGCCAGTCGTTCCATTCCGCGTCGCTCGCGGTCGGGAAGCAGCGCTCCTTGAGGGCGCGCGCGGCGGGACCGATCGGGATGTCGGTCGAGGTCGGGGTGGGGAGGGGGAACGCCAGCGTCGGCGACGTGGTGCCTTGGCACGACGTCGCGACGGTGGCGACAGAAGGACTAGGGTCCGGTTCCTCCTGCGTACCTTCGGCGGAGGGGGAGCCACCTTCTGCGATGCGGTTGCCACATGGGGCAGCCGCGGAGCGGTGAGTCATCGGATGCTTCCTCTGGAGTGCCCAGATTCGGTTCGGAAACCAGCACGGGCTCAGGAACCATCCTCCTGGGGGCGTCGTTGGCGACGGTGACCTTGCGAGGCCTGAGTTCCGGGGCTTGTAACCTACGCACATTGCCGGTCAAGAGAGGGCACGGGAATCCTCGGCATGGGATGTGGCAAGTGGCGTCGGGGACCGGTTTTGTGGAGTGATTTGCACATGTCCACAGCGGGTTGCCGCGGCATCGTCGGTGGCGGGACTCGGAAGCCTCCTTGAGCGGGCCTTCACACACCTTGTCTGGATCCTGGCCCGTCGCTGGCCAACGGCTGCCCGACGCTTCATGCGCACTTGGACGTAGCTTGCCGGGGGGGCGGAGAGTGTGGCCTTCCCAAGCAGGAAACCACCGAAATGAAGCAACTCCGCACCTCCGCCATCCTCGCGATGGCTGCTGCGCTCGCCGCCCACGGCACCGCGCAGGTCTCCACCCAAGGCCCGAGCTCGTCGCGCACGCCGTACCTCGTCGCGTCGCACAAGTTCCCGGGCATCGTCCGCCAGATCACTTCGCTCGTGACCACCATGGACCTCGTGCCGCTGACCGGTTCGCCGGCCACGCCGTACGAGATGGTCGGGATCATGGACGGCCTCGGCGCCTACGACAACGGCGATGGCACCGTCACCGTACTCTGCAACCACGAACTCGGCAGCTCGTCGGGCTCGGTGCGCCGCCACGGCGCGCGCGGCACCTTCATCAGCGAGATCGTCCTCGACAAGCAGACGTTGCAGGTCGTCTCCGCCCAGGACCTCGTCGAGACCTACATCGACCTGACCGGCACGCCGCGCAACGCCGCCAACAACAATGGCCTGGCGCTGGCGCGCTTCTGCTCCGGCGACCTCGCCGACGCCACCGCGTACTACAACGCCGTGTCCGGCCTCGGCACCCAGGACCGCATCTATCTGTGCGGTGAAGAGGGTGGCGTGAACGGCTACGCAGTCGCCGCGGTGGCGACCGGCAGCGAGCGCGGCCTCGGCTACCTGCTCGGCGCGTTCAACCTGGCCCAGAACGGTTCGGGCATCAACGCGGTCGGCGGCTGGGAGAACCTCGTCGCCAACCCGTTCGCGCAGGATCTGACCATCGTCGCCGGCACCAACGACGGCGGTTCGGGCGTGATGAACAACACGGTCAACGTCTACGTCGGCCAGAAGCAGGCGACCGGCAACGCCGTCGAACGCGCCGGTCTGACCAACGGCATCAACTACTTCGTCAGTGTGGTCGGCAACCCGGTCGAGATCGTCGCGTCGGCGACCCAGGCCACCAACATCACCAACGGCACGCGCTTCACGCTCGAGTCGTTCCTGAGCCCGTCGCCGTCGGGCACGACGTTCTCGCGCCCCGAGGACGGCCACTGGGATCCGACCAACCCGCGCGATTTCTACTTCGTCACCACCAACCGTCTCGACACCGCGACCAGCACCGGTGACAACCCGACGATCGGGGCCAGCGGCACGGCCAACCAGGTCGGCAAGTCGCGCCTGTGGCGGCTGCGCTTCGACGACATCACCAACCCGCTGGCCGGCGGCGTCATCGACCTGCTGATCGACGGCGAGAAGAACGGCACCAAGGTCAACATGCTCGACAACATGTGCGTCGGCGGCGACGGCATGGTCTACCTGACCGAGGATCCGGGGAACACGACCTACAACGCCAAGACCTGGGCCTACGACGTGCAGAAGGACCTGCTCGTCCAGCTGGTCAAGATGGACCCGCAGCGCTGGGGTGAACTCGCCGCCGCCGGTGGCACGCCGGGCGCTGTGCTGCCGCACAACAACAACGAGGAGATCTCGGGCGTCATCGACGTGACCCACCTGTTCCCGCACGCCGCCGACGAGCGCGTGCTGCTGCTCGACGTGCAGGACCACTCGACCAACGCCGGCGTTGCCAACGCGAACACCGTCGAAGGTGGCCAGTTGCTGCTCGCCAAGGTCGCCCTGCGCGGCCAGGCGATCGCCTTCGGCACCGGCTGCGGCCTGACCCTCGCTGGCGCGCCGAACGCGCTACCGGTGGTCGGCAGCACGCTCGCCGTCGAAGTCGGCAACATCCCGACCGGTGCGCCCGCGTTCGTGATGGTCGGTCTGTCGGACCGCACGTGGCTCGGCCAGCCGCTGCCCCAGCTGCTCGACAGCTTCGGCGCGACCGGCTGCACGCTGTACCAGGACATCGCGGTCGACGGCTTCGGCTCGACCGTGGCGACGGGTAGCGGCGTGGCGCAGTGGAGCAAGTCGATCCCGAACGACAAGGTGTTCGTCGGCTTCGAGATGTTCCTGCAGGCGTGGGCGCCGAGCGCATCCGCCAACCCGGCTGGCCTGGTGGCCAGCGGTGCGATCAAGGTCGTCGTCGGCCTCTGATTCCAGCGCAGGAGCCTCGCCGGCGCGATGCGCGGCGGGGTTCCTGCCGAGCCGCGCTCAGCGCGGCTTGGCCGCGGCGGGGCGGGCTTCGATCGCGAGCTGCTTCGTGAACGTCTCGCCGGCGCGGAAGAACCGCAACGTCACCTCGCGGCCGACGCCAGCCAGGTACAGCTGCCGCTGGAAGTCGACCGGCACGTGGATCTCGACGTCCCCGAAGTGGGTCAGGAAGTCGCCCGGCTGCAGGCCTGCCGTCTGCGCCGGACTCGGCGCGAAGACGTTCTCGAGCAGGATGCCGTGCGGCGGCTTCTTCATCGCCTGGAACTTCTGCAGGTCGATCTGGGTGGCGAGCTCGGTGCGGCTCATCACCGCGATGCCCAGCCACGGCGATTGCGTCGTGCCGGCGGCCCGGATCGACTCGTAGAGACCTTGCAGGATCTTGCTCGGCAGGGCCCAGGCACTGCCGTGCGACGCCTGCGCGACGCCGCCCTCGACGCGCAGCTCGCTCAGGATGCCGACCACCTTGCCGTCGAGGTCGACCAGCGGCCCGCCGAACGCGCCCGGCGTCACCGTCATCGTCGCCTGCATGTAGGTGGCGCTGAGCAGTTCCTGGTAGCAGTCACGCGACGGCTTGGCGACCAGCAGGCCCTGGCCGAGGAAACGTTCCGGACCCAGCGGATCGCCGATGCCGAGCACGATGCTGCCCATCTCCATCGCGTCGCTGTCGCCGAACGACAGCCCGGTGAAGTCCTGCTTGGCCCAACTCGCGAACACCGCGCCACGCAGCACGGCCAGGTGCAGGGTCGGTTCGACGCCGACGACGTCGCACAGCGCGCGTTCGCCGCTCTGCATCTCGACCTCGACGAGGTCGGCGAGGCTGCCGTCGGGCTTCTGCAGGGCACCGAGGTTGGCCAGCATGTCGCCGTCCTTGCCGACGAAGAAGCCCGAGCACGAGCCCAGCGGCACGAAGCCCGGATAGTCGCGCTCGCTGCTCGGTGCGGCGATCCAGCCGGTGTTCTGGCCTGCGTTCGGGTTCGCTTGCGCCGCTGCGGTCGGCGCGGTCGGCGTGCCCCGCACGAATGAGCGCACGGTCACCACGGCCGGGAACACCTGCTTGGCGATCGCGATCAGGTCGCGCTGCAGGGCCAGCGCCGTCGCCGGTCCACGCGGTACGTCGGCCCGGTTCTGGGGTGGGGTCGCGGGCGCACCCGGTTGGTCGGACTGGGCCGGCGACAGGCTGGTGGCGATGGCGGCCGCCAGCAGGCTGGCGACGCGACGGGAGATGTTGGTGCGGTTCATGGTTCGGTAGGGCGGTTGGTGCTCAAAGAGAGCTGAGGAAGGCCAGCAGCTGGTCGCGTTGGCCGCGCGGCGCCATGCGGAAGCGTTCGCGGCTGGCCGCGGCTTCGCCGCCATGCCAGAGGATCGCCTCGGCGAGGTTGCGGGCCCGACCGTCGTGCAGGTAGCGCGAATGGCCGTTGACGGTGGGGATCAGTCCGATGCCCCACAGCGGCGGCGTGCGCCATTCGGCCGGGCTGGCGTCGCCGTCGTGTTTGCCGTCGGCGAGCCCGGGGCCGAGGTCGTGGAGCAAGAGGTCGGTGTACGGGCGGATCGTCTGGCCGGCGAACAGCGGGTGCCAGGCGTTGTCGGCCGTGCGCCACTCCGGCACGTGGCAACTGGCGCAGCCGAACGCCGCGAACGACTGTGCGCCGGCAGCGACCTGCGGATCGTCGGCGTCGCGCTGGGCCGGCACCGCCAGGGTCCGCGTGTAGAAAACCAGCAGGTCGAAGTTCGCGGCTTCGATCTCCGGGGTGCCACCGCTGACGAACTCGATCAGGCCCCGCTGCGTCGGCGTCAGTGCCTCGTCGGGCACCAGCGGCGACGTGATGCCCATGTCGTTGGCCAGCGCTGCGGCAGTCTGGCTCGGCACATCGGGTTTGGTCGCCTTCCAGCCGAAACGACCGATCTTGCCGTCGATGCGATGCGCGCGCCCGGAGATGCCGTCGCGGTCGCGGTTGGCGGGGTCGGCGTGGGCGAGCAGCGCACTGTCGGGGATCGCCTCGAGCAACCCGAGCCCGACCAGGTGGGGAGCGACCCGCGCGCCGTGCACGAGGTCCGGACCGGGCTCGCCGTAGCCCCAGTGCGACATCGTGTAGGTCGGGCGCAGCAGTTCGAACGGCTCGCCGTCCCCGTAGGTGCCGCCGACCGGCGTGTAGGTGATCGCAACCTGTGCTTCGGGGCGCACGCCGAGGATCGCGCGATCCTGCAATTGTCCGCCGTAGACCGGGTGGGGGAGGTCTGGACCACCTGGCTGGGCGACGCCCAGCCGGAGCAGCAGGCCGCTGCGTTCGGGTTCGTCGCCTTCCGGCGGGCGGCTCCGGCCGTCGCGGAAGTGGCACGCACTGCACGAGCGGCCGTGGAACAGCGGTCCCAGGCCATCGCGGGCTGCGGGGCTGGCTGGGGCGGTGATCCAGTTCTGCTTGAACAGCGAATTGCCGACTGCGAAGTTGCGGCGTTCCTGGCGATCCAGTCCTGGGGCCGGCAGGCCGAACGCGTTCGCGGTGGCATCGGACACGGTGATGCTGCCGCCGAGCCGCGCCGAAGCGCCGGTCTGGGCCGGCAGCAGGGCCGGGAGGGCCGTCACCGTCGCCAGCAGCGCGGCGACCGCGACAGGCGTCGAGGCGGTCATCAGCGCACTCCCGTCGGCTGCAGCGGCAGGTCGAAGCCGAGCCGTTTGCCGGCGATGCTCAGCAGTTCGGCCTGCTGTTCGAGCGCCTCGATCGCCGCGCGGATCGCGATCCGGCCCGGGCTGTCGTCCGGGCCGCGCATCGCCGTGTCGAACGGGGCCGGAATCGCCTCGACCCGGCGTTGGGCGGCCTCGATCGTCTGCCGGAGCGCGGTGGCGAGCTCGGCGTCGATCGGTTCGAGCAGCGCGATCGCGCCGGGATGACGTTCGCCGTCCCCGAGCACGACGCGCACGATGCCGCGCTGGTTGGCGATCAGGTCGTCGCAACTGGTGTCGGAGAAGCAGCTGTGCTCTTGCTCCTGGTCCTGGGTGGCGTAGGCGACGCCGAGGCGTTCGCCGGCCAGTTCGAACGCGGTGAGCACCGTGACGCCGGTCAGGATGTTGCGCACGGCGAGGTCCGGACGGGCCTCGAAGGTCCGGCGGTGGTTGTCGCGAGCGGGTGCCCAGGCGGCGGCCAGTTCGCCGAGTTGGCGGGTCAGCAGCCGGCAGCAGACCAGCAGGTACTCGCGGCGGCGGTCGGTGGTCGAGGTGCCGGCGACGAAATCCTGGTGGGGGCGGTCGCCGGGACCGTCGGCGCGCAGGTCCTGGCCCCACAGCAGGAATTCGATCGCGTGCCAGCCGACCGTGACGTTCGCCTCGCCGCTGCGTTCGTTGGCGACCATCAGCACCGACTCGTGGATGCGCGGGAAGTTCTTCTCGTCCTGCAGGATGCCGGCCGCCGGCTGGCCGACGACGTAGTCGATGTGGGCCTCGTCGATCGGCCAGGCGTTCAGGTAGCCCTCGATCGGATCGATCGGTCCGTCGTAGAAGCGCAGGCACTCGCTCTGGCCGTAGATCCGGCGGGCGCTGATCCACGCGGCCCGGGCCGCGGCGAGCGTCTCGGACGTCGGCTGCGCCAGCAGCTGTTCGACCGCCTTCTGCAGGCTGGCGGCGCCTTGCTGGCACTCCAGGTACAGCCGGTGGCAATGCGCCGCATAGGCGGTGACGACGCGCTGGCGAAGCGGCGGTTCGGCGCCGGTTTGCCCGGTGGCGGCCCCCAGGCTGGACAGGGTGCTGCAGATCCAGAGCGCAAGGTGCCGGTGGCTGGTCCTCATGGCGCTACCCAGCGTCGGTGCTTCGAACAAGAATCGGGGGCCTCCCGATGAAGCGTTCCCGGGGCGGTGGGCAAGAGTGGCCCGCCCGACGTCGGGTCCGGCGTAACCCAGGAATGGCCCCAAACGCTTGACCGGATGCGCATCCGGGGCCATCGTCTTCGCCCGCAAGTCTTCCGCCGCCCACCTGGCGGCCCGTCTCCCCGCCAAACCACCTCCGCCATGGCCAAGTCGTTCGTCTTCTCCTCCGAGTCCGTTGGTGAGGGTCACCCGGACAAGGTCGCCGACCTGATCTCCGACAGCGTGCTCGACGCCTGCCTCGCACAGGACCCGAACAGCCGCGTCGCCTGCGAGACGATGGTCAAGTCGAACATCGTGATCCTGGCCGGTGAGATCACCACCAAGGCGAAGTTCAACTACGAGGAAGTGGTCCGCGCGGCGATCCGCGACATCGGCTACACGAACGCCGACGACGTGTTCCACGCCGACCAGGTGTTCATCAACAACTACCTGACCGCCCAGTCGCCGGACATCTCGCAGGGCGTCGACGCCAAGAAGGTCAAGGGCAAGAAGACCGCCGAGCAGGGTGCTGGCGACCAGGGCCTGATGTTCGGGTTCGCCTGCAACGAGACGCCCGAACTGATGCCGACGCCGGTGATGTTCGCGCATCGCCTCGGCCGCCGCCTGACGGCGATCCGCAAGTCCGGCAAGGTCAAGTGGCTGCGCCCGGACGCGAAGTCGCAGGTCTCGGTGCGCTACGAGGACGGCAAGCCGGTCGAGATCGTCAACGTGGTGATCTCGACGCAGCACACCGCCGACGTCGAGCACGGCCAGATCGAGAGCTACCTGATCGACAACGTGATCAAGAAGGAGCTGCCGAAGAAGCTGTTGACCGGCAAGACCGAGTACCTGATCAACCCGACCGGTCGCTTCGTGATCGGCGGGCCGCAGGGCGACTCGGGCCTGACCGGTCGCAAGATCATCGTCGACACCTACGGCGGTTGGGGCCGCCACGGCGGTGGCGCGTTCTCGGGCAAGGATCCGAGCAAGGTCGACCGTTCGGCTGCGTACATGTGCCGCTGGGTCGCCAAGAACATCGTCGCCGCCGGCCTCGCCGACTGCTGCGAGCTGCAGGTCGCCTATGCGATCGGCCATCCGGAGCCGGTCAGCATCCGCGTGGACACCATGGGCACCGGCAAGGTCGCCGACGAGGCGATCGAGCGCGCCGTGACCAAGGTGTTCAGCTTCAAGCCGGCGGCGATCGTCAAGCAGCTCGACCTGCTGCGACCGATCTATCGCCAGACCACCAACTACGGTCACTTCGGCAAGGACGGCCTGCCGTGGGAGACCACCGACAAGGCCGAGGCACTGCGCAAGGCCGCGAAGTAGGTCCGCCAAGCGAGACGGACCGCGCCAGCCGCGAGTGGGCTGGCCCGGTCCGGGTGGGTCGAGCCGAGCGCTCGACAGGTGCCGGGGGCGGATGTCCGAACGCCCCCGACGCGACAGGCGCGACCGCTCAGCGCTCGCGCGACACGTTGCGCGCTTCCCCGGCGGTGAACAGCCGGTTGTAGATGCGCACGTCGTCGACGTTGCCGTCCAGGCGATGGGCCGGCACCGCGGTGTCGATCATGTTGTTCAGGCGCAGCGTCGCGTTGTTGGCGAAGTTCGGCATCACGTAGTGCGACTGGTTGTTGAACTGGCCGTCGACCAGGCCGAGCTCTTCGCCGTCGAGGTAGATGCGCACGTCGCTGTCGGTGCGATTCACCGAGACCGTCAGGTGGTGCCAGGTGCCGTACAGGTTGTTGATCGTGGCGGTCCAGACCTGCACGCCGTTGGTGCCGTCACCGGTCTCGACGACGATGCGGTCGGCGTCGTTGTCGCAGTCGACGTAGACCTTGATGCCGTCCGAGGTGCTGCCGGCTTCGCCGGTCGCGAAGAACGTCTGCGCCGTCGGGTCGTTGGCCTGCGTCCAGAGGTCGTTGATGCGGAACCAGGTCGTGTACGTGAACGCGTCGCCGAGGTCGAACGCCGCGACGGTGGCGTCCGAGTCGCCGGCTTCGCTGGTGGTCAGCGCGTGTGTGCCTTCGCGGAACTCGACGTTGTCGTAGGTGACGTTGGCGACGGTGGCGTCGCGGCTGTTGCCCGACTGGTCGAGCGCGTCGTTGTTCCAGGTCCAGCGCGCGTGCAGTTCGTCGGTGTCGAGCGTCGTGAACGTGAACGAATACGGCGCGTTCATCGTCTCG
>DAIMFJ010000054.1:0-20405 GCA_036724695.1 Planctomycetota bacterium
CGGGGGGCTCGCCGCCGTTGACCCCAGCGCAGATGCGCGAGGTCGTGGTGTCGTCAAGGCAGTACAGCAGCGTGACATACCAGGCGCCAACGACTCCGCCTGTGCCTTCGCCGTATGCGCATATGCCCACCCCAGTCCGGCAAATGCATGAGGTGATGCAGAATACCGCAGATCCGCGGAGTCCGGCTACGCGAGCGAAGCGCGAGGCAGACTTCTTCTACGACTTGGACGTCGCGCTGACCAGCTTGGTTGGCTGGACGGCGTTTACGGCTCATCCAGGAGGGGCAGGCCAGCCTGCGTTGACGCTGAACCTCCGCGACCTCTGGGTCATGGCGTCGGTGCCCAATCACCAGGATCAGGCATTCTGGTACGCGGATGCCAACGACCCGAACAGCATTCGGTGGTTCGACATGCCGCCAGACTTCCCCTTGATCGATTTCGTCTGGGGTGACTCGCGCCTGGGTGGGGTCGGTGCGCAATCCGTCTACACCGTGGCTCAGCTGCGGACCAACGTGAATGGACTCGGCGACGCCGACGTTGCCGAAATCCAGCAAGCGGTAGCGGATCTCGTGTCATGGGGTCCTTCGCCTCCTGGTTCTGAACCTTACCGCGCAGAGCCCAACTCCTGGGGGGCGGCGCTTCTGACGATGATGCGAATGGGCTACGAGGCGCAGGGCCCGGTGTATGGCCGTTCCTGGCGGCGACTGCACAGAGGTGTGCCGAACGCAGGTCTCGACTACAAATCATGGAAGGACCTCCGAGAATTGGGGTTTCCAAGTGGTCAGAGTGCCACATTGCTATTGCACGGATTGGAGCCGCCCTACGGTGCATTGTATGTCAATCCGGGGTCGTCGACACCGCAGGTCAAGGCCGCACCCAGCTACGCCGACGTGAATGCTCTGGTTGAGTTCTTCTTGAAGCTCGGCGGGCATTATGCGGACCCGGCCCAGATACAGGGCGTGGCGCCTTTGACCACACCTTCCAGAAAATTCGCGCGGTGGGTCTTGGCGGGCAGCGAGGCCAAGTTCGTGGAGCGGCTCCCGGGAAACTACCCGCTAACGGCCGGTTTGGAGCGCGTCACTGTATTCCGGCGTTTGCTTGATGCGAAGCGCTTCCTGGCGACTGTGAGTTCGGCGTCGCAACCCCTCATGAGCGAGTTCTTCCGGGCTCGGGCGTATGACCATACGGCGCCGCCTCCTGCCTTGTGGAGCAACGCAAGCATATGGCCTGGGCCGTTGGGGCAAGATCTGGATTCGGCTTGCTACGGATCTGGACTGCGAGAGGTGGTCTGGCATGCGCGCAAGGACGGTGGCTACTTTCCGGATCGCGGTTTGCAGCCGAGGTTTCATGGCCTAGGTGGCTCGCTCGCGACTATCATGGCCCTGTTCCCCGCAGGAGGCCCTGTGACATCGTATTTCTGGTGTGCCCCGGGAGTGCAGATCATGGGGCCGGACCTGCGCGGGGCAAGCGAGACGCAGGATCGTTACGACGCAAACATGGGGGCTTTCTCCACCAACCAATTGCTCCCCAGTTTCTACTGGAACTTTGATGCTCCGGGCGGCCATGTTACCGTCGTGCCCCATTCGTACTAATGCATGGAGAGGAGGTGTCAACATGAAGACGTTTCGATATACTGCTCCGCTACTCAGCGGGATTATGGCGTGCGTGTCTGGTTCCTTGGCGATGGCTCAGGTAGGGCCATTGAACCCGACGAGTTCAATCAACATCCAAGTGCCGGTAGGCGGTTTGCGCTACTCGTCGATTCACATTCCGGCGGGCGTAGTCGTGAACCTGTGGTCGCTCAGTGGCCCGCTTACGCCTGGTCAGGTCCGGTGCGATGGTGACGCTATTATTGACGGCGTGCTCTCGGTATCAGGCGATTTGCTGACCGGCATATCATGGCCGCCCGGCTTCGCCTTTGACGGGCGTGGCTATGATGGATCGACATGCAACTACCAAATGCCGTTCTTCAGCTGGCCGAGCGGAGGGCGCCATGCTGGTGTGTACGGATCCGCGATCCCCTTCGATCTTCGTGGGGGTAGTTTCGGCGGTGATCTTGTCGTGTTCGACTCTAACTGTTGGACCTTTCTCAATAGGCGGGATGGTGGGTTGCCTGGCGGATCCCTGGCGCTGGCAGCCGGCGGGCGAATCGAGATTCGGGGAGTAGTGACCGCCGATGGAGCACGAGCCGTGGATCAATACACCGCCGGAGGTTCCGGCGGATCGATCCTGTTGCGCGCCGACCAAGGCCTCACGATCCACCCTGGTGCGTCCGTCAGCGCCATCGGCCTCGACTATCCTGGGTCGTTGGTCCCGCAAGGGCTTGGTCGCGGCGGCCCCGGCATCATCCGCATCGACTCCTGGGCCAGCCCTCCAGTCATCCTCGGCACCATCGACCCTCCCGCGACCGTCCTGACACTACCGCACCTGCACGTGCCGTCGCCGCCGCAGCTCGGCAACCCGTGGCGACTCGACGTGCTCGCCCCGGAAGGTGCGCCGACGTTCGTCGCGGTGTCGTTGGTGCCGACCGCCGGCACCCAGACCCCATTCGGGATCCTGTCGATCGACCTGACCCTCGCCGCGGTGCTCGGCGTCGCCATCCCGCAGCCGAGCCACGATCCGATGGCCAGCGTGACGATGCCGATCCCCAACGCACCGGCGTTCCTCGCCTTGCCGCTGGCTGCCCAGGCGTTGGTCGTGCCGCAGACGTTGGCGCCGCGGCTCACCAATGCGGTGACCACGGCCATCCAGTGAGCCCCAGTCAGCCCACGTGAGGCCACGCGCGGCGCGAGCGCGTGCCGCCGGCCTTGCGCCTATTCCTCCAGCTCGGCGCGGAACCGCTGCAGTTCCGCGCGCCGCGCATCACTGGTCGCCGGGTATTGCGGGTCGAGTTCTTCCAGGGCGGCGACCACCAGCTGCGACACGATCCAGCGCGCTTGCCATTTGTCGTCGGCCGGTACCACGTACCACGGCGACTCGGCGGTGCTCGTTGCGCGCAGGCAATCCGCGTAGGCGGCCATGTAGGCGTCCCAGGAGCGGCGCTGCACCAGGTCGGCATCGGCGAACTTCCAGTTCTTCGCCGGGTCGTCGATGCGGTCGAGCAGCCGCTGCCGCTGCTCTTCCTTCGAGACGTGCAGGAAGAACTTGTGGATCCGCGTGCCGTTGCGGTGCAGATGCGCTTCGGATTGCACGATCGACGTGAAGCGATCGCGCCAGAACCGCTGCGGGGCGGGCGGGAAGCGCTCGCCGAGCGTCGCCGCGGGCAGCTTCTGCGCGGCCAGGATCTGCGGTTGCACGCGCACGATCAGGACCTCCTCGTAGTACGACCGGTTGAAGATGCCGATCCGCCCCCGTTCGGGCAGCGCGCGGTGCGTTCGCCACAGGAAGTCGTGGTCGAGTTCGGTCGCACTCGGGTGCTGGAAGCTGTGCACCTGGCAGCCTTGCGGGTTGACCCCGGACATCACGTGCCGGATCGCCCCGTCCTTGCCGGCTGCGTCCATCGCCTGGAAGATCAGCAGCAGCGCGTAGCGGTCGTGGGCGTACAGCCGTTCTTGCAGGTCCGAAAGCCGTTCGGCATTGGCGGCCAGGGCTCGGTGGTAGGCCCGCTTGTGCGCGAACGCCGGTTCGCCGCGTGTCGGCCAGGCGTCGAGGTCGACGGGTTGCCCGGGGCGGACACGGTAGTCGGTGGGGTCGAACGGTGGTTGGTGGGGCATTGGCGGAACCTCGGCGAACGTGTCGAGCGTACCCCGTCGCCGCTCGGCGCCGCCGCACCGACCGAGATCACTGCAGATCGAAGCGCTGCACGTTGGTGGTCTGGTAGATGCCGTTGCGCGAGCGTGGCGTCAGCGCAGCCCCTTGCACCAGCACACTGAGCCCTTGCAGGCCGTTGGGGACCGGCAACTGGAACGACGCGCTCCAGTTCGGCGTGCCCGGCAGCGCCCCCGAGGCGACGATCACCGGGGTGCTGAGCCAGATGCGCGGCAGGGGTTGTGGGAGCGTCTGCGCCGTGCCGACCACTTCGGCGGCGAGCAGCCACAGCGAGCCGTCGACATAGCCGAGCGGGTAGTGCAGCTCGCAGCGCAGCGTCGTGCCGCCGGCGGCAAGGTGTACGTCGGGAGCCGCGACCGGTTGGCCGGTGGCACTGCCGAGCAGGTGCAGGTGCTCGCCGGTACCGGGCGAGGTCGGGGGCGCCACGGCGCGGAGCACGGCCACGTAGTCCTGGTTGGGATCCGAGTTGTCGCCGTAGTAGGAGTCCAGCGCACCAAGGAACAGATGCGTCGCGCCGGCGGGCACCTGCACGACCGTGCGTTCGCCCCATTGGTCGCGGCTGCACACGAAGTCCTCGGTGAGGTCGGTCGGCAGGTTGCCGTAGTAGGTGGCGCCGCTGCCGTAGGCTGGCCCGGCGGCGATTGCGCCGGGCACCCGCTGTTGGACCGTGCTGGCCAGCAGCTGGCTGTTGGCACTGAAGACCGCGACCAGGTAGCGGTAGTCGTCGGGCACGCCGCCGCGCCACTGGTAGGCGCCGCTGGTGCCGATCTCGACCCAGCTGCCCGGGGCGACCCCGAGTGCGTTCAGGTCGACGATCAGCGGCGGCAGGGCGGGATCGTTCTCCGTGCGCAGGAAGGTCGCGCGCGGGTCGAGCGGAAACGACCAGGTCTGGGCGGTGGCCGACGTCGTGGCGAACAGCGGGAGCAGGGCCGTGAGGAGGTGGTAGCGCATGGTCGTCAGAGTGATCAGCAGCACGGTTGGTGCTGTGACCCGGATTCCGCAGGATCCCGCCGGGGCGTCGACGCGCGGGCGGCGCGGGGCCGGTGGCATCGGCCGCAACCACCTGGCTGGCCGTCCCTTCGGTTCTGCTGTAGCACCAGGCCCGGCCGCGGCTATAGATGGTGTGGTGGCCGCCGACGACACCCGCGACCGCTGGGCTCCAGGCCCAGAGCCCGAGCCGCCCCAGCCGGCGGCCCGGGCGTTGCACGCCTCGGACCGCCACCTCGCCGAACGCGCTGCGCGCGGCGAACCGGCGGCGGTCGCCGAGCTGATCGCCCGGTTGCAGTGCGTGGCGCGCTTTGCGGCGGTCTGCAACCGCTCGCTCGGCGGCGTGCTCGACCGGCAAGGCCTCGAGGACGTCGTGCAGGACGTCCTGGCGACCGTCTGGGCCAAGCTGGCCGAGTTCCGCGGCGAGGCCAGCCTCGACACCTGGGCGTTCCGGATCACCGACCTGACGGTGCGCAACGCCGTTCGCAAGGCGTACAAGCGCCGGCCGGCGGCGGGCGAGCTGCCCGACGTCGGAGTGCCCAATCCTGGCCTGGCCGGCGTCGACGCCGCCGAACAGGTGGCCATGGCAATGGCCAACCTGCCTCAGGAAGAGGTGGCCGTGCTGCGCCTGAAACACTATGAAGATCTGACGTTCGACGAAATCGGCAGAACTCTCGGCATCTCTCCGAACACTGCCAAGACGCGCTACTATCGCGCGTTGACGACCATGCGGGAGCAGATGCAGAACGGCGGCAAGCAGCCATGAACGAGGCCCAGGAGGTGCGTCAGGAGCGCTTGTGCGCCTTGCTGGCGGGCGATCGGCGTCCGGACGAACCCGAGGTGCTGGGCTGGTTCGCGGCCGATCCGACGCTGCGCGACGAGTTCGTGAGCCTGCAGGCGACCGCGGCGTTGGTGGCGGCCGATGCGGCGCGCGAGAAGCGCTTGCTGGCCGAGGCGGCGCAGATGGCTGCGGCGGCGCCGCTCGCGCCGGTCGGTGCGGGCCGGGTCCGGCGCGGCTGGTTCGGTGGGATCCTGCTGGCGGCGGCGGCGTTGGTGGTCGGCTACTTTGCCTGGCCGAACCAGGATCCGCCGGTGCGGACGGACGACCAACGGGTGCTGAGCGGCGGACCCCTGGTCGTCGAGGAGCCGGTGCCGACCGCCGACGGCGGGTTGCGTTTGTCCTGGCGCACGACCCGGCCGGGCGCTACCTACGACGCGGTGATCTTCGATCCTGCCCGCGGACGCGACCTGCCGCTCCTCGAACGTAGCGAGGACCTGACTGCCGCGTCGAGCTGGACCCTGACCGCCGACGAGGTCGCCGGCCTGCCCAAGGGCAGCCGGTTGTGGGTGGAGGCCCGTTGGCCCGAGCGGACCGTGGACCAGGAGCGCATCCTCCGGTGAGCCGGGTGGCGGCGGCGCTGCTGGCGTGGGCTGGCGCGGTGGCCCCGCAACAGGACGCGCAGCAGGTCGAAGCCCAGGTTCGCGACCTGGTCGAGCAGGGCCGCGAACGGCTGTGGGCCGGCGGGCAGGCGGCTGCCGCCCGCGAGCGGTTCGTGGCGGCGTTGGCGCTGCCGGGCACCTGGTCGACGCCGTTCGCCGAGCTCGGCTTGGCGACGTTGGCGCGGCTCGAGGGCAACCTGCCCGAGGCGCTGGACCGGTTGGCGAAGGTGCGGCGGCGCACGGCGGCGTGGCCGATGGGGGAGGAATTGCCGCGGCTGGTGCGGTTCGACCTGCACATCGAGGCGGGGCTGTGCAATCTGGCGATGGGGCTCGGCGACCGCGCCGGGGCCGAATTCGCAGCGGCGGCGGAGTTCTCAGCCGGACCGGGTGCTGCGCGCGCGTTGGCTCTCGAGTTGGCGCGCTGTGACCTGTACCTCGCCACCAGTGACTTGCGGGCTGCTCGGCGCAGTGCAGCGAGCCTGCAGCTCCTGATGGACTCCTCGCGATGGTTGCCAGCCGAGGCTGGCCTCCGTGCTCGCCAGCACGAGGAAGTTCGACTTCGTGGGCTGCTGCTGAGAAGGCGCCTGGCGCGCCGGCCTGAAGAGTTCGCGCTCGTGGCTGCGGATCTCGCCGAGGAGTTTCTGTCTGCGGACATCGCCGGCTTCCATCGCACCCGGCTCGGCTCCGAAGCCGTCACGGCATTCGTCGGCGCAGGCGACTTGGACGCCGCCTTGGTCATCAGCAAGCAGCTCTGCGAACCGCCGTTCGAATCCCTGCAGCGGCATGTCGAGGTTCAGGCGCTCCACCTTGCCTTGCTGCTGCGCGCCGGGGTCGGCGACGCCGAGGTCGAAGCGGGGTACGTCGAGCTGAAGCGAATTGCCGAGGAGCTGTTCGCCTCTTGGCGCGCGGTGCCACTTCGGCCTGGTGGCGTTGGTACGTTTCATTACCAGGCGCGCCGGGAAGTACTGGGCACATTGTTGACTGCGGACCGTGCCCTGGCGCCAGATCAGCCACGGCTGGCCTTGTCGCACCTCGAAGCGGCGCTTTCGCTGGGGACCCTCACACGACGTCTGCAGCCGGCATCGGTCGACGTGGGGGCAGTGGAGCTTGCCGCGGATTCAGGCGCCTTGGTGTTCGTGTTGGCGCCGGGTTGCGCTCATTGGTTCGTCCTCGATTCCGGCGGGATCGAGCATGTGCGGGTCCCACTCGAGATCGAAGACGAGGATCGACTTGCCGAATTCGTGCGCGGCATCAATCGCCCCCCGCTCGGTGATCCGGAGGAGGATCGCCGCGCCATTGAAGGGCTTGGAGCTGCGTTGGCGAGTCGCTTGTTCCCGCCCAACCTGCAAGTGCGCGCCCGCGGATGGCGGAGCGTGCTGCTCGTCGGAGACGAGGCGGTGGTGCCAGCGTTGCAGGCTTTGCCGTTGGATGGAGTGCCGCTGGGCATCGCGAAGTCCGTCTGCCATGTTCCCTCCTTGTCCCTGTACGTTGCGTTGCAAGCGCGATCCGCTGCTCGCGAGCGTCCTGTGTCGTCAGTGGACCTCGTGTTGTTCGCCGATCCAGAGTTGACGCCCGAGGTCACCGGCTCATGGCAGGTGCAGGATCTGCTGCTGCGGCCGGAGCAGTTGGATCGGCTTGCAACAGGTTGGCCGGCCGACCGTGTGCGACGCCTGGTGCGCGGAGGCGCTTCGGTTTCGGCATTGCGGGACCGTGAATTCGCATCGGCTCGGCAGCTGACGATCGTCGCGCACGGAGTCGAAGACCTGAGTGCAGAGCGGGCTGCAGCGGTCACCGTTGCAGGTGACGGGACGTCAGGACTGCTGCGAGCCGACGTCGTCGAAGCGCTGCAGGTGCCGCCGTTGGTCGTGCTTGCGGTTTGCGGTGCAGCTGGTGGGCCGGTCCGACTGGGCGACGATGGCGTGCATCATCTCGGCGGTGCGTTCGTTCTGGCCGGAGCCGACCGGGTCGTCCTGGCTGGCGGGCAACTCGCGGTAGGTGCCACCATCGAGCTGGTGGGGGACTTGACCCGCGGCGTTGCGAGGGGCGCGGGCCCAGCCGAAGCGCTGCGAGCTGCGCGTGCTGCGGTGCAGGCGACCAAGGGCCGCGAGCATCCCTACTACTGGGCAGGCCTGCGGCTGTTGGGTCTTCCCGATACAGGTGTCAGCGCGGCGAAGCGCTGAGTGCACTCCACCAGCGACCTCAGTCGTCGAGGCCGGGCGGCGGCCAGCCGGGCGGGGCCGGCGGAATCGGGCCGCTGCCGATCACACCGCCGACGCGGACGTTGTCGCGCGTACCGTTCTGCCAGCCAGATCCCACTCGCTGCACGGCCCGCTGCCGCGAATCCTTGGTCGGATCCGTCGCCACGCGCCAGACGATGCCCAGGTACGCCGGAGCGACCGCCGAGACCGTGCCGTTGCTGCGCAGCACCGGGCGCAGCATCACGTGGTAGTGACCGCCGTCGTCGAGGTGTTCGCCGTCGACCGGGAAGCTGAAGCTGCCGACCCCCGAGGTCGCCGGCAGGTAGGTGTTCGCCAGTGGCTCCAGCATGCCGCCGGTGGTGTACTCACCGTTCGGCAGCTGCGTTTCCTTCCAGACCATCACTTGCACTTCGATGCCTGCGGTCTGCGTGAAGGTCATGTCGAACTGCTGCTCGCCGATCGCGTTGGTCGAGAAGTCGGCGGTCAGCGGCTGGACACGGCCGACGTTGTCGTAGTACTTGAAGAACTGCGCCTGGAACGCCGGGCCACTGTTGCTGCCAGCACCCACCGCCGCCAAGAGGTCGACGTCGCCGTCGGCGTCGAAGTCGGCGGCGGCGACGTTGGCGCCGTTCGGAACGCGACGCGAGTCGGGTTCGGCGATCGCCACGCGCAGGGCCAGCGACGGGTTGGCGAACGGCAGTTGGCCGAGGAAGGCCAGGTTGAACAGCACGAAGACGTCGTCGTTCGCGGCCGTCGACAGCAGCAGTTCGTCGAAGTTGTCGAAGTCCATCGAGACGGCGGTCATGCCGACGTACGGGTTGGCGAGCATCGTCGAATGGAACGTGTTCGCGCGCCCGTACTGCAGCAGCGAACCACCGCTGTTGCTCGGCGACAGCCACGCGAGCCACTCCTGCGGCCCGTGCACGGTGGCCAGCAGCTGGCCAGGCGTGTTGCTGGCCGGCGTGCTGTAGGCGACCGTGCCGTTCTGGCGCAGGATCGTCAGGGCGGTGGTGGTCAACACCGCGATCTCGTTGCCCGGCGAGCTGCTGTCCCAGTCGACCAGCGTCAGCGCCGTCGCATTGGCGAACGTGCCGTAGGTCGTCGTGGCGTTGACGTAGGTCGGTGCCGCCGGCGGAACCGGCGTCGTGAGGTCGGCGCGGCGCAGAACGCCCGCCGCGTCGATGCCGAAGATCTGCTGGGAGTTGTCGCGATGCACGGCGACCAGCCGGGTCGTGTTCCACGCGGTGCCGCCGACCGTCTCGACGCTGCCGCGACCGGTCACGAAGTTGCGGCGCCAGACGAACGTGCCGTTCTGCGCGGCGAGCACCAGCGCGTCGAGCGTCGGGGCGCTGCCGTCGGCGCGACCGCGGCCGCGCAGGACCGCGAGGTCGAAGACGTTGTCGAAGGAGCCGCTGGTCTGCTTGGGCAGGTCGCTGATCGTCTGGTGCAGGCCCGGGGCGATCGACATCACCGGCGTGCCGCCGTCGAGCACGACGACATCCGGGACCGCGAAGCCGTTCAGGCTGGCGGTCACCGTCTTCTGCCACTGCGACGTGCCGGGCAAGCCGGCCGGGAACTCGCGCTTCTGCGGCAGGAAGTAGTCGTCTTCGCCCGGGGTCGTGCTGCCGTCCTCTGCGCCGAGCAGGGGGGGAGGGTTGGACTGGGCGGCGAGCGTGGGGGCGAGCGTGCCGGCGAGCGGCAGGAGGGCGAGCAGGTGCGTGATCTTCATGCGCGGGCGCAGGGGAGGATGCGGGTGCGGCGTGGGTGTCGGCAGCAGGCCGGAAAGTTCTGCGTCAGGTGGACTTGCCGGCGGATCGCGGCGGACTCTACCACCCGGATGCACAGCCGGGCGCAAGCGCGCCTGCGCCGTCGGCTCACCAGGGGGCGTAGTCGGTCCAGACTTCGGTGCGGTAGTCGAACACGCGGTCGATCCAGCGCCCGTTCCAGTGGTACTGCAGGACCCGGTCCGGGCGGGGCAGGCCGACGGCCCGCGGTCGGAACGCTCCCAGGCACTGGCCGCCGGGGTCCCGGACGCTGGGGTAGACGACTCCGTTGCTGTCGACCGCAAACAAGCGCTTGCCGAGGCGCTGGCCGGCTGCGTGGTCGTCGGCCGCCAGTTCGCGGTGCCAGCGCCGCGAACCGCGCAGGTCGGAGAAGCGCTCGTCGACGCTGCCGAGCAGCACCCGCATGTCGACGGTCAGGCTCGGTTCGGCGGTCGCCGCGTAGAAGCGGCCGAGGTGCCACCGCGTCTCGGCGACCGCCGTCGCCTGCCGGTTGGCGCAGTAGTAGACGCCGAACGTGCCATCGCTGAATCGGGAAGGCCGGCGATGCACGAACGCGCCCATCACCCACGAGGCCCCCGGCCCGGCGACCCGCTGTTCGCGCGGCACCAGGTGGATCTCGCCGATCTCGTCGCGGATCCGTGGGTTGGTCAGCGCCTCGATCTCGGCGAGCACTTCCCAGGCGGCCGGATCGCCGAGCCGTTCGAACAGGGCCACCGGCGGGTAGCGGGTCGGCAGGATCCGGCAGGCTCTGGTCCAACGCACGCGCCGCACCGGCGGCAGACGGCTGCTGGGGCTCGTGCGGCGGCGCTTCACACGATCCCGCCGCGGGCGCTGTCGAGCAGGTTGCGCACTTCGGCCAGGTCGCTGACGTCGCCGGCGAGCATGCGCTGCAGCGCGGTCTGGCCGCCGAGCAGCGCGTTCGGGCGGTGCAGCCACGCGTCGGCCCGTTCGGGCTGCGGGAACAGGATCTGCAGCGCCTTCCAGATGCCGAGCAGCCAGCTGATCCGGCGGATCACGTCGTGGGGGACCCGGCCGATGCGCCCGGCCTTCCACTGGAAGTAGGTGGCGCGGGCCGGAGCGCCGAGCAGGGTGCGGCACTGGTCGGCGTCGAGTTGCCAGTGTGCGGCGAGCTGGAAGAACGCCCGCAGCGCGATCGCCACCTTGGCAGGAGTCGCCGCGATCTGCTCGGCGGCGGCGAGGCCGGTGCTCGAGAGGGGTCTGGCCATGGGTCCCAGTATAGACCAAACCATCGGCAAAGTCCGGATCTGGACTTCACGCCCCGGTCTCCATGGTTCCGCCGCTCAACAGCGCGGCGCCCAGGCCGCCGCGAGGGCCGCACCGGTGATGGCACCGTGGCTGGCGTGCCAGACCGGCTGGCCGGCCTCGAACAGGATCGCCTGCGGCGACTCGTGGCGCACGCCGCAGCGTTCGGCCAGTCCGCGCGCGACCGATCGCTCGGCGATCACGTCGACGAACGCGGTTGGCACGTCGGGTTGCGCCGCGCAGAAGTCCCGGTACTCGGCCAGCGCGGCGGCGCTGACCGGACACACCGGGCTGTGCTTGAACAGCAGCCAGCGCGGCTGCGCGAGGGCGCGTTCGTAGTCGGCGAGGCTGTGCAGGATCGTCTCGGTCATCGCCGCCAGTAGAGCAGGCCACCTGGCGCGTGTCGCCGGCAGCCTGCCGCAGTGGTCAGCGGATCGTCGCGTCGAGCGTGTCGCTGAGGCTGACCTGCGACAGGCACGGGCCGATGCCGAGGTCGAAGGCCTGGAACGACAGGGTCAGGCCGAGGAACGCCGCCACCGTCGGGATCGTCACCGGCACGGTCGCCGACAGTTGCGTGGTGCCGCTGACGCCGAGCGTGCAGCCAGGGCAGTTGCCGAGCGGGATCGTCGCCGGGTAGCCGACGACGAAGCCGCCGAGGCCCTGGCCGCCCGATCGGGTCACCGTGAAGACCTCGCCGGCGTACGGGGCGCCCGTGCTGCCGATGCCCAGCGAGCCGCAGCCGGTGGCGCGCGTCGTCACCGTGACGCCGCTCTGGCGGCCGTGGTAGCGCACCGCTTCGACGCGGTCCGACGCTGCGGTCACCTCGGCTTGCCAGGCCAGGCCGTATTCGACCCGGCCGCCGGCTCCCGAGCGCCGCGCACAGACGGCGACCGTGTCCTCGTGGTAGCTGGCCGCTGCGACGGTGCTCGATTCGACGGCCACCAACGCACCGGGCAGGCTCGGTTGCCGCTGGAACGTTGCGGCGCGCGCGTCCCGATCGTTGGCCGAGAAGTGGTGCGTGAAGCCGACCACGAAGCGTGCGCCGTCGCAGTCGACCGAGGGATCGCCCTGGCTCAGCGCGTTCTGCGTGCTGGTCAAGGCGAGTGCTGTCAGGCTGGTCGACACGCCGACCGGCAGCATCGACCGGTTGGTCAACACGCCGTGGATGTCGACCGAGGTCTGGGTCGCATCCGGTGCGTCGTAGGTGAGCAGGAAGTACCGCGTGCCGTCGGCGGCGTCGGTCGGCGACGAGATCGCGAAGTCGTTGTGGCTGGTGATGCCGTTCACCAACTGCTGGCTGGGGGCCACCATGCTGCCGTTCCAGGTCACCGAACGGCCGCGCAGCGTGTAATAGTCGTGGTTGTAGACGATCGCCCAGGCCTGGCTGGCGAAATCGCCCTGGCCGTTGCACTTCGAGATGCACGGCTGGGTCTCGTCGGCGCTGGTCGCGGCGACGGCGGTCGGCGCATTGCCGCGCAGCGTGCCGTCTTCGCGGACCTGCCGCAGGTGGACGTCGTAGTCGACGCCGTTGTAGCTCTCGAACACCACGGTCCAGTAGGTCGGGAACGACGCCGTCGGGTCGCCGCCGACGTCGCAGGTGTAGACCGGGCGGCCGAGGTTGCCGCTGGCGTTCGGGCCTTCGACCTCGAACTGCAGTCCCGCGGCGAACGCCGACCCGGCGGCGGTGATGCGCGCCCGCACCGCCGTCGTCGTCGAGATCCAGGTCCGGCTCGTCACCAGGAACTTGTCGTACACCGCGAGGTTGGCGATCGACGGTTGCCGCCAGCTGGTCGTCGTCGTGTCGATCGTGATTGCATTGCCGACCGGCACGAAGTCGTCGTCGAAGCGTTGCACCAACAGGTCGCTGTCGCTGCTGCTGAAGTCGTAGGCGTACGCGACGTGCCATTCGCCGGCGCTCTCGTCGTAGGCGAGGTCCTTGCCGTTGATCGTGTGGTTCAGCGCCGCGCCCTGGTAGCGGGTGCCGACCACCGGATCGACGAGCAGCGGCAGGGTCGCCGTGGCCACGAACGCGGCCGGCACGGCGAAGCGGATCGTGCCGTCGGCGTACGTGGTCGCCAGCGGCAGGCGGCGGCCAACGGCGTCGATCGCGATCGCCTGCGTGTAGCCGACCGAGCCGCGTGGGTGCGTGAACGCGAGGCCGTCGCCGTCGCTGGTCGGCTGCAGTTCGGACTGCACGTCGATCGCGAACGCCAGCTCGCCGCGCTGCGGCAGCGTGTCGAACACGAACGTCTGTTCGATGCCGGAAAGCCGCACGTGGTATTCCTCGCGCAGGGCGCCGCGCTCGTAGCGGACCGTGTCGCCCGAGCGGTTGGCCACTGCGTCGGCCAGGGCGAGTGGTTCGCCACCGAGCGTCACGCGAGCGGTCGCGAACGCCACCGGCAGGTTGTGCGGCAGGTCGCTGCCGAGGAACGGCAGGAACACGACCTGGGCGGCACGGAACTCGGCCTTGTAGGTCGGCGCCGCGGCGTACAGGACACCGTTCGCATCGGCGTCGTAGACGGGGGCGCGCCAGGGCTGCAGCACGTCGGGTGCCGCCGCGATCGTGGTGCGCGGCGTCGGCGCGGCCTTCTCCGGCAGCTGGGGCGCTGTCTGGGCGAAGGCGATCGGCCCGAATTGGGCGATCGCGGTGAGAATCAGGCATCGACGGGGGTTCATGTCCCCGTCAGCCGGCGGTTTCCGCCGGCGTGACGCGCAATCCGCCGCGGGGGCACCGCCGCCGCCCGCAGGGGCGGCGGCCTGGTGACCCGGTCGTCCGCCTCAGTTGCCGTTGCCGAGCACGATCGCCGCACCGTTCGAGGTGCCGAGCGGCGTGGCGGCGGCGAGCGTCAGGTCGAAGTCGAGCCACTGCGCGGCGAGCGGCAGGCCGACCAGCGCGTTGATCGGCGGCAGGGCGAGGCCGTACGAGGTGGTGCCAGCAGCACTGTGGAAGGTCAGCATCGACACCACCGGCGTGTCGACGTACAGCAGCGCGGTGGCCGGCGCACCGACGACCGGCGTGCCGACGCCGAGGCCGCCGAGGCCGATCGTGACCATGCCGACGCCGTTCGGGACCATGCCCGAGCAGGTCAGCGCGAACGCGCCGTTGCCGAGCACCGGGTCGCCACCGCTGGTGCCGATCGCCGGCGTGCCCGAGTTGGTCGGCGAGGCCGTGCCGCCGAAGGTGACGCCGAACGGCACGACGCCGTAGACCTCGAGGTTGTCGATCACCAGCGGCAGGATGTTGCCGTTGGCGAGCACGCATTCGCGGTACTGGAAGTAGACCTGGCCGCCGACCTGCTGGGTCGTCGTGCCGGCGAAGCGCTGGCCGTCGTCGGCGCCGAACGTGCCGCCGAAGTTGCCGACCACCTGGTTGCCGGCGACGCGGATGCGCAGGCGCTGCCAGCCGTCGTTGACGCCGGGCGTCGCGGTGATCGGGCCGCCGAGCACGGTGAAGCCCGCGCCGCCGTCGTTCATGTCGACGAGGTAGAAGCTGGTGCCGGCCGCGGTCTGGTAGCCCATCCAGGCGATGCCGGTGGCGCCGGGCTCGCGGTTGCCGGTGCCGGTGCAGGCGCCGGTGGCCGCGTAGTAGGTGCCGGGCACGTCGGCCGGGGCCGCGTACGAGTCGGTGGTGCCGACGCCGAACGCGAACGCCTCACCTTCGGTGCCGCCGAGCACGGCGTTGCCGCCGGACACGTAGACGTAGCACTCGGCGAGGAAGTCGTCGCCGACCGGCAGGCGCAGGTACTGGCTGTTGCCGCCGCCCGTCGGGTCGTGCAGCACCAGCACGTTGCCGCCCTGCGGCGACGGCGGGATGCTCAGGATCTGCGGCACGCTGGACACGATCGCGCGGGTGATCGCATTCGGGTCGGCGAGCACCGGCGCGGCGAACGAGCTCCAGAAGTCGCTGGTCAGCGCCGTGCCCGGGGCACCGTCGCAGTTCTGCACGTGGTTCAGCGCCAGCGTGTTGGTCGAACCGTTGGCCGCGCCGATCGAAGCGCCCGAGTAGAGGAAGTCGGCGCCGTTGTTGTCGGTGTCGTAGCCGTCGCTGCGGCGCTGTGCGGTCGTGTAGGTCAGCAGCGTCGCGGTGTTGTTGGCGAACACGCGGCCGTTGAGGCCGTTGCCTTCGATGTAGGCCGGGATCGGCGCGGTCCAGAGCTGGGTAGCCCACAGCACCGAGTCGATCGGCGTGGCGGCGGCGTCGAGCAGCACGATGCCGTCCGAGGTGGTGTTCTCGAGCCAGTTGACGGCGGCGGCCGGCGTGCCGGCGGTCAGGTTCGGCACCGTCGCGGTGCCGATCACGACGTAGCCACCCGGCTGGATCACGATGCCGGCGGCGATCGTGTAGGTCGAGTTCACGCCGCCGGGCGTGCTGCCCTCGACGCATTGGATCTGCCAGCCGGACAGGTCGACGGGGTTGGCGCTGCGGTTGTAGAGCTCGACGAATTCGAGGTCGTCGGTGCTCGAGTCGTCGTACGAGAATTCGTTGATGACGACGGGCGCGGTGGACGTGCCCGGGCCCTGGGGCGCGAACGCGAGAACGGGCCGCCGCGCGGCATACGGTGCGGCGCAGTGCGGCGATTCTCGTGTTGCGCCGCCCCGTCAGCGGCGCGGTTCGAGGTGGATCCTGGTGATCGCGGCCTTCGCGGCGGTGGCGATCTCGGCGTCGGTCTCGTTGCTCCAGTCGATAAGGAACGGCAGCGCTTCGGCCTTGCCGAGCGAGCCGAGCGACGCGATCGCCAGCAGGCGCTGGGCCTTGGGCGCGTCGGGGCGCGCCTGCAGCAGCAGCTTCTCCATCGCCGACGCCGGGCTGGCGTCGAGGCCGCGCAGCACGCGGTCCCAGTGGGATTGCTGTTCGTGGTAGAAGCGGATCCGCGTCAATGCCTGTTCGGCGGCTTCGCGGACGGTTGGGGCTTCGTCGCGCAGCAAGGCGATCAGGCCGGGCACGGCTTCGGTGGCGAGGTTCTTGCCGAAGTACTTGGCGGCCTCGAGGCGCGTCCAGTTCGAGGATTGCTTGTCGAGAAACGGCACCATCGCCGCTGGCGGCACCTCGGCCTTGCCTTGGACCACACGCTGGAACGCCCAGCGCCGTACGGTCGGGTCCTCACTGCCGATGGCCGCGGCGACGTCGACCGGTTCGCCAGCGCGCAGCAGGGCATCGAGGGCGGCACCGGCGTGGTTGCCGCCTGCGGCCCAGCGGCGCAGTGCGGGCAGGCGAGTCTGCAGCTCTTCCTTGGTCATCGCGTCGAGCAGGTGGTAGCGCTGCGCCGGCACCTCGAGGGCACTCTCGAGCCACTCGGCCCAGCCGTTCTGGCCGTTCTGGCTGCGGGCGCGTTCGAGGGCGACGTCGCACCAGGTGAGCGTCTTGCTGCTGTTCATGCTGTAGCTGCGCAGCACCTGCGCCGCCAGCAACCGCACGTGCTCGTCGCGGATGTCGTCGGCGAGCTGGGGCGAGAGCTGGCTCAAACCGAAGCCTGCGTGGTCGTTGCCCAGGCGTTCGAGCAGGGCCGTCAGTTGCGCAGTCGAGAACGCGTGGGCCGGGGGTTTGGCCGAGGCCGAGAACAGGTAGCCGAGCGGGGTGTGCTTGCTCTGGTCCTCGGCTGGGGCCAGGGGGTGTGGCTCGGCGCTTTCGCGTCCATCCAGCAGGGCGAGGGTCGGTTGGTCGCCCAGCATCAGCAAGGTCAGCAGGATGGGGGTCCGGGCATGTCCTGGCCGGTTGACCAGCTTGCGCAGGGTTTCTCGCTGTTCGGCGCTGGACTGGGTCGGGGCCATGCGCAAGAGCGCGATGACTGGCGCGCCGAATGGGATCTTATGGTCTTCGCAGAATTCGTGTGTGGCCAGCAGGATGCTCCAGGCAGCGGGGTGGCCGGTGCTGGCCAGCAGTAGCATCCAGTAGGTCGCCCGAGATTGGTTCGAGCCCTGGAACCAAACGACGGTCTGTTTGGGCGAAGGCGCGAGTGCCAACACGTGGATCGTGGCCTCTGGCGGGATTCCCGTCGTGACGAGCTTACGCAGCACATCCGCGGGCATGCCGCGGTCGGCTTCGGGAAGGTTGCGGATGGTCTCCAACATCGGTGCGATGTCGTCGCGTTGCAGTCGTGCTGCCACCGCTCCCCAGAGGGAATGGCCACTGCGGATCAGCGGCAGCAGTTCGGCGACCTTGCCGATGCCGGCTTCGCCCGCCAGCAGCGTGAGCCACCGGCAAGCCCATTCGGCGGGCAGCGATTGCGGGGGGTGGCGCTGAGCGCAGGCCAGCAGCTGTGGCCAGAGTCGCGCAGCGACGTCGGGCCGCAGTTGGCCTTCGGCGTCGTAGGCGTCGAGCGGCCACCGGGCGCCCTGGGGACGGGCTGAGAGGTGCAAGTCCGGCTGGGCGGCAACCAGTTCGATCCCTGCCACACACTGATGCAGGAACGGTTGGCCTAGCTGTTGCTGGGCGAGGGCACCGAGGGTGGGATCCGTGGCAGCCAAGGCCTGCTTCAGCAACGCCACGGCGCGGGTGGCGTCGGCTGGCGTCATGATCCGGGAAGCGAAGCGCGTGATCACGAAGGCGCGACGTTCGGCATCGCCGCGTTCGGCCATCGACAAGAGGGCGTCGACGGACACGCGGCCCCACAGGGCTTCCTGCACGGTCGGCCCGCTGGTGAGCAGTGTCGTCACCAACTGGAAGTTCGGATGCGCCAGGAACGCCTCGGCGACGGCCATCATCTCGGGGCGACGCAAGGTCCAGGCTTGATCCACGATCCAGGTCGGGGTGGCCGGCTCGTTCGCCAACTTGCGCAGGTATTCGGCTGCTTGCTCGCCACCGATGCGCCACAGCAGCTGGACGAGCTGCTGGGCGAACGCGGCCTGGCGGTTCGGCAGCCTGGCGAGGATCTCGGGGACGACCGGTTCGCCGAGCCACTCGAGCCCAAGGAGTTCGACGTCTTCGAGCCGCTTGTCGGCCCGCAGGTCGAGCAGTTCGCCGGCCTTGCGGCGCAGTTCGGCGAGGCGTGCTGGATCCTGGAGTGCGGTGGCGAGGTCTTCGTACGGATCGCCGGCCGCCACCTGCTCCCCTTCGACACGCAACCCGTCGCCCTGGCGCAGACCGGTGCGCGCGTCGATCAAGGCGCGGGTCTTGGCAGCCGCCTCCTGCCTGGCCTTGGGGTCCAGGACGGCGGGCGCGACGCTCTCGTTCTCTTGACGCAGCGTCGTCGTGTCGCGGCCGAGCCGCTGCAGCAGCCGTTCGAGGCGTTGCCGGGCCAGTTGCCGGGCGGCCGGCGACAGCTTGCCGTCGCTGAGGGCGAGCCGGTACAGCGCCTCGGCGCGGGCGAGGTCGCCTTGCTGCTCTTCGACGGCGATCACCGCGTAGAGCTCGCTTTCGGGGGTCTTCTGGGTCTGCGCACGGCCCAGCGGCGCGAGCGCGACCGCGGCGAAGGCGACGGTGAGGCAGGTCCTGGACAGCAGGTGGTTCGCTTGGTGTTCCATGATGGAGATCCGACGGCCGCGGCGGCGCCTGGCCGTCCGCAGCGCGTCAGTTCGGTGTCAAGTTCCGGTCAAGTCGCCGACGCCGTCGAGCCGGTAGCCGACGCCGTGCACGGTCAGCAGGTACTGCGGCTGCTTGGGGTCCAGTTCGACCTTCTGGCGCAGGTTCAGCATGTGCGTGTCGATGGTGCGGTCGCCGACGAACTGGTCGCCGCCCCAGACGTCGCGCAGGAACTGCGCGCGCGACACCGCGCGGCCGTCGGCCTTGCGGAGCAGCAGCAGCATCGCGGCTTCCTTCTTGCTGAGGGCGTGGGTGGTGCCGTCGCGCACCGCGGTGAACGCCTGCAGGTCGATGCGGGTTGGGCCGAGCGCGAACTGCTGCAGCGCGGCACCGGTGCCGTCGCCGGTGTCGCCGTCGCGCCGCCGCCGGCGCAACGACGCCTTGACGCGGGCCAGCAGTTCGCGCAGCGAGAACGGTTTGGTGACGTAGTCGTCGGCGCCGAGCTCGAAGCCGAGCACCTTGTCGCCTTCTTCGCCGCGCGCGGTCAGCAGCAGGACCGGCGTCTGGTCGTCGCGCGCGCGCAGTTCGCGCAGCAGTTCGAGGCCGCTCGGGCCGGGCAGCATCACGTCGAGCACCAACAGGTCGAACCGCTGCGTGCGCAGCAGGGCCCGCGCTTCGTGGCCGTCGGCGGCGACGTGCACCTCGTGGCCGTCGCCGGCCAACGCGTCACGCAGCGCGGTGCGGAGCGTGCGGTCGTCTTCGACCAAGGCGATGCGGCAGGTCATGCGGCGTCCTCGCGGGGCAGGGTCAACAGGAACAGGGCCCCCGGGCCGGGTTCGGCGGCCTGGCAACGCAGGTCGCCGCCGCCCCGGCGCAGCAGCGTGCGGGCCAGGTAGAGGCCGACGCCGACACCGGGCACGCTGCCGTGCTGCTGGGCGGCGCCGCGCACGAAGCGCTCGAAGATGCGTTCGCGTTCGGCGGCGGGCACGCCGGGGCCGTGGTCGCGCACTGCGATCTCGATCGTGCGCGGCTGTTCGCGCGCGGCGACTTCGATCGGGCCGGTCGCGTACTTGCGGGCGTTGTCGAGCACGGCCACCAGGGCCTGCGCGACGGCGTCCTGGTCGCCGCGCGCGAACGGCAATGGCGGCGCGTCGACGGTGATCTGCAGGCCCTGCTGGGTCGCCAACGGGGTCAGCACCGCGACGGTGTCGCGCACCACGGCGGCGGCGTCGAGGCGGGTGGCGACGAGGGGCCGTTCGCCGCGTTCGGCGCGGCCGAGGTCGAGCACGTTCTCGATCAAGGTCGACAGGCGCGCGGTCTCACCGACCAGCATCGAGTGGTATTCGGCTTCGCGGCCGGCAGCGCGGCCTTCGGCGAGCATCTCGGCGAGCAGGCGGATCGCCGCGAGGGGGGTTTTCAGTTCGTGGGTGACGTTGGTCAGGAAGTCGGCTTGCGCGGCCAGCGCGGCGCTCTGGTCTTCCAGGGTCTGGTAGGCGGGGTCGACGA
>DAIMFJ010000055.1:0-1433 GCA_036724695.1 Planctomycetota bacterium
GTGACCTCTCATTCGACGCGGTCCGTCGTCAGGCTCCTCGCCCCTTGAACAACCACTGCACCATGAACCTGCTCAACTCCACACTACTGCCATGTCTGCTCGTGTCCCCACTGCTGGCCCAAGGTGCTGGTCCCGCCCAGGCTCCGGACCTTCGCCTCGCCAAGATCCACGAAGTCGGCAGGCTCCTGCCGGAAGCAGGGGCGGCGCGCGACGAATCCCGCCAGTCCCTGGCCAGCATCGCCAGCGCTGTGCGCTTCTTGATGCAACCGGCGCTGCATGACGACGAAGAACTGCAGGTCCTGGGTGAACGTTGGTTGGCCCTGCTGGGCCGTGCCGAGCAGCACGCCTGGCTGGAACGGCTCACGCGCGGGGAGCTGGCGGACGCCATGCCCCTCGGCCAGTTGCAGGTGCAGGTCGTGACGTTCCCGGTGGCGAGGTTCGCCATGGACGTGCTACCTGCCTTGCAGGCTGGGGACTCGGCCCGCGAGGTTGCCGTGTTGGAGCCCGGCTCGGCCACCGAGGCATTCACGAAGGCGGTGCTGTCGCATCAGGATGCCAAGGTCATGGCACTCGATCCGGCGGTGTTGTTGCCGCTGCGCATGGCCTCGACCGCCAGAATCAACGAGACCGCGTACGTCCGTGACTTCGATGTCGAGGTCGCCACGGCAGCCTTCCTGGCCAGTCCGATCGTCGACGTCGTGCAGGACGGCCTGCGGGTGCAGGCGATGGCGGCGCGCCGCGACGACGGCACCCTGGCCTTGTCGTTGCACGCCAACCTCGCCGACCTGCTGAAGCCGATCCCGACGTTCACGACGTCGCTGGGGATCGGCAAGCCCATCACGATCCAGTTGCCGCACGTGACCAGTGTCAAGGTGGAGGCCAAGGTGGAGCTGCGGCTTGGACAAGTCGTCGCGGTCGCGATGCCGGCGGTCGCCGGCAAGCAGTGCCTGTTGCTGGTGAAGGTCGCCGAACTGCCCGTGGCGGAGTCCGGCAAGCCTCGTTGAGGCGCGCCGGGGCGGCGTCGGGACGGCTCGGCGCGCATCGTCGGCGAGGCGGCGGAGTGTCGTGCGTGGAGCTTCGCTACGACACACCGACCGGTCGCCGACTCAGTCCCTGAGCAGCCGCGTCGGCGCGCCGAGAACCACGGCCCCGTTGGCGCGCAGCGCGACCGGCTGCAGAGTCAGTTCCAGCCACGGCGGGACCGCCGCGAACGTGCGCGCGAAGGCACTCGTGCCCGTGGCCGGCATCACCGTGAAGTGCAGGACTGGATCCGAGGCCTGCAGCCACGCGTCGCCCCACGGGGTCGCGAACGGCGGGCTCGGGAACCCGGCCAGCGTGAACACGAGGTTGCCCGGTTCGCTCGCCACGACGGCCGTCAGGGTCGAGGTGCCCAGGCTGGCGAGCACGCTGGCGATCGGCGTGACCAGCACCGC
>DAIMFJ010000055.1:1443-14461 GCA_036724695.1 Planctomycetota bacterium
CACCCGTTCCGGCGATCGGCGGCGTGCCGCGCACGACCACCGACGGATCGAGGCGGACCGTGCCACCGTGCACTTCTAGGGCATGGGCGGGTTGGGTCAGGAACGGTGCGCGGTCGAGCAACGTGCCGCCGGTCGCCGTGAACGTGCCGCCGTCGACGCGCACCGCGGTGGTCGGGATCGGGAACGAGAACAGGAAGTTGCCGTTCAGCGTGCCGCCGACGACCGTCACGTCGCCCGAGAGCACCTGCAGGCCGGCGACGCCGTTGCCTTGCATCGGCCGCACGGCGCTCTGGCTGAGGCTGACGCGCGATTGCGAGACGCGCAGTTGCGGCAGCACACAGCCGGTGAAGCTGACCTGCGCGCAGCCGTCGATGTCGAGCGAGCCGATCGCGACCGTCGACGGCGTGGCGCCCGTGGCGCCGTGGAACATCACCGGACCCGTGTTCTGCGTGAACTGCCACGGCACGACTTGGGTGTCGAACACCGTGTCGTGCACGACGACCGTGCCGGCGCACTGCTGGATCGCGATGCCGGCGACGCGGCCACCGAGCACCCGCAGCGTCTGCCCGGCCGGCAGGTTGGCGATCCGCAATGCGACCTGCGTCAGCCCGGATTGCACGTTGGCGCCGGGTTGCAGGTCGAGGTCGACGCCGATCGAACAGGTGGCCGGGCTGTAGTCGCCCGCCTGCACGAGCAATCGGTCGCCGGGAGTGGCGCTCGCCAGAGCGGTCTGCAGGGCGTTGCCACCACCTTGCACGGTGTGGGTGGTCTGCGCGAGTGCGGCGCTCGCCATGAGGAGCAAGACCGCCAGGTGCCCGAGAACGCGCATCCTGGCATTGTCCGCTGGGTGAGCTCGGTATGGCAATCCCCTGCCCGCCGCCGGCCTGCGAAGTGTCGACCTCCTGGACGATCTGGTGGCTCACGGGTTGCATGCCACGTCGCGTGGGTGGCCGCCTGGGGCCACGGACAAGGTACATTGCCCGGTCATGACCCGAGCCACCCTGCTCTCGTCCGTCCTGCTGAGCGCGTGCGTCGTCGCCCCGGCGACCTTGCCGCTCGACAGCGACTGTCGATTCGAAGCGCAACTCGCCGGCCAGCCGCTGCGTGTGGTGCTCGACACCGGATCGATGGGCATCCTGCTCGCCGAGGCAGCCGTCGAACGGCTCGGCCTGCCGCGGCGCGAGGCCCAAGGCACGGTGACGGACAGCACGGGTCTGGTCCGCCCCGTCGAAGCCTTCGTCGATTTCGACGATCTGCAGATCGGCAACCTGCGTTTCCAGGGGGACGCGGTGTGCATGCCGGTGCCAGCGCGGATGGGCGACGGCCTGTTCGGCATGAACCTGCTCGGACACTCGGTCTGGCTGGTCGACCTGCCGGGCAGGGTTCTGCACATGGGTCTGGAGAAGGATGCCGAGGCCCTCGTCGCCGCGCACGGCTTCCAGATCGTGGCCCGCCTGCCGCTCGGGGCGGAGCCGCATCGGCCGAAGGTCACCGTGCAGCTCGAGGATCGGCTGGACGTCGAGCTCCTGCTCGACTCGGGCGCGAGCTCGACGTCGCTGCCGGCGGCCGTCGTGGCCCGCCTGGGCTTGCCGCCAGGCGACGATCTAGCCCGTCGGCAGGCGTCGGACCAGCAGCAACGCCTCCAGGCGGAGTTCGACCAGACGGCCGCGGCGCTTGCCGGTGGCGTGAAGCTCACCGTGACGGTGCCGCCGGACGATGGCACCTTCGTCGGTGTGCATGGCGCGCCGACGAAGCGGCCGTTGCACCATCTGCGCCTGCTCACGTTCGCCGGCCAGGTGCACGCCGACCTGCTCGTGACGGCGAGCGACGGCGAAGGCCTGCTCGGCCGCGACGTGCTCGGCACGTTCCCGTGGCTGCTGCACGGTCCGCGCCACGAGCTCTGGGTGTTGCGCAAGCTCTAGCCGACGGCAAGGCGTGCCAGGCCAGCACGTGGGCTCGGCGCGCCGCCGCGTCCTGCTTGCATAAGGTTTCCCAGGAAACTAATATGCGCACGTGCACTGCCACGCCAAACCGCGTCGCCGCGCCCATGCGCCGGTCAGCGAGCTCGAGAGCCACGTCGGCTTCTGGCTGCGATTCGTCGCCAACCACGTCAGCGGCGCGTTCGCACGACGGCTTGAGGAGCGCGGCTTCTCGGTCTCGGAGTGGGTCGCCCTGCGGCTGCTGTTCGACACGAAGGCGGTGACCAGCACCAGCCTGGTCGCCAGGATCGGCATGACCAAGGGGGCCGTCACGAAGGTCGTCGATCGCTTGGTCGGCAAGCAGCTCGTCACGCGCCGGCTCGACGCCGACGATCGGCGCGTGCAGCGCCTGTCGCTGACGCGCGCCGGGCGGACCGTGGTACCCAGGCTCGCCGCGCTGGCCGACGCCAACGACGAGCACTACTTCGGGCATCTGCGGGCCGCCGAGCGCCGGGCCCTGATCGGCGCGATGCGCACGATCGTCGAGCGCCTCGGACTGGCCGGCGTGCCTACCGAATGAACTGGCCGACCGGAGGCACCGACTTGCCATGACCACCGACACCCAACAGATCCTCGCGACGAGCCTGGCGAGTTCGTACGCCGGCACGCAGGATTTCCCCGCCCACGTCCAGACCGCGGCAAAGCTCGGCATCGAGAGCTACCGGGTCGATTTCCGCGAGCACGCGGCGACCTACTACCATGCGAACGGGGCGGTGCACGTGGTGCCGTTGCCTGGACCCGCGGTGGCCATCGCCGCGGCGTTCGACGACCAGGCGGTCGTCGCGGCGATCCGCGCCGCGCAACAAGGGCAGATCCGTCTGCCCGAGTTCGTCGAGCGCTGCCGTCGTGCTGGCTGTGTCGGCTACACGGTGTGGATCGCCGGCCGGCACGTCGTCTACTGCGGTCGCCGCGGCGAGTGCCACGTCGAGCGATTCCCGGCTGCGGCGACCTGACGGCCGGCACCGTGATCGCCGGGCCGTGCGCGTCACCGGCGCCGCGAACGCTGCACCAGTTCGTGCACCTTGCGCTCGTCGACCTCGACGCCGAGTCCAGGTCCCGTCGGCACCGTCGCGTAGCCGTCGGCGACGACGATCGGACTCCGCAGCACGTCGCCGGCGAGGAACTGCGGGCCGTTGAGGGCCGCCGGCCGCTGCAGCCCCTTGCCGGCGTACAGCTGCAGCGTCGCCGCGAACGACAGGTCCGGGTCGGTCAGGCCGCTGCCGAGCCAGGTGAGGCCGTGCTGTTCGCAGTATTCGATCTGTGCGCGGCACGAACCGAGCCCGCCGGCGCGCGACGGCTTCATCGCCACGCCGTCGAGCATGCCGAGCTGGTGGAACTCGCGCAGGTCGTCGGCGGTGACGACCCCTTCGTCCATCAGGATCGGCAGCGCCCGCTGCTGGCGCAGTTGCCGGTAGCCGGCGATCCGGTTGGGTCGCAGCGGGGCTTCGAGCACGTCGACGCCGGCGTCGGCCAGCTCCTTGGTGGCGCGCAGCGCGGTGTCGGGTTCGTAGCCACCGTTGGCGTCGGCCCACAGGAAGCCGTCCGGCGCGAAGCGCCGCACCAGCCGGGCCAGTTCGCCGTCGAACGTGGGGTCGGGGCCGACCTTGATGTTGAAGTGCCGGTAGCCGCGGTCGTGGCCTTGCTGCAGCAGTGTTTCGGCGTCGGCGAGCCGGGTGACGTTGACGGTCCAGCTGAGCAGCAGTCGTTCGGCCGGGCGCAGGCCGAGGAACGTGGCCAACGACTGGCCTGCGCGTCGGGCACACAGGTCGTGCAGGGCCAGATCGAGGCCGGCGCGCGTGATCGGCATGCCGGTCGAGAAGCCCGGCGCGATCGCCGCCGAAAAGGCGGCGTGCGCCCCGGCGAGGTCGTGCGGGTCTCTGCCGATCAGGGCTGGAGCGAAGTAGTGTTCGAGGGCGACCGTCGCGGTCTCCAGCGTCTCGTCGCTCCAGCGCGCGATCGGCACCGATTGGCCCCAACCGACGCTGCCGTCGTTCGCGGTGACGCGGATCAGGATCGCCGCGCGGCCGCCGTGGCCGTCCGGGCCGGCGAAGAACTTGAAGTAGCCGACCATCGGGTAGCGGACCGGGAACAGCTCGACGCGGTCGATGCGGAGCCCGCTGGTGGCACCGGCTGCGGGGCTGGGGCCCGGTCGCCGCGCCGCCCCGGTGCACGCCGCGGCGACGCTGCCACACGCGGCGGCGAAGAAGGTGCGCCGGTTCACTTGCCGACCTCGCGCACGAACTCGCGGTACCGCGCGGCGACGCGGCCGTCGTCGGCGAAGCCGCGGTGCACGTACAGTCGCACGCGACCTGGCAACGTCTCGCCGGTGGCCAGCGTGAAGCGCCGCCCGCTCTGCGCGTCGGGCCGCCGCGGTCCGAACGTGCCGTAGTCGCGGGTCAGCCACTTGCGCCATTGCCCGTCCTGCGGCGTGAACACCGCCACACCTTCGGCACCGTCGGCGGTCTTGCAGCTGACGTCGACCCAGTTCGCGTACTGGCCGTCGGTGCCGCCCTGGCTGCGCCGCGCCACGTCGTCCTGCAGGACACCGCCGCGTTCGACCGCGAACTGCCGGTCGATGCGCAGGAACGGCCACGCGTAGTGCACCCAGTCGCTGTGGAACGTCACCGGCCCGTGGCTGGCCCGCAGCGTCCACTCGAGGTCGAGCAGGAACTCGCCGTCGGCGAGCGGTTGCAGCGTGAAGCGTCGCTGGTCGTCGAGCACCGGCACCTGACCGTCGACGAGCCACTGCAGCGTCACTTCGACCACCGCAGCACCGTCCTGCACGTCGGCGCGGGGCATCGCCAGTTGCCGGATCACGTGCCGGTAGCCAGCCGCGGTGCGATTCTGTTCGCAATGGTAGAAGTCGGCGATCGGGCCGTCGCCGAGCTGCACCTTGTCGGCGATCCACATCGCCCGGTGGTGCGGGTAGGGTTCGGTCTGTTGGACCAGCAGGTGGCGGCCCGACGGGCTGGTCAACGGATACCAGTGCGGGAACGCGTGTTGGTCGTGGTACTGCCAGCCGAGCGCGGTGCGACCGCCGAGCACCAGGCGCAGCTCGCCGGCGGCGTCGTCGCGCTCGATCGTCACGCTCGGGGTGGCCGGTGCCGGCGCAGGTGCCGTGCCCGCGCAGGCTGCGAGCAGGCCGCTGAGTGCGGCAGCCAACCAGCGCGAACACAGCCCGGCAACGGGTCGGTGCATCACAGCGTCCATGGCGCACGCCGGTCGTAGTCGAGCAGGCGGTTGGCTTCGTCGTCGCCGACGAACCGCTCCTGCTTGGGATCCCAGCGCAGCTTGCGGCCGAGCCGCATCGCGATGTCGGTGACGATGCAGACCGTGTTCGAACGGTGGCCGACCTCGACCGGGCAGATCGGTTCCTGCTGGCTGCGCAGGCATTCGAGCCAGTTGCGGTAGTGGTCGGCGCTCGCGTACAGCCGCACGTCGCCGTCGCCGAGCGGTTCGTCGAGCAGGCTGGCCGGTTCGGCGCTGATCTTGCCGCGCTGCACCCAGATCGAGCCGCGTTCGCCGACGAAGCGCACACCGGCCGGATCGCCGGTCTGCTGCAGCAGTTCGACGCCGTCGGCGTAGCGGCAGGTGGCCGTGAACTGCGTGTGCACGTCGAACAAACCGCGGCTCGGGAACTCGGCGGTGGCGGCGAACTCGACCGGCCCGTCGTCGGCATCGCCGCCGTGGCCCCACTGCGCGATGTCGTTCATGTGCGAGCCCCAGCCGGTGATCATGCCCAGGCAGTAGCGGCGGATCTGCAGCCAGCCGGGCCGCGTGAAGTCCGGGCTGCCGTCGGCCTTGGCGCGCGAATGCACGCCGCCGGTTGCGTACGGCACCTTCTGGGTCGGGCCGAGCCAGGTGTCGAAGTCGAAGCCGTCGGGGACCGGGGAGGTCTTCGGATCGCCGGTGCCGCTGTCCGGCGGCAGGTGCACGTGGATGCGCTGCAGTTTGCCGAGGCGGCCGTTGCGGACCAGTTCGCAGGCGCGCCGGAAGCGCGCGTCGGAGCGCTGCTGGCTGCCGACCTGCAGGATCACGCCGTTCTGCCGCACCGCCGCGACCAGGAGCTGGCCCTCGCGATGCGAGTAGGTCAGCGGCTTCTGCAGGTAGATGCCCTTCTTCGCCTTGGCGGCGGCGATCGCGATGTGCGCATGCCAATGGTCGGGCGTCGACACGATCACCGCGTCGAGGTCGTCGCGGGCCAGCAGTTCGCGGTAGTCGCGGAACACCGCGATCGACGGCTTCGCCGTCGGCAGCTTCTTTGCATAGGTGGTCTGCAACCAACGCTGGGCGGCCAGCGCGCGGTGCTGGTCGAGGTCGCAGACGGCGACCACGTGCGCGTCGATGCCGGCGGCGAGGCCCTGCTGGCAGACGGCGCGCAGGTCGCCGGTGCCCATGCGGCCGGTGCCGATCGCGCCGATGCGCAGCACGTTGCTCGGCGCGCGGGGGCCCAGCACGTGCGCGGGCACGACCATCGGGGCCGCACACGCGGCCAGCGAGTTGGCGAGGAACGAACGCCGCGTTTGCGGCTGTCGGGTCGGGTTCGGCATGGGGCGAAGGGTGGACGGGAGGATGGATGGCGAGGTGCGTGGACTCAGGGGTTGGCGAGCACGTAGGCGGCGTGGGCGGCCGCCAGCTGGTCGGGCGACCAGCGGCCGGGGTGCACGACGATCCGGTAGCGCAGCGTGAAGGTGGCGCCGGCGGCCAGTTCGAGCTTGCCGTGGCACAGCACGGCTGGCGTCACGAACGTCATCGCCGCCGAACGGATCGCGTACCACGGCGACGGCGAGCGCAGGTTCTGCGGGTGGGCGAGGATCGCGATCGCGACGTCCTGGCCGGCGAGCGCACCGCGGTACTCGAACGCGTCGGCGTCGCCGCGGAAGCGGTCGGCGTCGTTCCAGGCCACTGCACCCGCCGTGGTCAACGCGTCGCGCGCCTCGAGCTGGCGCAGGCGCAGCGACAGGCCGGCGTAGCCGCCGAACGCTTTGCCGCCCGGTTCGTGCGGCAGCGGCGTGCGGTCGAGGGTGCAGGCGGTCGTCGCGGTGAACGTGCTCTGCCAGTCGATCGCGTAGCTGCCGTCGGCGGCAGGCGCCAGGACGCGCAGATGGCGCTGTTCGCGCAAGGTCGGCGGTTGGCCTGCCTGGCCGGTGGCGAGCTGCAGTGCGACCTCGGCGCTGCCGTCACCGTGCAGTGTCAAGCGGTCGAGCTGCGTGGTCGTCTGGCCAGCCGGCTGTCGGCTGCCAGCGGCGTGTTCCCAGTGGTTGACGCCGTCGAGGTACTTCCAGCTGAACCACAGGCCGTGGTGCCAACGATGGTCGGCGGGGGCGTCGACGGTCAACGCCGGCCCGCCCGGCAGCGCCAACGGGTGGAAGCACGGTTTGGTCCGGTCGGTGCCGAAGTGCAGCCGCCAGACGTCCTGGCCGGCGAACTGCAGCGCGAGGCTGCGGCTCGGCTCGGCGTGCCACGCGTAGCCGTCGGGCAAGGTTGGCAGGCGGTCCGGTGGGACGGCACAGCCGGCCACGCAGAGTGCCGCGGTCGCGACCAGGACGGCTCGGGTCATCGCGCCAAGGGTACCCGAATGCGGGCTTGCCCGACGCGAGCGGGTCCCGACAATCTCGTAATGCCGTTGTCGCTGCGTCTGCTCGAGGTTGCGTTCGCCCGCGCGCCGTGCCAGACGCGGTTGCCGTTCCGGTTCGGGGCGGTGACGGTGACGGCGGCCGACCTGCTGCACTGCCGCGTGCGTTGCGTCGGGGGCGACGGGAACGTCGTGTCCGGTTTCGCCGGGGACCTGCTGGTGCCGCGCTGGTTCCGCAAGGACACGGTCGCCACGCCGCACGCGGACGCCGACGAACTGGCGGCGAGTGCCAGCGCGGCGGCGCGGGCGTTCGGGGCGCGGCTGAGCCGGGCCGATGGCGTGTTCGCAGCCTGGCGCGACGTCTACCAGGAGCGGGTGCTCGCGACGCCGGACGGGGCTCCGGACCGCCTGGTGCGTGGGTTCGGCACCGCGTTGGTCGAGCGCGCCCTGCTCGACGCGGCCCAGACCGTTATTGGCGGGGATGCCCTGCTGCCGACGCCGCAGCCGTCGCTCGCGTCGCGGCACACGGTCGGCATGCTCGACGTACTGCGCACGCGCGACCTGCCGGCGGCCGCGCGCGTCGCCGACGGTCTGCCGCAGACGCTCGAAGAAGATCTCGCGACGTACGGCCACCAGTGGCTGAAGGTCAAGGTGGGCGCTGGGGTCGCGGCCGATCGGGCGCGTCTGCTCGATCTGGCCGCGTTCCTGGCCGAACACGACCTCGCACCGGGATTGACGCTGGATGGCAACGAACAGTACGCGGACCTCGAGGGGCTGCACGAGCTGCTGGCGACGGTCGCCGAGGATCGGCTCGGTCGCACGTTGCTGGCGCGGCTGGCCAGCATCGAGCAGCCGCTGCCGCGTGCGAACACCGGCGACGCGAGCCGCCATCGGGGGCTCGCCGCGGTGACCCGCTTCGCGCCGGTGTTGCTCGACGAAGCCGACGACGCGCCCGCCAGCGTGCGGCAGGCGTTCGCCCTGGGCTACCAGGGGGTGTCGGTGAAGAACTGCAAGGGCGTGTTCCGCGCGTTGGCCAACTTCGGCCTGTGCCGGCGCGGTGCCGGGCGATTCCTGTCGAGCGAGGACCTGACCAACCTCGGCGCCCTGCCGCTGCAACAGGATCTGGTCACCGCCGCGGTGCTCGGTTTGCCCCACAGCGAACGCAACGGCCACCATTACTTCCGCGGGCTCGACCATCTGCCGCCGGCACTGGCCGCCGCAGCGCTGGCGGCGCACGGCGATCTGTACCGGGTCCACGAAGGTGGGGCGGCCCTGGCGATCCGCGCCGGTCGGATCGACTTCGCGTCGGCGCTGGCGGCGATCGGCTACGGCCATGCCTTCGCCGACCTGCCGCTGCCGTGGACCCCGGTGGTGGGGAGCTGACGGCCGCCGCCGGCGGCGCTACGTTGCCCGGGTCGCCGATGAACTGCCACGTCCCGAATCCCGGTGCGCGCGACGAACCGTCGTTCGCGAGCCTGGACTGCGCCGATTCGGCGTGGAACCGGCTTGCCGCGACCGCGCCGTTCGGCGATCCGGTCTGCCTGCGCACTGAGTGGCAGTGGTCGTTCCACGAAGCGTTCGCGCCGCACCGCTCGTTGCACTTCGCGGCCGGCGGCGACAGCGTGGTCGGGTTCGCCGAGGACCAGCTCCCGCTGGTCGGCCCGCTGCTTATGCCGATCGAGGCGAGCTGTCTGTTCGGCTGCCCGCTGCTCGGCGAGCATGCGCCCGAGCTCGCCCGGCAGCTGCGCGACCAGCGCAGCCAGGCGGGGGAGCGGCGCGCGCTGCTGGTCAGTGGCCTCGAGCCGGGCGGCGCGCGCGAACGCGAGCTGTTGCAGCGCCTGCCGCACCGCGGGGTCTGGCAGGTCGCCACGGAGACGTTCTGCAGCGCGTCGCTGCACGGCGGCGTCGACGGGTTCCTTTCCCGCCGCTCGGCGAAGTTGCGACGCAACCTGCGCCAGGCGCAGCGCCGCGGGGCCGACCTCGGCGTGCGGTTCGAACGCCACTGCCCGTCGACCGCGGCCGAGGTCGACGCGCTCTACGCGCGCATCCAGGCGGTCGAGAACCGCAGTTGGAAAGGCCTCGCCGAGCAGGGCATGAACATGCCCGGCCCGCGCGAGTTCTACCTGCGCATGCTGGGCCGTCTGGCGACCAGCCGGGCGGCGCGGGTGATCTTCGCGCGGCACGGCGAACGCGACGTCGGCTTCATCTTCGGCGGGGTCGTCGACAGTGCTCTGGCCGGCCGCGTCTACCGTGGCCAGCAGTTCAGCTTCGTCGACGACTGGCGGCGGCATTCGCTCGGCAACCTGCTGGCGATCGCCAAGATCACCTGGTTGTGCGAAGACGGCGTGCAGCGCTACGACATGGGACCGATCATGGACTACAAGGTCCACTGGACAGAGCAGCAGGTGCACGCGCACGCGCTGCTGTTCGGCTGATCGCGCCGTTGGCTCGGGGGCCGCCGTTCGGGCTCACTGGCCCAGCCAGGCCAGCAGCTGGGCCTTCGACATCGCCCCCGAACTGCGTCGCAGTTCGCGACCGCCGTCGAGCAGCACCAGGGTCGGGATCGACTGGATCGCGAAGCGCGCTGCCGTGCGTGGCGCGGCATCGGTGTCGACCTTGGCGAAGCAGAACCGGCCGGGCGGCTCCGCCGCGGCCGCCGCGAATTGCGGTGCCATCGCCCGGCATGGTCCGCACCAACCGGCCCAGAAGTCGACGACGATCGGCACGTTGACGGCGGCGACGACGCGGTCGAAGTCGGTGTCGCCCAGCGGCACGACGGCGCCGAGCAACGGTGCCTTGCACGAGGCACAGACCGGGCGGTCGCCGAGCCGTTCGGACGGCAACCGGTTGCTGGTGCGGCAGGCCGGGCACGGCAGGATCAAGGCGGGCATGTGCAGACGTTGGGACGAGCCGGTCGCCGACACCATACGTACCTCACCGGAGGTCGGCCGCAGGCAGGGTTGTGGTGGCCATCGGTGCGGGCGGTTGGCACGATGCCCGTCCCCTGGCCACTTCCGCAGCGCCTCCGAACTGGCCGAACACCTGGCGAGCCTCGACCCCGAGTGGCGCATCGACGCCGAGGTCGAAGCCGGCGGGGCGTTGGCGCATCCGCTGGTCGTGCACGGCCGCACGCTCTCCAACCGTTTTGCGTGCCATCCGATGGAGGGTTGGGACGGCACCGCCGACGGCCGGCCGAGCGAACTGACGCGCCGGCGTTGGCGCAACTTCGGGCGTTCGGGAGCGGCGCTGGTGTGGGGCGGCGAAGCGTTCGCGGTGCAGCGCGACGGCCGGGCGAACGCGCGCCAGCTGTACCTCGAGCCGGCCAACGACGTGGTCGCCGACCTGGCGAGCTTGCTTGCCGAACTGCGGGCCGGAGCGGCCGAAGTGGGCGTCGCGCCCGACGCGCAGTTCGTCGGCCTGCAGTTGACGCATTCGGGCCGCTTCTCGCGCCCCGACGGGCCGCCGGCTCCGCTCGTGGCGTTCGACCATGCGGTCCTGAACGCCAAGTACGGTTACATGGCCGCGGCCCGCGGGCTCTCCGACGACGAACTCGAGACGATCGCCGCCAACTACGTGCGTGCCGCCCAGCTCGCGCAGGCCGCCGGCTTCGACTTCGTCGACGTCAAGTGCTGCCACGGCTACCTGCTGCACGAACTGCTCGGCGCACGCACCCGGCCGGGCCGCTACGGCGGCGACTTCGCCGGCCGCACGCGTTTGTTCGAACGCATCGTCGCCGGCATCCAGGCGGCGTGCCCCGGGTTGCCGATCGGCGTGCGGCTGTCGCTGGTCGACACGGTGCCGTTCGAGAAGGACCCGGCGACCGGGCTCGGCCGGCCGATGGCCTGCACCCTGCCGTACCAGCATGGCTTTGGCGTCGACGCCGAGCAGCCCGACCGCTTCGACTTCGCCGAACCGATCCGCTTCCTGCAGCGGCTCGTCGAACTGGGCATCGAGCTGGTCAACGTCTCGCTCGGCTCGCCGTACTGGAATCCGCACCTGCAGCGGCCGGCGGCCTACCCGCCGAGCGATGGCTACCAGCCGCCCGCCGATCCGCTGCGGTTCGTGCGTCAGCACCTCGACGCCGTCGCGGCGGCCCGGCGCGCGGTGCCGCAGCTGCGCTACGTCGGCACCGGCTACACCTACCTGCAGGAATGGCTCGGCCACGTCGCCCAGCACGAGGTCGCGGCTGGCCGCACCGACTTCGTCGGCCTCGGCCGCATGCTGCTCAGCTACCCGGAACTGCCGCAGGATCTGCTCGCCGGGCGGCCGGTGCAGCGCAAGCGCATCTGCCGCACGTTCAGCGATTGCACGACCGGGCCGCGCAACGGCATGGTCAGCGGCTGCTACCCGCTCGATCCGTTCTACAAGCAGCGGCCGGAAGCGGCGGCGATCAAGCAACTGCGCGGTGGGGTGGGCCCGTGACCGGCACGGGCGGCACGGATCTCGACCAGGTGCGGCAAGGCCTGCGCATGGCCGCACCGCCGGATCCCGGCCAGTTGGTCGCCGAACGCGCCGAGCTGGCTGCGCTGGCCGCGCAGCCGTTCGCGCGGCGGCTGCGCGGCTACTGGCGCTTCGTCGGCCCCGGGTTCCTGCAGAGTGCGATGACGCTCGGCAGCGGGACCGCGGCGAACTGCCTGTTCGCCGGGGCGGTGTTCGGCTACCAGCTGTTGTGGGTGGCGCCGCTGGGCATGTTGCTCGGCGTGCTGGTGATGGCGGTGATCGCGCACCAGACGCTGTCGACGCAAGCGCGGCCGCTGGCCGCGATGGCGCAGCACGGCGGCCGCTGGCTGGCGATCGCGTGGGCCGGCGCGGCCGTGCTGGCGTCGATCGTCTGGCACTTCCCGCAGTACAACCTCGCTGCATCGGCCCTGGTCGACGCCGCCGAAGCGGTCGGTCACCCGGGCTTGCACCCTGGCTGGGCGAGTGCGTTCGTGCTCGGCTGGGCGATCGTGCTGTCGCTGCTGTACGGCAAGAGTCCGGCATTGGTCAAACGCTACGAACGGGTGCTCAAGTACATCGTCTGGAGCATCGTGCTGTCGCTGCTGTGGGTCGTGGTGCACACCGACACCGACTGGGCGGCGGTTGCGCGCGGTTTCGTGCCGCAGGTGCCCGCGGCGCGCAACGGCATCGGTGGCGTCGAGATCGCCGTCAGCGGCATCGCCGCGGCGGTCGGCATCAACATGGTGCTGCTCTACCCGTACAGCCTGTTGGCACGCGGTTGGGGGCGCGAACATCGCGGCCTGGCGCGGTTCGACCTCGCCACCGGCATGTTCGTGCCGTACGTGTTGGCCAGTTCGCTGTTGGTGATCGCCGCCGCCAACACGTTGCACCAGGGAGGCGCCGACATCACGACCAAGGCGAGCGTCAAGGAACTCGCCAACGTGCTCGGCACGGTGATCGGCCCGCTCGCCGGACGGCTGTTGTGCGATCTCGGCATGGTGGCGATGGCGCTCAGCACGATCAC
>DAIMFJ010000055.1:14471-20082 GCA_036724695.1 Planctomycetota bacterium
ACGATCACGCTGCACATGCTGGGCTGCGGGTTCGTGGCGATGGAAGGCCTCGGGCTGCCGTTCGGCAGCATCCGGCAGCGGCTGTTCACGCTGCTGCCGATCCCGGGTGCGCTGGCGCCGTTCTTCTGGGGCGAATACGCGGTCTATCTGGCGGTGCCGACGACGATCGTCTGCGGTGCGATGCTGCCGATCGCGTACCTCGGCTTCCTGCGTCTGCAGCGGGCGCCCGCCTACCTCGGCGCCGACCGCCAGCGCGGGCCGTGGGCGAGTGCGGTCCTGGTGGTGGCGATGCTGGTCGTGGTGGTGTCCCTGGTCTCGTATCTGTGGAGCGAACTCGCGTGAGCAGCATGGTGGCGTTCCGACTCTGTTATGCCGCCGCGCACGTCGTGCTGCGGCCCGAATACGCGGCTCTCGGCCATACGCTGGCGCGGCCGGGTGGGCACGACGAGATCGCCGAGCTCCTCGATTGGCCGGCGACGATGCGCTTGCGGCAGGCGCTCGACCGCTGCGGGATGGGCATCGCCGAGGCGATGGACACCGCGCAGCGCTTCGCGATCGGCTGGCCGGCCGCCCGGCGCCTGATCGCCGAATGCGGGGCGCTGGGCCTGGCCAACGGGTTCTGCGCCGGGGCCGGCACCGACCAACTTGCCAAGGTGCGCGGCAAGGCCGACCTGGTCGACGCAGTCGTCGAACAATGTGCCTACATCCGTGCGCACGGCGGCGTGCCGGTGCTGCTGCCGATGCCGTGGCTGACCGCCAACGGGGCCTCGCCGGACGACTACGTCGACGTCTACGGCGCGATCGTGCGGCAGGTGCAGGGACCGGTGTTCGTGCATTGGCTCGGGGCGATGTTCCTGCCGGCCCTGGCGGGCTATTTCCCCGGCGACAGCTTCGCGCGGATCATGGCGCTCGACCCGGCGGTGGTGCGCGGCTGCAAGATCTCGTTGCTCGACGCCGAGCTCGAAGTGGCGATCCGGCGCGAACTGCTGCCGCGCGAGCAGATCGTGCTGACCGGCGACGACTTCCATTTCGGCGCGATGCTGCGCGGCGACGGCCGGCCGCCGACCCGGACCACCCGGATCGGCACGCGCGAAGTGGCACTCGGCGACTTCAGCCATGCCCTGCTCGGCATCCTCGACGCGATCGCCCGACCAACCCAGCTGGCGCTCGCCGACCTGCAGCGCGGCGACCTGGCGGCGTTCGACCGCCGCATGGCCGCCTGCGAGGCGCTCGGCGTGCACGTGTTCGAGGCGCCGACCCAGCACTACAAGGCGGGCTTGGCGTTCCTGGCCTGGTTGAACGGCCTGCAGGACAACTTCCTGCTCGTCAACCGCGAGGATCTGGCCAGGGACCGCGCCCACTACCGGCGCTGCGCCGAACTGGCCCGGGCGGCCGGCGCGATCCAGGACGAAGCCTGTTTCGCCCGTCGTCTGGCCGACTATGAAGCGGCATGCTGAAGTGTCGTGCCGTCGTGAGGTGGCTGGTATGAACTCGTGGTCCCTCGTCCACTGGGTGCGGGGCTGGTGCCTCTTGGCCGGTCTGGCCGCCAGTGCCGCCGCCCAGGTTCCCGAACGCCTGGATCCCGCCCGCGAGTTCTTCGCCAAGGGCGAGGTCGTGCGCATCGACATCCTGCTGACGGCCGACGATCGCGAGAGCCTGCGCCAACGGCCGCGCGAGTACGTGCCGGCCAGCCTGCACATCGACCGGCACCTGGCCTGGACCGGCCTTGGCGTCAAACTCAAGGGCTCGGCCGGCAGCTTCCGCAACGTCGACGAACGACCGGGTTTCACCGTGCACCTGGGCAAGTTCGGCGGGGAGCAGCGGCTGCACGGCCTGCGGCGGTTCCACCTCAACAACGGCGCCCAGGACGGCAGCCGGCTGCACGAATGGCTCGGCAGCGAGGTGTTCACGGCGGCGGGCTACCCGGCACCGCGGGTCGGCCATGCGCTGGTGAGCCTCGACGGCGAGTTCCTGGGGCTGTACGTGCTGCGCGAAGCGTTCGACGGGCCGTTCCTGGACCGCACGTTCCGCAGCCGGGCCGGCAATCTGTACGACGGCGGGTTCTGCCAGGACCTCGACGCCGACCTCGAGAAGGACGCCGGCGACGGGGTCGACGACCTCGGCGACCTGATCCGCCTGCGCACGCTCGGCCAGGAGTTCGATCCGGAGCGGCGCACCGCGTTCGAGCAGGCGTTCGACGTGCCCGCCCTGGTCGATTTCTGCGCCCTCGAGGCGCTGCTCGGCCATTGGGACGGCTACAGCCAGAACCGCAACAACTACCGGTTGTGGGTGCCGAAGGCCGGCGCGGCGCGGTTCCTGCCGCACGGCATGGACCAACTGTTCGGCGAACGCGATGCGCCGATCCTCGATCACCCGTCGGCGCTGGCGGCCAGCGCCTGCCTGCAGGTGCCGGAATGGCGCAAGCTGTACCGCGAGCGGCTGCGCACGTTCCTGCCGCTGCTGGCGCCGAAGAAGTGGGACGACGCGATCAAGGCCCGCGCCGGCAAGCTCGAGCGCGAGCTGGCCAAGGAGTCGAAGGACGATGCCGCCGCCCTACGCGAAGCGATCCGGGACCTGCAGTCGCGGCTGCAGGCCCGCTACCAGTTCCTGCGCGAAGAGGTGTTCGCGCCGGAACCCAAGCCGCTCGTCCTCGCGGTCGGCAAGCCGCTGGCGCTGAAGAAGTGGTTGCCGGGCGCGCACACCGACCACGTCGAGGTCGGCAAGAAGGCGTTCGGTGGCGCGGCGGCGTGGCACGCCGCTGCGCGCCGCAACGGTGACGAACGCGTCCACGGCGTGTTCGCGAGCCGCGTGTTGCTGGCGCGCGGCCGCTACCGGCTGGTCGGCAAGGTGCGGACCGACGCGGTCCTGGCCGGCCCGGACGACGCACCGGGGGCGTTCCTGGAGGTCGACGGCGCCCGCAGCGAGGTGCTGGTCGGCGACGCCGCCTGGCGCGACCTGGCCTGCACCTTCGAGGTGGGCGAGTTCCAGCGCAACGTCGAGCTGCGGCTCGAGTTCCGCGCCGTCGGTGGCAAGGCCTGGTTCCGCGCCGACACACTGCAACTCGAGCGCCTCGAGTGACCCGTGGTGGCGGGGCCGGGTATGCTGCCCGGGTGAGGTCGCTGCGCAGTCTGTTCCTGATCGCGGTCGTCGTCGCCGGCGGGTTGCCGGCGCAGGGCAAGAAGCCGGTGCCGGCGGCGTGCCGCCAGGAGTTCGTCGTCACGCCGTGCGCCGATACCACGTCGGTGACCTTGACCGTGGTCATTCCGGGCGATTGGCGCGGCCGGCAGACGCTGCGGCGCGAGACCTTCGACCCGCAGCCCAAGCAGGTGCTCGGCGAGGCGGGCACCCGCTATGCGGTGTTCGAACTGGCCGGTCCCGGCAAGCGCGAGCCGCTGGCGATCCGCATCGACAGCGAACTCGACCTCTGGCCACCGGCATTGGGTGTGCCCAAGCCGAAGAAGGGCGAGGACGACGGCGGCGAAGCCGCCGAGTGGCTGCGCGCCGAGCCGTTCGTCGAGAGCGAGGATCCGCGCGTGGTCGCGGCGGCCAGGTCGTTGGCCGGCAAACAGCCCGACGACCTCGTGCGCAGTGCCACCGGCAAGGTGCTCGCCGCGCTGGAGTTCGGCGGCTTCGCCCCGACGGCGGTGGGGGCCGGCCAGGCGCTCGAACTGGGCCGCGGCGATTGCAGCGAGTACAGCGATCTGCTGGTGGCGCTGTTGCGAGCCCGGCAGGTGCCGGCCCGGCACATCCAGGGCTTCACGACCGACTGGACCGACACCCCCAAACACAGCTGGGTCGAGGCGCACGTGCCGGGCAAGGGTTGGACGATGCTGGACCCGACCCGCGCCGACACCAATCCCGAGGCGCTGACCGGCCCGCGCGCCAACTACGTCTGGTTGTCGCCGCGGCGCAACGACGATCGGCTCGCCGGGCACCACTACTACCGCTACACCTACCAGGGTGGTGCCGCCGAGGTCCGCGGCACGGTGACGCTGCGGGTCGGCAAGACCGAGAAGTCCGCAGCGCTCTGACGGTTCCGGCACGCGCCCCTCGCGCGCGGCTGGCCGGCAGCTACCCTCTGGCGGTGATTCCTCGCGAACTCGTCGCCAAGGCGGCCATCCCCGGCCACGACCAAGAACTGCGCTGCTACCGCCACGACGGCGCCTACGAACTCTGGATCGACGGCATCGAGCTGATGAGCAGCCGGGTGCACGGCAGTGAAGAACAGCTCGCCGAACTGACGATCGCGGCGATCGGGGCGCGGCCCAATCCGCACCTGCTGGTCGGTGGGCTCGGCATGGGCTTCACGTTGGCCCGCACGCTGGCGCTGGTGCCAGAGGCGGCGCGCGTCGACGTCGCCGAGCTGGTGCCCGAGGTGGTGACCTGGAACCGCGAACTGTTCGGTCACTGCGCGGGTCATCCGCTCGCCGATCCGCGGGTCACCGTGCACGTCGGCGACGTCGGCAAACTGGTCGCCACCGCCTCGGGCCGGTACGACGCGATCCTGCTCGACGTCGACAATGGCCCCGAAGGGCTGACCCGACCGGCCAACAACAGCCTGTACAACCGGCCGGGGCTGGCGGCGGCCAAGGCGGCCCTGACGCGCGGCGGCGCGTTCGCGGTCTGGTCGTCGGTCGACGACGCGCAGTTCGAACGGCGCATGCGCGACAGCGGCTTCCAGATCGCAACGCACCACGTGCGGGCCCGGCGCACCAAGGGCGCGCGCCGCACGATCTACATCGCGCAGCGGGCCTGAGAGGCCGAGAGGCAATCATCGTACGGCCTCTCGGATTGCCAATTGGCGGCCGCCTTCGCGGCCGCGCAGAGCCTTCGAGAGGTTTCTCTCTCAGGCTCAGAGCGCTGCGGCGCCGTGGTCCCGAGATCGCGTCCGCCGGTCAAGCCAGCAGTGCCAAGAGTTCGCGGCGGGCTTCGTCGAGGTCGCGCACCTGCAGGTCCGGGCTGCTGCCCCGCACGCGCAGCAACGCGGCGCGCAGGCGGCGCATCGCGCGGCGCCGCAGTTCGTGGACCTGGTCGCTGCGCAGCCGCCAGCGGCGGGCGATCTCGCGCACCGGCAGACCCTGCTCGAGGTGCAGGCTCAGGAATTCCCCGGCCGAGTGCTCGATCGTCGCCAGCGGGTGCCTGGGCGCCAGGCTGCGCACCGCTTGCTCCAGACAACCGCGCAGCCAGCGCCGGTCGAGCTGGATCGGGGCGTCGGCGCCGTCTGGCAGAGGACGGGCGAGCGCGACCTCCAGGCAGCGGCAGTGCCGTCGTTCGTCGGCGTAGCGGCGTTCGAGGATGCCGGCGGTGTCTTCGACGACGCGGCGCAGGATGCCGGGCAGTTCGTGGCGTTCCGGCGGGGTGGAGTGCGGGTCGAACGGGCCACCCGGCTGCAGGCACGCCACGAACACGTCCTGCGTCGCGTCGTCGATCTGCGTGCGCAGCGCCGTGTTGCGCCAGCGGCGCCGGAGCCAATGCTGCACCAGCGGCCGGCTGCGGTCGCACAGGAGCTCGCGAGCGGCGGTCGCCGGCGGCTGTGGGTGGGGAGGATCGGCGGGCATCGCACACCTCGCAGGGGGAAGGACATGCCGCCGCGGCGACATGGCGCGGCCTG
>DAIMFJ010000056.1:0-20032 GCA_036724695.1 Planctomycetota bacterium
CAGCGTCACGGCGAGCGGCGAGGCGGCGCCGAGGCCGAGCAGCACCCCGCGGCCGGGATCGGTGACCAGCGCCTGCAGCGACGGCACGTCGCCCTGGCTCGCCAGCGGCTGCCACGCCGTGCCGTTCCAGGCGGTCACGGCACCGCCGATCACCGCGACCACGCTGCCGAGGTGCGGCGAGTAGGCCAGCTGCCGGGCCGCGCCGAACGGCGGTGCCGGGTCCGTGGCGGCCAGCGTCCAGCTGCCGCCGTCCCACCGCCAGGTCCTCGCCTGGCTGCCCAGGCTGTCGAACAGCAGGGTCTCGCCGCGCCCTTCGTCGAAGGCCGCCAGCCCGTTGGTGACCGGCCCCGGCGCCCCCTGGCTGGCCAGCAGTTGCCAACCGGTGCCGTCCCAGTGCCAGTGGTCGGCGAACAGTGTGGTGCCGAGGAAGCCGCCGTAGAGCAGTACGCCGCCGCCCGGTGCTGGCGCAAGTGCCGCGGCCAGGCGCGGCGCTGGTCCGGCGGGGCTCGGCCGCGGCACGAAGGTGCTGCCGTTCCACAGCCAGGTGTCGTTGCGCGCCACGCCGGTTGCGTCGCTGCCGCCGAAGAACAGCAGTTGGCCGTCGACGGCCGACCAGGCGCATTTCGCGCCGGTGCGCCGCCCCGGCGTGGTCGCGGGCTGCCGTTGCTGCCAGCCGCCCGCGAACACCTGCACCAGGTCGAAGTCGTCGCTGGTGCCGCCGAACACCACCAGTTCGCCGCGCTGCCGATCGAAGCCGACCGCGGCGCGCTGGCGGAACTGCGGTGCCACCATTCCGGGCAGGGGCGACCAGGTGGTGCCGAGCAGCCGGTGGCCGGAGGCGGAGCCCGAGTTGTCGCGGCCGCAGGCGATCAGGCCCTGGCCGTCCTCGACCAGCACCGGCGTCACCTTCGGCCCTGCGTCGCCGGTGGTGGCGAGGCGGGTCCAGGTGCTGCCGCGCAGCACCCAGGTCTCCTGAGGCGTGGTCTGCAGCGTATCGCCGTACAGCACGAGGCCCGCCTGGCTGGCGGCGAAGGCGAACGAAGCGCCGAGCCGCGGCCCGGGCCCCGGCGTGGTCGGCAGCGGCGCCGCCGTGGTCCCGTCCCAGGTCCAGCCGTCGCCGCGCGGGCCGGTCAGGTCGGTGCCGCCGAACAAGACGCAGCGCTGGCCGAGCGGGTCGTAGGCGAAGGCCGGGCCGTTGCGCCACGGCAGCTGCGGCAGCAGGTGGGTGGACCACGTCGTGCCGTCGAACTCCTGGACGACGCTGGTGGTGTTGGTGAAGAAGGCGTAGGCGACGAACCTGCTGCGCGCTGCGTCGTAGGTGAACACCGGGGTGGGGTTGCCGTGCGGCAGCGCCGGCGCGGCCTGCCACTGCCAGCGGCGCCCGTCGTGACGGCCCGCCAGCAGCTGCAGTTGCAGGTCGAAGGCCAGCGCCACGAGGTCGCCCGTCGCCACTTCGCTGGCCATCGCCAGCACCCGGGTCACGCCCACGAGGTCGCCGGACCGTTCGCGCAGCGTCTGGCCGTCCCACTCGAAACAGCGGGCGGGGCTGCCCGCGGCGGCGAACCAGGTGCGCAAGCGCAGCGGATCGTGTACCGCCGCGGTCGCCCCGGCGAACGTCGGCAGCGTGGTGAACGCCAGCGTCTGGGCGGGCAGGGCAGCGGCCAGCAGCAGGAGCGCGGCGGATCGGGTGGTGGTGAGGGTGGGCACGGGTGCTGGGTCGGGGCGCGGGCGACTATAGCCGAGGGGCATTGCGCGGGGGGAGCCGGGGCGCGGTGGGGCCGCCGGGCGAACTGCGCCTCGCCGCCACGTCAGCCAAGACGGTTCGGCGGTGCTTACCATCGACTGACGGTTGGTCCTGATCCGGTTTGCTATCGTTCGGGAATGGACTGCTCGCTCCCGCTTCTGCGAACGGCGTTGTTCCTGCTCGTCCTGGGGCCGGCGGTTGCGCAGCAGCGCGGCGAGGTGCGCGAAGCCGACACCGGGATCGCTTTGCCCGGCGTGCCGATCCACCTCGGCCGTGCGGAGCGCGAGGAATCGCATCTGGTCGACGGCTGGCTGCGCCGTTTGGGACGTCGTCCGACGACGCCACGCATCGTGCGCAGCGATCCGGACGGGCGCCTGGCAATCGACGCGGCGGCGGACGTGCCGCTGCAACTCGGGCCTGGATTCCAACTGGTGCAGGAGCGGGACGAAGACGGCGTTCGGGTGTTGCTGGTGCAGCGCTGCGAAGATCGCGCGGTGAACGTCGTCGACGCCGCGGGCAAGGGTGTCGCGGGCTTCGCGGTGTTCCGGCAGCGCACCGGCGAGATCGCCGTGACCGACGAGTTCGGCATGGCCCGCTTCACCCCGGCAGGTTGGTTCCCGATCGCCAAGGCGCCGAAGGCTGTCGACGAAGTGTTCTCGCCGGCGCATTGGATCGGATCGGCCGAGGTGCGGGCGCAGGTCGCCGCTGGCGGCCGGGACAACCTCTGGCGCATGCAGTTGCCGCCCTTCGTGACCTTGCGGCTGCGGTTCGTGCGGCACGGTGTGCCCGCAACGGTGGCGGTGGGCAGCGCTTGGTTGACGACTCCGGTCGAGCATGCGTTGTGGGGATTGCCGCTGCGCAAGGTGGCGCCGCAGGAATTCCACCGCCGCCTGGAGCCGGTCACCTGTCGCGGCATCGAAATCGGACCAGTGGCGTGGACCGGCGCGGTGCGTGGCGAAGTGGTGCTCGGGCGCCTGCGACTGCCGTTCGCCGTCGAGACGCTGCCGGCCAAGGGCAAGGTGATCGAGTTCGATCTCGAGACGGATCCATCGCGACCGTGGTTGTCCGGTGTCGTGCGCAGTGGGGATCGCCCGGCCCCGACCCGTGTGCGCATCGGTGCTCTCACCGACGTCGGCATGTTCGAGGACGAGGTCGACGTCGCTGCGGATGGCCGACTGCTCACTGGCTTCGATGCCGATCGACTGCGCGGCACGCGACTGCTCCGGGTCTGGGTCGATGCGCTCGGCGCGGCCAGCGGCGCTGCGGTGACGATCGAACGGCAGACGCCGCTGCAGGACGTCGAACTCGAACTCGGCGAGTTGGTGTTGGCCGCACATGCGCCGGTCCTGCGTGGCCGCGTGGTCGACGTGCGTGGGCGGCCGGTGCCGCACGCGCAGGTCGTCGTGCAGGGAGCCGCGGCGCGCAGGGCGCCGACCAGCGTGTCGGTGTCCGTCGACGGCGACGGACGCTTCGCGCTGGCGGGACCGCTGTTTCGCGATGCGAACGGCGACGCCGTCGAGGTCACCGCCGAGGCAACCGTGGCGTTCGTGCATCCTGGCCGGGTGGCGCCACAGCCGCCGCCGTTCCGTTCGCCGGCCATGGTGCCGATGGCGCCGGGCGGCGAGGTCGAACTCGTGCTGCCGGATGCGGCGGCCGGCGCGTTCGTGTGCGAGGTGCGCGGGGTCCCGCAAGCCTGGCGGGCGCAGTTGCAGGTCTGTGTGTTCGACGAGAAGGATCAGCTGCTGTTGCACGACGATCGGTTGCGCCCGGCGAGCGGGGCCGACGTCTGGTGCCGCGGTTCGATCGAGATGCCGGTGGGGCGTCGCCGGGTGCAACTGCGCGCCAGCCAGCAGCTGTTGCACGAGGTGGAGTTGCAGATCGAGCCCACGCGGCCAGGCGAGCCGCATGTGGTGCAGATGCTGACGCTCGACTACGACGGGTTCGTGCGCGACCGTGCGGTGCGTGCGGTCGACGAGGCGGGGCAGGTGATTCCTGCGGCCCGCGTGCACCTGCGCACGGCCGGTCACAAGTCCGGTGTGATGCCTGACGCGAGTGGGGTGCTGCGGTGGCTGCAACCGCTGCAGCTGCGGCACGCCGCGTACCTGATCGCCCCCGGCATGCAAGTGGTCGCGCTGCCCGCGACCGGTGGTGGTGACGTGACGATGGTGCCCGCGGTGCCGGTGACGCTGCGGCTGCAGGTCGCTGCGGGCGAGCCGCTCGAAGGCACGTGGACCGCGATGCTCGAACCGTGCGAGGACACCGGCATGGCGAGCTACGGCACCTTGGGCGCCGACGGCGCGGTGCAGTTCGCGGGACCCGCGCCGGGTCGCTACCACGTGGCGCTGTTCGTTCGCTTCGACCAGTTCGCGCGGCGCGTGCGGGTCGGAACCGTCGACGTCGCCGACCACGCGGCGGTCCCGGACGCGCTTGCGATCGATGCGGTGGCGTTGGCGGCGTTGCAGGCCATGCAGGCCGAACCGCCGCCGAAGGGGGGTCGGTAGTCCCACTGCATTCGAACGCCTGGTCGTGCGCTGCCGCCGGGCGATGGCAACGGCAACATGAAATGGGACCCCGCGGCATTCCGAGAAGGGACCCCCTCCCGGCCGCCGCCCAGGGTGCACACCGGCCCTTCTGGCCACGATCGGGTTTCCAACCGACCGGTCGCACTCCCGGTGTTCTGGGGCTGCTGTTTGTTTCCCCTGTGCGCCAAAGTACCGAGCTCATCGCACCGATGTTGACTGGAAACCGATCGTTTCTTAGCATGTCTCGCTAACAAACGCCCGCTTCCCAGCCATGCCCCGCGAGACCGGCACCTACCGAACGAGCACCACCCAAGGCGAGACCGTGAAGGCGTTCGTGCCCCACCCTCTCCCCCCGGCTGCCCCTCCGTTGGTGATCGAGGGCGACCTTGCCGAACGCCACGCCGCGGCGCTCGCGGCCATCCGCCTGCTCCGCGTCGCCGGAGCAATGGTCCCCGACCCCGGCTCGTTCCTCTACGGCTTCGTCCGCAAAGAGGCCGTGCTGTCGTCGCAGATCGAGGGCACCCAGGCGACCTTCCTCGACCTCGCGACCTTCGAGGCCACCAGCCGCACCGACCGCCCCGACGACGTCGAGGAGGTCTGCAACTACGTCGGAGGCCTGAACCACGCCCGCGCCGCGATCGCCGACCCTGCCGGCCTGCCGCTGAGCACGCGGCTCCTGTGCGACGTCCACCGGATCCTCATGCGAGGTGTGCGCGGCGAGGACAAGCTCCCAGGCGAGCTCCGCCGGAGCCAGAACTGGATCGGCGGGAAGCGCCCAGGCAACGCGCGCTTCGTTCCGCCGCCCCACGAGGAGGTCGCCCCAGCACTCGCCGCCCTCGAGAGGTGGATCCACTCCGACGACCCGCTCCCGCCCCTGGTCAAGGCCGGGCTCGCGCATGTGCAGTTCGAGACGATCCATCCGTTCCTCGACGGCAACGGGCGCATCGGCCGCATGTTCATCACCTTGCTGGTCGAGCATTGGGGCCTGCTCGACCAACCGCTCCTGTATCCGAGCGTCGCGTTCAAGCGCCGTCGGCAGGAGTACTACGCTCGCCTCGCCGCGGTGCGGACCGATGGCGATTGGGAACGCTGGACCGCGTTCTTCCTCGACTGCGTCAAGGATGCTGCCGACGACGGCGCGCGCGTCGCGCAGGCGATCCACGCCCTCATGGGGTGCGATCGCGCCCGCGTCGTTCACCACGAACGAGCCACGATCACGGCCGTGAAGCTTCTCGACCTGCTTCCTTCGAACCCGGTCCTGACCGTCCTGCGGGCCAGCGAGCTGCTGGGCATCACCGCGCCCCCGGCGCGCAAGGCCATCGATCTGCTCGAAGAGCTCGGCGTGCTCCGCGAGACCACCGGCAAGCAGCGCGACCGGGTCTACGCCTACCACGCGTACCTCGAACTGCTCACCGAATCGTGAGCGGATCGGGCTCCGCTCCCGAGCTCGACTGGCTCGGCCGCGTTCGCCTGACACGCTCGGCTTCATCCACCGCCAACGCTTCCCAGCGCGGCACGAGGACATCGCAGTGCAGGAATCGAACGGCATCAGGCCGCCGCGCCCGCCATTCTGCTCGCCAGCAATCCTCGTCGAGCCGCTGCCACCGACCACCGCGCCGCCTGCCATGGGCTGCCTTGCTGCAGCGGGTGTTTGGAGTCTCGGCGCTGGTCTGTCCGGACTGCGCCGGGCCGCGGCGGGGGAAAGGCGTATCCTCTGGGCCGGATCCTGGGCCGAGGGGGCGGATTGCCGCCCGTCGCAAGGGTTCGCCGGATGGGCTGGGGCGGCGTTACGCTGGGAACAGGCAGACCCGGGTGGTCCGGGACTGCAGCTTGTTTCCTCTGGGCGCCCGTTGATGGGCGCCGAGGTCTGATCCTGGTTTCCATGACAACCCAAGCTACTGAGGTATGAGAGAGGATCCAGGTGAAGACAAAGCTGGCACAGGCGTGCTGGCTTTGTATGCGGTCATCGTTGGTGGTGGGATTGTTGGCGTCCTCGTTTGGGCCATGTGTCACTTGCGAGTCCTATTGGGATAGTGAGTGGTGCCACTGTGTGGCGCGTGCCAGCCATGTCCACATCTCGGGCGTCGAACTTCCTGCCGACAACGGCGGAAAAGACCTCAAATTGCCACAGCAACACCACGACAGCGGTGTTGCCAAGAAACGCAGTGAGTGGCCGCGCCTACAGCGAAATGGCCCGCATTGTCCACCGCCCTGGAATTGGGCTGGAATGGGGCGCCCCGCTCAACGCGCAACCAGGTGGGGAAGCCCCGCGGCCTTTCGCCACCCGTCACACTCCCTTCGGCACGCGACTGCTCGGCCCGCGTGCCCTGACGGAGCCACTGGCGTCGCCTTGCGGCGCCGATCGGCCAAGCGGCTCGGCCTTGCGCTGGCGGCCGCATGCATCGGGATCCGCGGCAACCGGCCGCCGACGAACGATCGGCAGACTACTTGTCCTTGGCCGAGTCCGATGGCGCGTCGAAGACGGCGGTCCAGCGGGTCCCGGCGAAGGGCTCCTTGGAACGCGGCCGCAGGTCCTTCGCCGGATTGCCGCGGGCCTCGACCTCACGCACGAATTGCAGGCGCTGCAACGCCTTGATGCCGGTGTCGCACTCGGCGGCCTCGGGTTCGCCGGCGAACGGCCGCTTCAGTTCGGTCAGGCGCTTGCGCAGCGCGGCGAGGTCCTCGCCAGTCCTGGCCGCGGCGACCACCGCGTCGAACTCGGCGGCGGCGTACGCCCGCGCCTTCGCCTCGGCGGCGGCGATGGCTGCGCGTTCCGCACAGCGCCCCTTGGTCTTCTTGGCCTGGCTCGCTGCGGACAGCACTGTTTTCCAATCGCCCTTCTCCGCAGCTGCGGTCGCCGAGGCCGCAGGCTTCTCCAACGCCTTGCGCACCTCGGCGCTGGCGTTCAGGAGCGGCGAGGCGTTGGCCTCGGTCAGCATCTGCTGCATCTTCTGCGTGGTTTGTGAGCCGCTCGCGCCGAGGATCCACCGCCCGTCCGGGGTGAGAAACGCCACGAACGGCAGCCTGCTCGCGTCGGGCAGGTTGGCGCGCATCAGGTCTTCGATGGCCTCTTCGGGCTCGTCGCAGTCCACGGCCAGCCCGATGGCCAGTTCCCCAATCGCCTGCTTGAGTGGCTGAGTTGCCAACACGCGCTGCACGAGCGCGGCGCAGTTGCCTCAAGCCTTGCGGCCGTACTCCACGAAGATCAGACGATCGGCGGCGCCGGCGGCGGCCTTGGCGGACGCAAACCTGGTATGCCAGGCAAGTGCCCCGCCGTCGTCGAAGTGTGGGTGCTTCTGCGCAGCCGCGTCGACTGCAAACACCGTGAGGAAGAGCCCTGGCAGGAGTCTGGAGCGCATAGGACCACAAGGATCCACCGTTGGCGCGAAGGTCGCAACTGCGATCGCCGATCCGGTCGCGGCTGGCGGTGGAGGGGGGCGTTCGGAGCACGCCAGGCTCGGCACGACCATGAGGTGTCGAGCCTCGCGTGTTTCTGGTCGGCGGCGCCGGGGCTGGCGGGGTGCCGTGGGTCGCCAGGTCGCGAATTGGCTGGTGCGGTTGGCCAATCCGGCGGACCGGAGTGACGGTAAGGCGCTGTGCGGAAGCCACCTGGGGGCAGTGTCCCAGGAGTGGTGTATCCGCTAGGGCGGAAAATGGGTCGAGGGGCGTACTTCCGCCCGTCGCGAGGGCCTGACGGTTGGAGCGGGAGCATTCGGGATGCAAGCGCACAGGCCGGCGTTGCCGGAGGCTGTCTCGTCGGCCGAAATCTCGCGCGGACCAACTCGCGGCGATGGTGGCTTCCGCTCGGGTTGACACAATGTGCCACACAGGCGATCCTGGTCCCATGGCTCGAATCCAAAAGCAGGACCCAGGGCGTGCGACGATGAATGTCTCACTCACTCCGGAGCTCGCCCTGTTCGTTGAGGGCCAAGTCCGAGGCGGTCTCTACAGCACTGCGAGCGAAGTGGTTCGCGAAGGCCTCCGCATCCTTGCCGAGCGCGAGACGCTTCGCGAGTTGCGGCGAGAGGAACTGCGCAAGCAGGTGCAGGCAGGTCTGGACGAACTCGACCGCGGCGAAGGTCTCGATGGCGACGCCGTGTTCGACGAAGTCGAGCGCGACCTGGACGAGATCGAGAAGCGTCCGAGGAAGGCGTGACGCGCTACCTCCTGGCGCCGCTCGCCAGGCGGGACCTTCAGGAGATCCGGGACTACATCGCGAAGGACAGCACGACCGCCGCCCGCCGCGTCGTGCGTGAGCTGCGCGCTGCGACCGAGAGCCTGGTCGACATGCCTGGCAAGGGTCAACCGAGAGAAGACCTGGGTGCGGACCTGCGGGTAAGAGTGGTCTACTCGTATCTGATCGTCTACCGTCCCGAAACGCGGCCACTTCAAGTTGTGCGCATTGTCAGTGGCTACCGCGACGTGCCGAAGCTGTTCGAATAGGTTGACGAGGACACCCTCGGGGCCTCGGGTGCCCGCAAAGGGACCGTATGTCTCGGTGCTCGAGGTCACGGTCCGGATCTGTGGTGTCCACAGAGTCGGCGGGTTCCGCATGGTGGCGGCAGGCGATGTGGTGCGCGGCGCCGCCTGCCATGGCCCACCCGTCAGCGCGCCGCGGCCTGCAGTTCGCGGTGGCGGGCGCGCAGCGTGGCGAGGCGTTCGGCGTGGGCTGGGTCTTTGGCGAGGTCTTGCTCCTCGCGCGGGTCGTTGGTGAGGTCGAACAGCTGCTCGACCTGGTGCTCCGGCCAGTGGATGTACTTCCAGTCCTTGCGCACCAGCGCGGTCGAGGCCGGGATGAAGGTCGGGTCCTTCAGTGTGGGGTGCTCGTAGAAGAACTCGTCGCGCCACGGCGGGGCGGTGGGGGCGAGGTAGAGCGGGGCGAAGTCCTGGCCCTGCATGCCCGGCGGCGGGGTCACGTTCGCCGCGGTCAGCAACGTCGGGGCGAGGTCGACCGACAGCGCCAAGGCGTCCACGGTGGCGCCGCGGCGCGCGGCGGGCAGACGCGGGTCGCGGACCAGCAGCGGCACGCGGATGCTCTCCTGGTGCGGATACCACTTGTCGGCGAGGCCGTGCTCGCCGTGGAAATAGCCGTTGTCGGTGGTGAACACGACCAGCGTGCGGTCGAGCAGGCCCTGGGTCTCGAGTTCGGCCACGATGCGGCCGCAGGCGGCGTCGACCTCGGTCACCAGGCGCAGGTAGTTCTTCATCATGCGCTGGTACTTGTCCGCGCTGTCGAAGCGCCAGCGCCAGCGGTTGCGGCCTTCGTTGGCGTCGGTGAAGAACGGCGGCAGGCGGCGCCACGCTGCGTCGGTGTTGTTGGGTGGCACCGGCACGGTGGCGTCGGCGTAGAGCGACAGGCTCTGCGGCTGCGGCAGGTACTGCTCGGGGTCGCCGTCGACCGCGTGGGGGGCGAAGAAGGCCACCGTCAGCGCGAACGGCGCGTCCTTCGGCCGGTCGCGCAGGAACGCCAGCGCGTCGCGTTCGTTGCGCTGCGTGACGTGGATGCGGCCGCCCTGGCCGTCCGGATACCAGTGCCGGCCGTGATAGCTCGTGCCGACGTCGAAGCCGTCGGCCGGGAACGGGCCGTTGTGCCACTTGCCGACGTGGCCGGTGTGGTAGCCGTTGGCGCGCAGCAGGCCCGGCAACGTCTGGTCCCACGGGGCCCGGAACGGCCCGAAATCGCAGCAACCGTGCCGCGACATCCACTGCCCGGTCAGCAGGTTGGCGCGGCTGATGCCGCAGATCGCCGTGGTCACGCAGGCGTGGGTGAAGCGCACTCCGTCGCGGGCCAGCCGGTCGAGGTTGGGCGTGCGCACGACCGGGTGGCCGGCGCAGCCGAGCGTGTCGTGGCGCCAGTCGTCGGCGTAGTGCAGCACTACGTTGAGCCGTTCCTGTCCTGCTGTGGTTGCGGCTAGCACCGAGTGGACGATGGCCAGCAGCTGGCGCAGGGGTACGCAGGATACCGGGGTCGGGGCTGCGGGGCCGGGGGCTTCCGGTTGTTGCACCGTTGCCAGGGTGCAAACGCTCCGGCCGGGAAGGCGGTCACGAGCAGGTCGCGCTGGCCTCCACAAACAGCATTGGCGGCAATATGCTGCAAGCGCGCCGGCCCGGATGGTTCGGGACTGCCGCCTGGACTCCCTATGCGCATGCAAGCGTCGTTGCCGATCTTCGTCTCGCTCTGCGCTGCGCCGCTCGTCGCCCAGACCGTCTGGCGCGTCGGCCCCGGCCAACCGCTGCCGACGATCGGCGCGGCGATCGCCATCGCATCACCCGGCGACGTGCTGGCCGTGCGCGCGGGGACCTACCCGCCGTTCACGCTCGACAAGGGCCTCACGATCCGTGCCGAGCCCGTCGGTGCCGCCGTGAACGTCGCCTACTCGGCGTCGGCGACCACGACGATGCTGATGCCCGGCAACGCCCACGCCAGGATCTGTGGCGTCGACTTCCCGAACCTCCTGCATTCCGGCGGCGTGACGTCGTTCGAGGACTGCGACTTCCTGACGCCGCCATCGAGCTTCGCGCCGAGCGTGGTGGTGCTCGGCGGCGCCGCGACGTTCGTGCGCTGCCGCATCCGCGACGGCCTGCCCGCAGTGTATGTGCAGTCCAGTGTCCTGTCGCTGGTGCAGTGCGAGGTGCGCGGCGGGGACACCTACCACTACAACGCCGCCACGTCGGCGTTGTACGCGTGGGGAACGGCGAAGGTGCACGCCAGCAACTGCGTGCTCGAGGCCGGAAGCGGCTGGAGCCAGGCGATGGGCTGGCCCGGCGTCTTCGCCGTGCAGGACAACGAGATCGACCTCGTCGACTGCGACGTCCGCGGCGGTGACTACCTGACGCCCAACGCCCTGCTCGGCGGCGCCGCGATCGCCGCCAGCAGCAGCGCCGTGGTCCGCCAGCATCGCTGCACACTGACCCCGGGAGTCGGCACGCTCGGCGTCGGTCCGACGACGGCTGGCAACGTCCTGGCCGCGCCGCAGCTCGGCGCGAGCCTGCGCGAACCGGGCCTGCTGCTGGGCGCTGGCCGGCACGTGGACTTTGCGGCCGAGCCCGGCGACCTGGTGTTCGTGCTGGCCTCGTTCGGCCTGTCCCTGCCGGCGCCGGCCCCGCTGGTCGCACCGAGCCACTGGGGATTCGCCACGCACGGGACCGTCGTGTCGCTGCAGTTCGCCGACGCCGCGGGCCACGCGACGTACGGTTTTGCGACCCCCTCCGACCCCGCGTTCCGCGACCTCGGCGTGTGGCTCATGGGTGCGGCGTTCGCGGGACTGCCGGGTCGGCTGTCGCCGCCCGTGGGCGGCGTGATCCGCTGACGCACCGCAATCGCTCGCTTGGTCCGAACGGCGCACGCACCTGCTGTGCTGCGGATGGCACCCTGTGGCCAGTGTGTGGGCCGGCTGGTCTGCGCCGCAGCTCGAAGCGCCGACGCTCGCGCGATCGACGCCACGCCTGCGCTGGCGCGGGTGCTGGGGTCGCTGGGGGGGGGCGATTCGGCGCCGGGGCAGGCGTCGACCTGTAGCGCCGGTTCCCCGAACGGCAGTTCCGGCAGCGAGTGCGGTCAGGCCAACAGAGCCCGCACCACGTTGCCGTGCACGTCGGTCAGGCGGAAATCGCGACCTTCGTACGCGAACGTCAAACGCTCGTGATCGAAGCCACACAGCCACAGCACCGTGGCGTTCAGATCGTGCACGTGCTCGGGATCGTGCACCGTGTGGTAGCCGAGCTCGTCGGTGGCACCGTGCTGGTGCCCGGCGCGCACGCCAGCGCCAGCCAGCCAGGTGGCGAAGCAGCGCGGATGGTGGTCGCGCCCGTAGCTGGCATCGCCGGTGGAGCCCTGCGCGTAGACCGTGCGACCGAACTCGCTGGTCCACACCACGAGCGTGTCGTCGAGCAGGCCGCGCTGCCGCAGATCGCCGAGCAGGGCGGCGATCGGCTGGTCGATGTCGCGGCACTGCAGGGGCAGGTCGCGCTCGAGGTCGCGATGCTGATCCCAGCCGCGGTGGTAGATCTGCACGCAGCGCACGCCGCGCTCGAGCAGGCGCCGCGCCAGCAGCGCGTTGTTGGCGAAGGTGCCGCGCGTGTGCACTTCGGGCCCGTAGCGGGCGGTCACGTGCTCCGGCTCGCTGGCGAGATCGACCAGTTCCGGCACGGCCGCCTGCATGCGGAAGGCGAGTTCGGCCTGGCGCTGCCGCGCGGTGATGTCGGCGTCGCCAAAACGCGCGCGCGCCGCTTCGTGCAAGGCGGCCAGCGCCGCCAACTGCTGCGCCCGCGCCGCCCGCGACACTTCCGGCGGATCCTGCAGGAACAGCACCGGATCGCCCTGGCTGCGCAGCAGCACACCCTGATGTTCCGCCGGCAGGAACCCCGCACCCCACAGCCGGCTGTAGAGCGCCTGATCCTGCTTGGGCCCGCTCCAGCTCGAATGCAGCACCACGAAGGCCGGCAGTTCGCGCGTGTCGGCGCCGAGCGCCCACGACAGCCAGGCACCGAGACTCGGCCGGCCTGGCAGTTCGTGGCCGGTCTGCACCAGATTCAGGGCCGGCTCGTGGTTGATCGCGTCGGTCTGCATCGAACGCACGAGCGCCAGCTCGTCGGCGCACTGCGCCAGGTGCGGCAGCAGGTCGCTGATCCAGGCGCCGCAGGCACCGCGCTGGGCGAACTTGCGGTTGGTGTTCTGGATGCGCAGGCTCTGCTGCCCCGAGGTCATCGTGGTGATGCGCTGGCCCTGGCGCACCGAATCGGGCAGTTCCTGGCCGTGCCAGCGCGGCAATGCCGGCTTGTGGTCGAACAGGTCGAGCTGCGATGGCGCTCCGACCATGTGCAGGTAGATGACGCGGCGGGCCCGCGGCGGGAAGTGTGGCACCGGGGCGCGTTCGGCGCTGGTTCGCCAGCCGTACAGCATGGTTGCCCCGGCGGCGGCGCGCTGCAGGAACGAACGGCGGTCGAGCAAGCAGGTGGGCACCATGGTCAGTTGCGGTGCAGGGCTTCGTCGTGGGCGAACAGCGTGCTCGCGAGCAGGGTGAGTGCCGTTTCGCGGTCCTGCCCTACGGACTCCAGCAGGGTGGTGGCGATGCGCTGCTCGGTCGCATCGGGATGCCGCTGCAGCAACAGCCGGAACGCCATCGCCACGGCCTCCTGGTCCCCGGCCGCGGTGGCGAGCCGGCGGCCGAACGCACGCGCGGCCTCGACCATGCCCGTGTCGTTCCACAGCGCGAGTGTCTGCAGCGGCGTGATGGTGGTCTGGCGTTCGACCACACAGGTCTCGCGGCTCGGCGCGTCGAAGGTCAGCAGCAGCGGTGGCCCGGCGGTGCGCTTCCAGAAGGTGTAGAGGCTGCGGCGGCGCAGGTCGTCGCCCTGGTCGGCGGTGTAGTGTTCGGTGTTGCTGCCGGGCAGCGCGATCGCCTCCCAGATGCCCGGCGGCTGCTGGATGCGCACACTGGGACCGCCTTGCCGATCGAGCAGCAGACCATCGCCGGCAAGCGCCTGGTCGCGGATCGCTTCGGCCGGCAGGCGCACGCGCGGCATGCGCGCGAGCCAGACGTTGTCCGGGTCGCGCTCGCGGTGGCTGGCGTCCTGGACCGAGCTCTGCCGGTAGGTCGCCGACAGCACCAGCAGCCGATGCAGGTACCGCTCGTCGAACCCGTGCGCGACGAATTCGGTGGCGAGCCAATCGAGCAGTTCGGGGTGGCTCGGCCTGGCACCGCGCACGCCGAAGTCGTGCGGCGTGGCGACCAGACCGCGGCCGAAATGGCGCAGCCAGAAGCGATTCACCGCGACGCGCGCCACCAAGGGCTGCTCCGGCGCGAACAACCACGCGGCGAGGGCCCGGCGATCCGGTGGCGCGTCCGCGGGCAGTGGCGGCAGGAATGCCGGCGTGCCCGGCGCGACCCGTTCGCCGGGTTGGTCGTAGCGACCGCGCGTCAGGACGTGCACCGCGCGCGGCGTCGCCAACTCGCCGCTGACCATGCACTGCGGCAAGTCCGCTTCGTACTGCTGCAGCGCCGTGGTGGCCGACAGGTGTGCGGCCAGGGATGCCGCGATCTCGACCGTCGCGGCTTCGATGCGCAGGCAACCGAGCACGTGCTGCGCATGGCGGGTCCGATGGCGCAGCCACAGCCGCACCGGCCCCGCCGGCAGCGGCGCGGCGAACCCCAGGTACAGCGCCGTGGCCTCGTGCCGGCCACTCAGCGCCCAGCCGGTCCCTGGATCCCCGTCGATGGCATGGGCCGCGGGGTAGCCGGGCTGCGCGTAGTCGGCTGTGGCGCTGGCGATTGCGACACGTTGCCACTGCCCTGCTTGCTCGACCTCGACCTCGATCTCGCCGAGTACGAAGTTGCCGTTCTCGGCGCGGCCAGGGCCATGCCGCGGCAGGCTGGCATCGGGCAAGGCCCACAGGCGCAAGGCTCGGATCCCAGCCGGTGGCGTCGGGCAGTCGAAGGCGAAGTCCTCCTGCCGAGGGGCTGGCCCTTGGGCCAACCAGGCACCGTCGTCGCGCGGCCCGAACCCATCCGTTCCGTGCGGTTGCAGCGGCAGTTCGGTCCACGGCACCAACGCCCACGTTGCCGCTGCGGCCGCCGCCACCTGCTTGCGGCGCGCCAGTTCGACCGCTTCGTGGGGCCGCGGCGCCAGCATGCTCGGCGCTGCGGCCAACGCCCCGCCGTCGTTGCCCTCCTCGGCGAACGACGCGAAGTAGGCCAGCAGGCGGTAGTAGTCGCGCTGGGTCAACGGATCCGACTTGTGGTCGTGGCACTGCGCGCAACCGACCGTGAGGCCGAGCAGCGCCGTGCCCACCGTATCGGTGCGGTTCATCGCGTAGCGCGCGAGGTACTCCTCGGGGATCAGGCCGCCTTCGTCGGAAGTCGGGTTGTTGCGGTTCCAACCGCTGGCGAGGCGCTGCGCCTCGCTCGCCATGGGCAGCAGGTCGCCAGCCAACTGCTCGGTGACGAAACGGTCGTAGGGCAGGTTGGCGGCATAGGCATCCAGCACCCAATCGCGCCAGCGCCACAGCGCCCGCACCTGGTCGCGCTGCATGCCGCTGGTGTCGGCGTAACGCGACAGGTCGAGCCACCAGCGCGTGCTCTCCTCGGCATGGGCAGGGCTCGCCAGCAGGCGGTCGACGACTCGTTCGTAGGCGTCGGGCCGCACGTCGCCTTCGAACGCTTCCAGTTCGGCCAGCGTGGGGGGCAGGCCGGTCAGGTCGAAGGTGACGCGGCGCAGCAGTTCGCCGCACGACGCCGGCGGACTGGGCGCGAGGCCGACCGGCAGGTGCATGGCCGCCACGAAGCGGTCGACGTCGTTGTGCGCCCAGGCCGCGCCCGCCGCAGGCACCGCCGGGCGCTGCGGCGCCACGAATGCCCAGTGTTGCTGTGCTGGCGCCAAGGCCGCCGCCAGCAGCAGGCTGCACGCGAACAGCGGAAGAGGCAGGGCCATGGCATGCGCCATGCTACTGCAGCGGTGCCAAGGACTGCCACCGGCTCCCCCGGCTCGCCACCTTTGCCACCGGGCACATGGGTGACACCTCGCAGCCCGCACCGCCAGTTGCTGCCCGAGCTCCGCCATGCGGGCGGCGGATGTCTGCGCATTGGTCGTCGGCTGACCCGACGGCGAACGCGGTGCGTGTTGCCGAGCCCGGCAGCGCACCGCCCCAGCGCCGTCGGCTCACTGCACGGCGAACACCACGTGGTTGCTCCAGACGGGCCCAACGAAGCCTACCGGTGCCGCCGTCATCGCCTGCAGCACCAGCTGCAGGCCGACGAGCCCGACATCGTTCGGGATCGGCGTCGACAGCTCGAAGCGCGGCAGCGGCCACGACGGCAACAGGAACCATTGGGTGGCACTCTGCAGCCACATCGACCCCGCCACACCGGGAATCGAACTCGCCTGCGCCGGGGGCAGCGCGAAGTAGGCGCCGACGAAATCCCCGGCGCGCACGTCGATCACGAGGTCGGCGCGACCACCGGGCGTCAGCACGCCATGGAGCCGCAGCGCTGGCGTGCGGCGGAACCCGTGCGGCAGCGTGCCCGGCAGCCCACTGGCCTGCACGACGACATCCTTCGGCCCAGGACCGTCGGCCGGTGCCAGGCAGACCAGCGTCGTCGGGTCGAGCACCTGGACGTTGCTCGCCGGCAGGCCACCGACCGTCACCGTGGTCGGGGCACCTGGGCGCACGTCGAAGTTCTGGCCACGCACGGTCAGCGGCACCGGGCCGACGTTCCAGTGCGCGGCAGCAGGTTCCACCGACTGCACGGTCGGCCGCGGCTGGCCGACGCGATACACGCGCACGCCGCCCGGCGTCGACAGGCCGAGGAGACTGCCGTCCGCGGCGATCGACATCTCGCCGAGGCCCTGCGGCGACGACGCACCGAGTGCTTCGCCGGCCGGGAAGGAGCCGAGTTGCGCCAACGTGTTCGCATCGAGGATCCGGATCGTCGAGCCGTTCGCCTGACCGACGAACAGCCGGTCGCCGACCGGGTCGAAGACCACTCCGTACCCCGCGCTGGCCGGATTGCCGACGTCGGCGAGCTGGCGGTCGACGAAACGCAGCGTGTTGCCCACCTCGAGCGCGGCACGGCTGCCGTCGCGACTCAAGGCGGCGAGCGAGAAGTTCCAGAACACGTCGAAGTTGCGCTGGGCGGGGAACAGGTCGGCAACCGCGTCGTAGAGGAACGCGGGGCCACTGCTGATGTCGCTCTCGAGGAACAAGGCGGTGCGGCCGTCGGCCGAGCGTACGCACGGCGAGTTCTGCCGGATCTGTCCGAACGAGGAGGCGACCGGCACGTTGCGGATCGTCACCGCGTTCGTGGCGAGGTCGATCTGCCGCACGGGCCCCCAACCGTTGGCGCCGCTGGTGAACAGGGCCTTGCCATTGCCCATCGCGACGACGTCGTAGCTGCCGTCCTGGAAGTCGAGGGCCAGATAGGTCAGCGTCGTCGCCACCCCGCTGCCGAGGTCGACCCGATGCACCTTGCCTTGGCCGTTCTCGGTGACGAGCTCGCACAGCAGCAGGGTGTTGCCGTCGACGGTCAGGTCGATGCCGCGCAGCGGGCGACCGGCGAGCCAGGGCGTCAGGAACTGCTGCTGCAATGGATCCCAGCGCAGCAGGCCGGTGTCGGTGGCGACGTAGAGGACCTGCCGGGCCGCGTCGAACGCGTGACCACGCACTCCCTGGGCCGGACAAAGGTGGTTGGGGACCTGGGCGGACAGCGCCGTCGTGACGAAGGTGGCGAGCACGACGGCCGGGATGCGGTGCGACATGGCTGGGCATTGTCGAGACGGCCGCCGATCCGGCAAGGCCCGTCCGGGTGGCTGGCTGGCGTCGAAGCCACGGATGCGCCACGCCGCAACGATCGCGGTTCGGGACGGGGTTGGATGCCTCGCGCAGCCGCGACCGAGTCACCCTCTCTGGCCACTCCCCCTGATGGCTCGGTTCATCGGCCCGAACCCACCGAGCCTGCTTCACCGGGCCAGGCTCACTGGTTGCCGATCAGGCCGACGCCGCCGTTGGTCGTCACCACCCCGAGCGCGTTGGCGGGCGGGTCGAGCACGAAGGCCTGATTGTAGAAGCGCAGGCCGAGCGCATAGATGTTGTTCGGGATGTTGTACTGCAGGTTCGTGGCGCCGCTGGCGTTGGCCAGCCGGAACTGCGTGTCGAACGGATCGAGCAGTAGATCGCATCCCGGCGCGCCATGACCGCCGAGATCGAACGGCAGGGGAAGCCCGCCCCAGCTGCTCGCCGAGACCCCGAGCAGCATCAGCACGATCGTCGACGGTGGCGTCTGCGCCACCAGCACCCGCAGCTGGTTGCCGATCTGCGGAGTGTCGTCGCTGAACAGCTGCGGCACCGCGGTCTGGGTCTGCGCCACGAAGCCCATCACCGGGCCAAAGCCGCGCACCGGACCGCCATTGCCCACGGTCGCGTTGGCCGGCGTGCCCCACAGGCTGACCGTGCTGCCGAGGTTGTCGAGCGGATAGCCGTAGATCCCGTTCCCGTAGCTGTTGCCGTGGACGACGATCTCCACCAGCAGGTTGCGGCCCGGCTGCGGCACCCAGTCGAACGTCGTGGACCACGGGATCGTCAGCAGCATCTGCGAGTACGACTGCGGGTACGTCGTCAGCTGGTCGGGGAAGTCGACCACCGTGCGCGGCAGCACCAACGTCGGCGCGCCCGCGTCCCAGTTGCTCGCGAACGTCGTCGACATCGTGCCCGACCAGCGCGTCGTGTAGCCCACCTTGACCTCGAGGTCGACCGAGAAGTTGTGCGCCACGGCCCCGGTGTGCGTTTGCCGCAGCGACAGGGCGGCCATCGTGAACGCGTTCGGCAGCTCACTGCCCGCGAAGATCTGCTGGTAGCGATTGGGTGTCCAGCCGAACGGAATCGCATTGCCGCTGCCCCACGCGCTGTTGGCGGCGGCAGGCAGCAGTTGCGTCGCACCCAGGCCGATGCCCGTGCCGGGGCAGCCGGCGCCGAAGGTGCCGTAGGTGGCAGTGACCTGGGCCGGGCACAGCGCCGCGACGACGAAGAGGCCGAGCGCGGCCTCGAGGAAACGTGAGGACATGGCAGACGGCCCTCCTTGGGCCGTGCGCGCGGGGCGCGCGATGCGAGAACATACGGCGACGAGGGCGCCTTCGAACTTCGCCGATCGGCCCAGAGCCGCGAGGCAAGGTGCGGGCTGGCGCAGCCGAACGGTCGGAGCAACGCGATCGTCCCGCGCGCCTCCTAGACCTTGCGGGATGCGCCGCTCCGGACTGTGCTCACTCGACGTCTCGCGGCGCCAGCACTCCTTCCAGGAAGAACGCCGCGAGATCGTGGCGTCCCTCGACCCCGGCCTTGCGATAGACGGACCGTGCCTGCTGTCGGACGGTGGCTTCGGCGACGCCGCGCGCTTCGGCGACCTGCTTGTGGCTGAGCCCCTTGAGCAGCAGCACGGCGATCTCGCGCTCGGCCGCGGTGAGTCCCCAGCCCACCAGCTGGCGGTCGATGGCCGCGCCGAGGCCCTGCAACAAGTCCTTCGCCTCGCTGCGCCAGCGCTCGGCCGCCGTTCGCACTTCAGCCAGGCGGGCGCTCAGTTCCGCTGCACTGGCACGCGCCGTTCGTTCGGCGACCCCCAGCGCCACCATGTGTCGCAGCCCGAACCACGCGCCGATCGCGCCGGCGAGTACCATCACGCCCTCGATCGCGACATGGCCGACCGTGGTGCCTTCGCCGAAATCGGCCACGAGATCGGCGGTGGCCAATATCGCCACGGCCGCGAACAGCGCCACCACCACGCCGAATCGGCGCCGTTCGGATCCGCCATGCGGCGCACGTTCCGGCTGCAAGTCCATGCGGCATCGACGCTACCACACCCGACGGATGGCGGTTTGGGCGATCCCATGCGATCTGTTCGTAGGTGGGGCGGTTAACCCGTCCCACCTCATCCAAAGGAAACCGAAGGCTCACCATGGAACTCCCCCTGCATCCCAAGCTCGTCCACCTACCGATCGCTCTTGCCATCCTGATGCCTCTGCTCGCCAGCGGCGTGATGCTCGCCATCTGGCGTGAGTGGTTCCCGAAGCGGGTCTGGTCGCTGGTGGTCGCCGGCCAGCTCCTGCTGGTCGGCAGCGGCATCCTGGCCTTGCGCAGCGGCGAAAACGACGAGGAGCGGGTCGAGAGGGTCGTCGCCGAGTCGGTGCTCGAACGCCACGAAGAGGCCGGTGAGCGGTTCACCTGGGCCGGTGGCCTGCTCCTGGCGATCAGCGTGCTGCCGCTGCTGTTGCGCCGCCGTCGCGG
>DAIMFJ010000057.1:0-19682 GCA_036724695.1 Planctomycetota bacterium
TCAGGTGAAACCAGCCAGCCCAGAGGTCGACGTAAGTCATACCCGGGGGCAGCGGAGGTACGAGATGCTCGCCGTAGAAGGTCCCACCATTGTTGTGCATCGGCACGATCGCGCCGTTCGACAACAATAGCATCGACCAAGGGCAGCCGGCAAAGAACTTCACGACGTGAACACCTGGAGGCATTGCCGGCACGGTGTAGATTGCAGCTGGCAGTGTCATGTATGCCGGCCAGCCAACGACAACCCCGTCCGAACGCATAGCCAATGCGTGAGCGTCACCCACCGAGATCTGCGTGTAGCCCGTGCCGGGCGGCAGGACAGGCGGCAGTGTCCATGCGTACGGCCAGCCTCGCAGTGTGCCATCGTCGAGGATCCCGACGTGGTAATAACCGCCTCTGGCGACGGCGACAAAACGCTGCCCCGGTGGCGGCGCCGGGACCATGCTGCATGCACCGAAGCTGTCGCCGCCCTGCACATAGATCGTCCCGTCGGCCCGGAGGAAGGACGAGGTGTATGGGCCACCGCCCCTCGCGATCTGCAGGATCGGCTGCCGCCAGCCGTCGGTGTCGAACGAGAACGCCTTCCAACTGCGGATCGCGTCCTGCGCCGGGAGCGCCGGTGCTTGCAACACGATCGCCGCGACGCAAAGGCCGGACAGGATGATGCGAGCTTTCATGATGCGTGTCCCGGTTGCGGCCCCGGCTCTCCCGAGGCCGTCTGGTGAGATCAGTACGAGAAGACGATCGCGGGGGTCGAAGCAAGTGTGTAGCCGGTGCAGGCCAACGGCGTGTTCAACATCGTCGTGACCTGGACCGAGAACGTCACCCCGGTAGCAGACGGCAACCGCAAGGGAATGCGGAACGACTGCGACGCGCCGAGAACCGCCAGGCTGTGCGTCACGCCCGACGGCACCCAGTTCTCGAGGTCTGCGAACAACGGGCCGGGCGGCGGTGCGGTGGGAACGCCGTACTGGATGATGCTGCCAACCCACAGTGTGTCGGCGCGCGGTCGATCTACCAATAGGAAGTGCACCGGCAGGAGTTGCCCGGGGTTGCTCGGGTCCGGTGGGCTAGGCGCGGGATCGCCGCCCTCCCAATCGATCAACATGCGGCGCAGCTCTGGCACCGCCATGTCGATCTGCGTGCCGAACGGCGACAGGGCGCAAGTAGGCGTCGTGGCACCAGTGCGGCCGGCGGGCACCGCGGGGATCGTTCCCAGACTGTGCAACTGCGCGCCAGTACCGTCCGTCCGACCCACCCGCACCGGCAACATCGACACGACCCCGCGGACCGCGTCCGTGCCGCTGAGGTGCTGGCGCGCGAGTGGCCCCCCGCCGATCGGGAAGCCCACGGTCGAGGTCGAGCCGACCACGTTGACACGACCACGCTCGTCCATCGCCACGCCGCCGCCGGCGGGCGAACCCAGGCCATAGGTCTCGTAGCCGAGTCCGGCCTGCGGGACACCCAATCCATTCGTCGTCACCACGCGTGCCGCGTGTATGTCACCGATCGCCGCGGGGACCTCGATCGGCGTCGTGGGGAACACGTCGCTGCGCAGTGCGACCAAATCCTCGCTGCCCGGCGTTGGGGTGTCGACGAAGAACGACGCGACCTGCAAGTCCTCACCGTTGCCGGCGACGTGGCCGTAGGCGACGGCGTGGTCGAGGTACTCGTTCCACGCGTGCACCCCGCACCAGCTCCCGTCCCCAGGCCCGCCCTGGAACGTTCCCCTCGCGAACAGCAAATCGGGTATCGGCAATAGGATGCCGTCGATCGCCGTCACCAGGAAGCCGTCGGTGCCTGTGCCGAAGGGCACGAGCGACACGGTCCCGCCCGTCGTGAAGGAACTGAACAGCAGCGGATCGTTCGTGCCGCCGACGGCGACAATGCGGTGGCGTCGTTGGCCCTCCACATCGCGAAAGGCATCGAGCTGTACCACCACGTCGCGCAAGTGCGTGGCAGTGGCCGTCGAGACATCGAAGCGCCCGGCCCGCCCGAGCGAGGCTGCGGCTTCGAGGATCAGGTCGTTCGGAGCATTCGGGTTGCGAGTCTTGCTCGCATCGAACACCAGCATGGTGCCTACGCAATGGTCGACCCCAGGCCACGTCGCGCCCGAGCCGACCGGTGGCGGTCCCGCCGTGGTGAACGGGAACACGGCGCTGCCGATCGCCGGGTTCGATGCAGGCATCGTCGCCGTGCCGCCGACGACGACGAACCGGTCGTCGGGCATCTCGGCGAGCCCCCAAAGACCGTCCTGCTCCCTGCCGCCGACGACCGAGTGAAACTCCTTGGCCGTCGCCATGCCGGACACGGGGTTCAAGCTGTGCACGTTCGAGATCCGGCCGACGATCCCGTCCCACTGGCCCAGCCCGTTGTCGTTCGCACCCTCGATCGTGCCGCCCGGCAAGTCGAACGCACGCCACGGTGTCAACGAGGTGGTCTCGGTGCTGCGCAGACCGAACGAGGAGATGCCGCAGTACGTGACGACGTCGCGCATCACACCTTCGACTTCCTCGACCCGGATGCTCACGTCGGTGATCGCACAGGCGCCCTCTTGGCCAGGAGGAACGATCTGCAGATCCTGGAAGAAGAACTGGTGCGTCCAGAGCAATTCGCCGTTGCCGCGGTAGACGGCGATGAAGCCACTCGGCAGCCCGCGCGGATAGCCCAAGGCGAAGTTCGCGCTGCCTCCAAACTTGGTCCACCCACCACCGCCGTTGAAGATCGCCAGCGGATCCGGCGGGAACTGGTTGTTCGGTAGGATGCACTCGAAGGTCTCGCCGCAGATCGCGACGCGGGTCTCCAGAGGGTCGAGTTCGCCTTCTTCGTTGACCACCGGCCACACCGAGACCGCACGCGCGTTCGTCGCGGCTCGACCGACCGGGCCCGTGTCGATGCCGGACTGACCGTACAGGTAAACCTGCCAGCGGATGTCCTGGTCGGCGTTCGGACCCGTGTAGCTGACGGCGTCCGGACCGCGAGCTTGCAGGATCACGATCTGCTTGGTCCCGAACGTGGCCGTTCCGGGGATGATGAACCCATTCGGGTCGACAGGAACAGGCGGCAGCACCACGTCTTTATCCGAGAACGTCGGGTTGTCGTCCGGCTGCGTCGTCACCACCTCGATCGTTCCGACCGAGAACGTCCACCCCTCCCCCGGCCGCGTGCCGCCCGTCGCCTTCACATCGACCCAGGCTTCGGGCAAGCCGACGGGTGTGTTGGCGACCGTAGTCGTGGCGTCGTGCGTCAGAAACTCGTGGAACATGCCGGACGGCACAGGCGGCGGCGACTGCGCGGGCAAAAAGTCACTGACGCAAGTCGCGATCAGTGCGGCAGCCGCGGGGCACCGCAGAGCTGAGAGCTGAGAGCTGAGAGCTGAGAGCATAGTCTTCCGAGCCTTCGGGGTTTCGTGTGGGTCACCTGCGAATTCGACTTCCCCTTGCCAGTATACCCCGGCCCACGCCAGCTGAGAAGGGGGTGACGACCAGCCGCTCCGGTTCCGGCTCGCCGACGCCCGGCTGGCAAGGCTCGCGCCGCCTGCCGCCCCTCGACCTAGTCTTCCCATCGGCACGGCACGCGCCTTGCTTGCCGCCCGCTCGTCGTCGCTCCCTGGCCGTAGGTCGGCGGTCCGGCGCGCCAGTACCCCATGACGGCGCAGGGCGCGGGCGCCACCTCATGCCGAGGTCTCGGCATGCTCCCGTGCTCGTACCTCCCGATAGTCGCTATGTCGGCACCGGTTCGTAGCTTGACTGCGTGCATGATCGCGACCTCTACAAGCAGTTCCTCGGCCTCGGCAAACCCTGGTCCATCCTCGAGGTCCGCCTCGACGCCAAGGCCGGCCAAGTGAGCCTGACCATCGATTTGGCCGATGAGACCGAGCTCGCCTGCCCCGAGATCGAGTAGGCGTGCCCACGCTACGACATCCGACCGCGCCGCTGGCGCCACCTGGACACCTGCCAGCTCCAGACCGTCCTCGAAGCCCACGCGCCCCGGGAGCAGCGTGTGCGAGTCGAGTGCATGGACATCGGCGAGTCGTCGTTCCAGCGCCGCCACGAGTACGTCACGATCGTGACCGACATCGGCACCGACACTGTCCAGCACGTCGCCGACGACCGCGAGTGCGAGAGCCTGGCGGCGTACCTGCGCAGCCCGACTTCTCGCGCACCTGGACGTTGCGGTCACGCTGGTTCGAGGACTACCGCTGAGCCGTCGCCGCCGGCACCAATCGATAGACCTGCCCCTCGCGCCCGCGGAACCCGGTCATCAGCAGCTCCCCGTCCGGTTCCTCGGCGAAGCTCGCCACCTGCTGCGGGGCGCGGGTCAGCGTGACGACCTCATGCTTGCCACCGCTGCGATCCTCCTTGCAGGCCCACATGCGCAAGGTCATGAAGTCGCCGTAGACGAACCAGCCCTGCAGGGCCGGGATCTTGCTGCCCCGATACACGTGGCCGCCGGTGATCGACAGGCCGAGGTCGTGGCCGTACTGCGCGACCGGCGGGATCATCCCGGCAGGGGCCGGCGTGGTCTCCTTGCGCTCGCGGAACACCTCGTCCGCCTCGAGCACGTTCCAGCCGTAGTTGCCGCCCTTGACCAGCCGATCGACCTCCTCGATGCGGTTCTGGCCGACGTCGCCGCACCACAGGTCGCCGGTCTGGCGATCGAACGCGATCCGCCACGGGTTGCGCAGCCCGTAGCACCAGATCTCGCCGCGCGCGCCGTCCTGGCCCACGAACGGGTTGTCGGCCGGGATCTTGTAGGGCGCCGTCTCGGTCGCGCCGCGCACGTCGATGCGCAGCACCTTGCCGAGCAGGTTGGTCAGCACCTGGCTGTTGCCGAACGGGTCGTTCGCCGCGCCGCCGTCGCCGAAGGCGATGTAGAGCATGCCGTCCGGGCCGAACACGATCGTGCCGCCGTTGTGGTTGCCGAACGGCTGGAAGACCTCGAGCAGGCGCAATTCGCTGGCGGGATCGACGACCAGCCCGGCCGCCGACTTCGTGGTGCCAAAGCGCGAGATCACCGACTGCCGGTTGCTCTGCGCCTGCTTGCCGTTGCCCATCGTCTCGCGGCGGCGCTCGATGCGCTCGGACCAGCAGACGTAGACGAAACCGTTCTGCGCGAACTCGGGGTCGAACTGGAAGCCGAGCAGGCCTTCCTCCCAGTTCTCGGTGAGCACCGTCTTGCTCATGTCCAGGAACACGCGGCGCTCGACCTTCTCGCCATCGCGCGGGATCGCGAACACGAAGCCGGGCTGGGTGACGACGTAGGCGTGCTCGGGATCGGTCGCGGTGAAGGCGACGAACAGCGGCCGGTCGAACGGCTCCTGGGCCGGGAACGCCGGCGCGAATTCGATCGCCGGACCGGTCGGCGCGGCGGCGTCCTGGCAGGCGGCGGGGCCGAGCAAGAGGCAGGGCAACAGCAGGGAGACGATGCGCATGGCGCAGGGAATACGACACGCGGGCCTGGAACGCACCAGGGTTCGCGGGCCAAGATGACGGCATGTTGCAACTGCGCGGCCTCCGCAAGAGCTACGGCGAGCACCGGGCGCTGGTCGGGCTCGATCTGGCGATCGGCGCCGGGGAGATCCTGGCGCTGCTCGGCCCGAACGGGGCCGGCAAGTCGACGACGGTCAAGTGCGTGGTCGGCCTGCTGCAGCCCGACGGCGGCTCGATCCAGGTCGGCGGCGTCGACGCGCTGGCCGACCCGACCACGGCGCGCCGCAAGATCGGCTACCTGCCGGAGGTGGCGCGGTTGCACGAGAGCCTGACGCCGTGGGAGTTCCTGCTGCTGAAGGGGCGGCTGTTCGACCTCGCCGACGGCACGATCCGGAGCCGCGGCGAACGGCTGCTGGCCGGCTTCGGGCTGGCCGAGCGCGCCGACGAACCGATGGCGGCGTTCAGCAAGGGCATGCTGCAGAAGGTGTCGATCAGCGCCACGCTGCTGACCGAGCCGCAGCTGCTGGTCTTCGACGAACCGCTGTCGGGCCTCGACGTCACGACGACGCTGGTGGTCAAGGAAGTGATGCGCGAGTTCGCACGGCGCGGCGGTGCCGTCCTGTACTGCAGCCACCAGCTGGAAGTGGTCGAAGCGATCGCCCACCGCATCGCCGTCCTCGACCGCGGCGAACTGGTCGCCGCCGGCACCGCCGGCGAATTGCGCGCGATGGCGGGTTCGGCGGCAGGTTCGACGCTGGACAGCGTGTTCCGCACGCTGGTCAAGGCAAGCGATCCGGTCGAGGCGGCGGCGCGGCTGCTGGGTTAGCGGCGAGGACAGGCTGGGGCGGGGCGGACGGCCGGCGACCAAGCGCGGCCGTGGGGATCAATCTGCCGGTCGCGTTGCACCGCTGCACGCCGCACAGCCAAGCTGCAGGTCGATGGACAGTTGTACACTCGTGCCGCTTGGGGTTGCCTCGAACGAAATGGGCAGGTTTTCGCCACAAGCGCGCCGGAACGGGTCTTGGGAATCACCAAGCGACACTTCCCAAGTATCCCCAGCGATGAGGATCCATTTGGGCGACGAGGTACCATTGGGATCGGGAACGAGGTTCCCAATCGAGCCCCCGGAAGCGTCTTCGATACGCAGCCGGATGCTCCCCCAGAACCTGCAAGGAGTGCGTAGCTTGACGCATTCCTCCTTGGGAGGCTGTGAACCCTGAATGCTCTCCCAGGCACAAGTCCCCCCGAGGCTGCTCACACTGACGGTGAGGTTCAGCCAATCATCCAATCCCACATGGGGCCCGAAAGGCGCTTGAGGGCTGGGACTGCTTGAACTGCATGTCGAGCAACTGGGCGGAAGCTCACCATCACCATCTTCGACGACCCCCGATCCTGAAGTCACCGACAAAGCCAACGCCAAGAGAGCAGCAGCAAACGGTAGCAAGAACTGCATAGCGATATCCTCCTTGGTTTCCTGACAATTCACCGGTCACGTTTGGCAATCAGTATCTCAAGTACCCCAAGAGAGCCCGCAACGACTCCGAGTAGACAGCACTGATGGACTCACAGTACTCTCTCTGGGGATCCAACGCAGGCGCCGCACCACGTTTCGACAGTACGATGTAGGCGCCCTTTTCGAACCCAGCCTTGACTCCGAGATGGTCGCGACTCGGATCATAGCGACCGGAACGCTCCAACTCGTCGATGACATGGTTGACGTTCTGCGTCGTCAGGATTGCTCGGCCGGCAGCAACCTCCGAGGTTATGAAGTCATGGTGCGCGTCCCGATATTGACGCTCCGCATCCTTGGCAGCCCCAGCCAGGAGATGGTATTCGGCGACAAGTCTCCTGGCGTTCGCCGGGGATATGCTGAACGCGACGGGGACACGCCATTCTGTATGGAACAGCTCTTGGTACTCGCGCATCTTGCCTACCACGAACACGACTTTCTCGGGCAGCTCCTCGGGCAACTTCTCGACGGGCACCGGCAAATGATCGTCGACGGGCACCACAATGTCTGACGGACCATCCCCTGATTCGCTCTCGGCGCCAACGGGAGTTCGTATGCTGCGGGGTTCGCCTTGCGGTCCATACTCTTGTCCGGCTGGCTGATCTCTCGAACCCGAGGGAGCATCGATCGGACTCCTCAAGAAGGCGAACCCGGAAGCGACGACCAATACCGCCACGACAATCACAGCATGCTTGGCATTCATAACAATGGCATGATGGGAAACGCTATGCCACGACCCGATGGTTAAGACCACCAGAACGCAACCCAGTGCGAACCAACGATCCAGCGCACACACTTTGCATTGTTGCGCGACACCATGGACCAAACGAATCGAGGGCGCCTCGCGACAGAGCAGCCTTGAATCTCTGGATATTCATGTCGTCATGCGCCTCGTACTGGCCCGTGGCCCGTGGCCCGTGGCCCTTTCGGTCAAGACGGCTAGTCGTTCGACGGATGCCGGAAGCGACAAAAATCGCTGAATTCTGCGCTTCGCGGCTGCGAGACCAGCAGGAGCAAGCGCCACTTGGACAGCTGCCGACTGCCAGGAGAGGCCATCGATACGCACCCCCGCCAACAGCTCGGCATCGCAACGCGCAAGACCAGCACCGATCATGATCTCAAGGAACAAGGGTCTCAGGTCCTGCGCCCAGGCAAGGTCTTGCGGAGCGACCAACTCCTGATGTAGATGCAGAGACTTCGCAGCCACTCCCATCCGCCGCCGAGCATCGACCAACTTGGCGCGCGCGACGACCAGGCAGAAGGCGAACGAGTCACGAATCACCTGACTGGATCGGACGCGCAGAATCCGCAGCATGGCCTCCTGGCAGGCATCTTCGACGTCCTGCGCTGCCCCGCTTCGCTTCAAGCAGGCCAACAGTCTTCGCCGAAGTGCATCCCAGCTCGCCTGGTCGGCATCGTTCAGCCCACCCCCTTGACATGGCACATCTTCATTCATCTGGCGATTCTCGTTCGCGCGACGAGACTCCAGTTGCTCCCCCCTGAACACGGAAGTTGGGCAACCTATTGGATGAGTGGCGCGCCGTAGGCCTGAGCGGCAGCCGCTCTCTTGAGATGCGCTTCGTCGACGCTCGACTGACTCGGAACGAGCCGCAAACGCCGGCCGCGGCCTGCGAACCGACTGCCACACTGTGGCGCTCCAACAGGTTGCGACCAGCCCGGAACGAAGCAGGATTCGGGAGCCCGAGGAGGCGGGTCGCCCCACTCCCCATGTGCGCATTGCGCCCAGGGATCGCCGCAGCAGAATCCGAACGACCCCTTGGTGGCTCCGGAGTGACCGAACAACGGCGCCACAGCTTCACCAACCGGATTCGCGGAGCTGCAAACCGCCACGCCACCACGTCGCAGACAGACCTCCGGTGATTCTCCATCCGCAGGTTGGCCTTGGCATCAGGAATCGAATCCTCCAGTCCTGACGACGCAGCTCGGCACCGTACGATGGCCAGCAAGCCAGCGCGGAACCGCCCCCTGTCGACTGCCTCTGGTTCTTCTGCCATGGCGAAAGTCCACTGCGGCACCAGCTCGCATCGTTGCTGCAGGTGTGCCGCGCCGTCCGTATCGATGCTATCGGCGAATCGCGGCCGCAGCAAGGGGCTGAGTACTTGCGGCTGCAGCTCGCACGCGAACGAAACCCGTTTCGACAAGAGCCTGCCAGATCTCCTTTGGCGAACACGAGGATTCCCTCGAGCGCACCGATGGAGGCAATCAAGACAACCTCGCCTGCCACCTACCGATCTGCGAATGCAACCGGTGTTCATCGGCCGAATCGTGATTACCTGCGCACCAACAACGGGTTGTGAAACCTGGCGAACCACCGACTTGGCGGGCGTCATCGCGCTGTCAACTGGACAGGCCAGCGGGCTGCAACCCCCCGGGCGAGCCCGTTGCCAGCGACCAATCCAGCATACGCATGCACGATCGTACATGCGTACGCAATCGGCAGCTCCTGGCTGGGCTGAATCGCCTTCAAGATGCACGATCGATCACTTCCCCTTGACTTCGACCCACTCCCAGCCGATCCTGACCTCAAGAATGCACGATCGATCATTCAGCACGATGCTCGCCCAAGCAGTTCGAGAGCGCCGCGAACAGCTGGGCCTGGGCCAGGCCGAACTCGCCGAGCTGGCGGCCTGCTCGACGCGCTTCGTCCACACGCTGGAAGCCGGGAAACCGACGGTGCGGATCGACAAGCTGCTCGGCGTGCTGCACGTGCTCGGGCTGAGGCTCACCGTCGTCGCACCCGGCCGCGATGCCGGGCTGCAAGGATCGCAACCGTGAACCTCGGCGACCTCAAGAGGATCGAGGCGGCCCAGGTGTGGAAGGCCGGCGTGCCCGCAGCCCAACTGCGGCGCGCCACCAACGAAGTGGTGTTCGAGTACGACCCCGGCTACACCGGCCCAGCGGTTGCCCTTTCGCTGCCCCGCGGCTGCGCACCGGTGCGGTGCCCGGGTGGGGCGTTGCCACCGTTCTTCAGCGGGCTGCTGCCCGAGGGCCGGCGATTGACGGCGATCCGCCGCGCCGCCAAGACCTCGGCCGACGACGAACTGACTCTCTTGTTGGCGCTGGGCGCCGACACCGTCGGCGACGTCCAGGTATTGCCATGCCACCATCCCCCGGCCGACACCGAGCCAGCCGGAGTCGATCTTGCCGAAGCCGACTTCGGCGAACTTCTCGAGCGAGCCGTCGGCAACGACCCGAGCGACCTCGCCGCCATCGCCGGCGCGCAGGACAAGGTCTCGGGTCGCATGATCTCGTTACCGCTGCAGTACGAAGGCGCCGCCTACCTGCTCAAGCTCGACCCTCCCGAGTTCCCGCATCTGGTCGCCAACGAGGCGTTCTTCGCGGCGGCCGCCAGGGCATCGGGCTTGCCAACGGCCGAGACCACCGTCGTGCACGACCGCCATGGCAGGCCTGGGCTGCTGGTGCGTCGCTTCGATCGGGTCCGCACCGCGAACGGGCTGCGCCGGCTGGCCCAGGAGGACGGCTGCCAGGTTCTCGGCCGCTATCCGGCCGACAAGTTCCGACTCACGACCGAACAGGTGGTCCAGGCCTTGGCGGCGCCGTGCGGTGCACCCGTCGTCGCGGCTCGCGACCTGATCCAGCAGGTTGCGTTCGCGTACCTTACCGGCAACGGCGACTTGCACGCCAAGAACCTGTCGATCCTGCTCGCCGACGAGTGGCGCGTGACACCAGCCTACGACCTGCCGTCGTCGTATCCGTACGGCGACACGACGATGGCGATGACGATCGGCGGCAAGGACCGCGAAGACCTCGGCAGGGCCGACTTCCTGGCTCTCGGCGAGGCTTGTGGGGTACCACCGCGCGCCATCGCGCGCGGGCTCGACCGCCTGCTGCTGGCGATGCCGAACTGGCTCGACCGCCTGGACGAGTTGCCGTTCGATCGGCGCCGCGTCCACAAACTGCGGCAGGCATGCCGCTACCGCGCGCAACGGTTGCGCGGGTAGGCGATCACCGGCCCAGGCGCCAGCCCCACCAGCCAGCGCCACGAGTGCTCACCTGGGTTCGGCCAACCATTCGACCACCCTGCCAACCCCCGAACGCAACCGCGGTCCGAGGCCGGCGACTTCCTCGGGCGGCAGGATCGGGGCAAGCTCCTCGTCGAGCCGACGGCCGTCGACGGCCGCCACGGCCTGCTGCAGCTCCGCCGACAATTCGTCGAGCGACATCGACCGGCGCCCCCGCAGGGCCGGCAGACGGGATTCGACCTTCGCCAACCGCGCAGCCAGGACCTGCCGATCCGGCTGCGCGCCGAGTCGCGCACTCAAGTGGTAGACGTCGTACAGATCGCGCAGCAGGCGCCGCTCGTTCCACGCCGCGAGCTGGTGCGCCAGGGCGACGTCGGGATCCATGATCCGCACCAGGCGGGACGGCTGGCCTTGCGGCAATGCGAGGGACGCGGTCGGAACGACCAGCGACGCGCATTGCGCGGCGACGTTCGCTTCGATCTGGATCGCCGCATCGTCGACGCGAACCTGGGCGCGGATCGCCTTCGAGTGGACCTGCAGCGTCACGGTGGCACCGGCGATCTCGCCGAGCTCGTCGAGCGTGGCGCGCACGAGTTCGACGATCTGGTCCTTCGACGTGTAGGGCACGAACACGTAGTCGATGTCGGTCGTCGAGCGTGGACAGTCGAGCAACCGCATCGCCATGCCACCCTTGACGATCGCATGCTCCTCGAACACCTCGGCGAAGCGGTGCATCACCCACACGAACAACCCATCCGGGGTCGCCGGTCGCGGCAAGGACACGGTCATGCCTGCACCGCCAGCACGCGGCTCGCGAACGTGACGAACTTCGGATTGCGGAAGCGGGACAGGTAGTCGGCCAGCCGACCCACATCGAGCCGCGACACGTCCACGTCGGAGTACACGTCGAACGGAAAACGCCGGCCGCGCAGATGGAAGTACAACGTGTCGAGCACCGCCTTCTCCGCGTCGGCCCATCGCACCCCGTCGACGACGGTGTGGCCGAAGTCCAGGTGCGCGCCGATGTGGACGTGGGCGATCTCGATGCCGAGCCCGCGGTAGCGATGGCCGCGCCCGGTCGTGGCGGCCAGCAGCTGGCGATCGGGACTGGGCCCGATCAGCAGGTGCCTGGCCAACACGGTGCCGAAACTCACGTAGGAGTCGGGTGCCAGGCGCTGGCTCAGGGTCGGCAGGTCGAACTCCGCGGCGACGTACATGCCGCGCACGAACCGGCGCAGCACGCCGGACCGCAGCAGCGCTTGCACCCGGCGGGTGAAGGCCGCGGGGTGCCGTTCGGCGGTCAGCACCTGCAGGTCGGCTTTCGAGAACACGCCGCGCTGGGCCCGTGCCACGGCCAGCACTTGCTCGGCATCGGCGAGCGATGACCCTACGACCGATTTCATGTTGCAGGAAAAACTACAGGTTTGTAGCTTTTCCTGCAACATGAAGTCGGCAGGGCCGCCTCAGTGCGCCGCGGCCGTGCGCCCGCGGCTGCGGCCGCCAGACCGACCACCCGCGCGCCCACCACCTTCGCGCTTCTTCGGCATGCCGTAGCCGCGGCCGGCGGTCTTCGGCGCCGCCGGCAGCTTGCGCCCCGACAGGTGCGCGGCGACCACTTCGTAGAGCCGCAGTTCGCTCGGTGCCACCAGCGACAGGGCCCGGCCGCTGCGGCCGGCGCGGCCGGTGCGGCCCGCCCGGTGGATGTAGTCCTCGAGGCCGAGCGGGAAGTCGTAGTTGACGACCATCGCGACGTCGTCGACGTCGATGCCGCGCGCGGCGACGTCGGTGGCGACCAGGAAGCGGACCTTGCCGCGCGTGAACGCCTGCAGGCACGAATGGCGCGCTTCGGCGCCCTTGTCGCCGTGGATCGCGTCGGCGGGCAGGCCGGCGCGCTTGAGCATGTTGCCGAGCTTCTCGCAGCCGATCTTCTTGTTGACGAACACCAGCACCTTGCCGTCCTCGCGGCGCAGCAGCTCTTCGAGCACCGCCGGCTTGTCGGCGGCGGCGACACTGGCGAAGCGGTGCGAGATGGTCTTCGCGGCCTGGCTGCGCGAGCCGATCTGCACGCGTTCGGCGTCGGGCAGGAAGTCCTTGACCAGGGCTTCGACCTCGTCGGGCATCGTCGCCGAGAACATCAGGTTCTGCCGCTCCTGCGGCAGCCGCACGAAGATGCGGCGGATCTGCGGCATGAAGCCCATGTCGAGCATGCGGTCGCTCTCGTCGAGCACGACCATCTGCACCTTCTCGAGCGTGATGTTGCGCCGCTCGAGGTGGTCGATCAGGCGGCCGGGGCAGGCGACCAGCACGTCGAGGCCGCGCTTGAACGCGTTCTCCTGGATCGACATGTCGACGCCGCCGAACGCGGTGCAGACGTGCAAGCCGGAGAACTGCGCGTAGGTGCGCAGGTTCTCGGCGACCTGCACGCACAGTTCGCGCGTCGGCACGACGATCAGCCCGCGCAGGCCGGGCTCACCACCGCACAGGCGGTCGAGCATCGGCAGGCCGAAGGCGGCGGTCTTGCCGCTGCCGGTCTGGCCCAGGCCGATCAGTTCGGCACCGCGCAGGATCTTGGGGATGGCGTTGGCCTGGATGTCGGTCGGCTGTTCGTAGCCGGCCGCGGCAACACCGCGAAGGATGGGCTCCTTGAGCCCGAGCTTGGCGAAACTCACGTAGAACGATTCTCGATGCGCCGGCCCGGATGGGGCCAAGAGCGCGTGAAACTAAGCGAAACGGGGTCGAGGCGTCGGCCATCGGCCCCGCCTCCGTGCTCTGCAGCAGCAGGTCGCGCGCGGGGCGCGCACCGCCTGTGCAAGGGCACGACGATCTACCCCTGCATCGGCGCCATCCGGGCTCAACTTGAGACGGCATCGGCGGCAGCGTGGCTGCCGGCGAGGTCGCCGTCCGGTGGCGGAGGCTCCAGCCGTGGCTGGGGAGGCCCGGGAAGCCCCGGGCGGCGGGATCGTAGGTGCAAATCGGAGCAGGCACAAGCCCCGCCCGGGAATGCGGCGCCATGGGGGCTCCCCCACCGCACCGCGGCGACCCAGACGATCAGCGCGACGGCACGCGCACCGGCACCCGCTGGCGGCGCGCCTGGCGGAACGTCACCAACTTCTGCGCGGCCTCGTCCCACAGCCGCAGCCGCAGCGACTTCATGCTGCTCCAGAGGGTCATCGGTTTGACCTCCTTGAACAGCGGGTCGGAGTTGTGGCAGCGCTCGAGGTTGTAGTTCGGGATGCGCGGGCTCAGGTGGTGGATGTGGTGGAAGCCGATGTTGCCCGAGAACCACTGCAGCACCTTCGGCAGCCGGAAGAACGAGCTGCCCTTCAGCGCGGCGAGTTCGTAGTCCCAGTCGTCGCTGTGCGTCCAGTAGGCGTCCTCGTACTGGTGCTGCAGGTAGAACAGCCAGATGCCGGTGCCGCCGGCGATGCCGAGCACCAGCAGCTGCACGAGCAGGTAGTCGACGAAGCCGAAGATCTGGCTCATGCCGAACACCATCGCGACGATGCCCAGCGTGGTCAGGTGCACCGAGCGGGCTTCGTGGGGCTTGGCGCCCTTGCGCGGCCACCGTTCGAGGAACAAGAACAGCACCAGTGGCGCGACCCCGAACAGGATCACCGGGCTGCGGGCGAGGACGTACGCGAAGCGCTTCCACCGCGACGATTCGAGGTACTCCTGGACCGTCATCGTCCAGACGTCGCCGGTGCCGCGGCGATCGAGATCGCCGGTGGCGCCGTGGTGGATCGCATGCTCGGCCCGCCAGTGCTGGTAGGGCGTGAACGCCAACAGGCCGGTGATGCCGCCCCAGAAGTCGTTGGCGCGGCGCGATGCGAAGAACGAGCCGTGACCGCAGTCGTGGAAGATGATGAACAGGCGGACCAGCAGCAGCCCGCCCAGGACGGCGAGCGGCAGCACCAGCCACCAGGAGATCGCCAGCGCGAAGTAGATCAGCGTCCAGGTGCCGAGGTAGGCAGCCAGGGTCGTGGACAATTGCCACGTGGCGCGCCCGGCGTGAGGGATCTGGAACCGCGCAACGAGGGCCTTCCAGTGCGCAGCACCGCGGCGCGGTGCGGCCTGGGCCGTGGAGTCGTGAACCATGCGACGGGGGATGCTATCGGCCAGCCTCTGGCACCCCCCTACGCAAAACTCCGTAGATCGGCCGCGCCATCGGCCGGGTGACCAGGCGGGATGACCGACGATTCGTAAAGCTCGTCGGCATTTTTACCGCAAATCCGCCGACGAGGTTTACAGATTTCCGCCTCGTTTACGGTTGATCGGATTCTTGACCCACACCTCGCATCCTCGCCGTCAGACGCCCAGGCGCCGCGACAGGTCGGTCTGGAACAGGCGCTCGGGGTCCCACTTCGCCTTCAGCGCGCGGAACTTCGCCACTGCCGCGTCGCCGTGCACCCGTCCGAACGACGACGCCAGCAGCACCGCATCCTTGGCGTAGTAGAAGCGCCCACCGGCCTCCAACACGACCTCCGCCATCGCCTGGCAATGTCGCCACAACGCCTCTCGACGCCCCTGGTTGCGACTGACGGCGATGTCCATGGCCAGCGAGTAGCCATCGAGGCCGTGGGTCATCAGGAACGGGTCGGGCCGGTGCCGCTTGAGCACCCCCAGGTACGGCACGAAGCCGGCCCGCTGCGACATCTCGATCAGCGTGCGCAGCACCCGTTCGCCGTGCGCAACCGGCACGAACGGCTGGAACTGCAGCAACCCACCCGGTTTGGTCATCCAGTGCCAGCGCGGCACGTAGTCGAGCAGGAAGTGGAACGCGCCGTGCGTCTGCAGGTACGGCGAGTTGCGTTGTTCGCTGCGGCCGGCGCGGAACTTCAGCGCGTTGACCAGCCCGACCTGCCCGGACTGCAGAGCACACCACATGCCCGGCCACAGCCAGCCTTTGGGCACCAGCCCGAACATCTTCGTCGGGACGTCCTGCAGGGCCGGGTCGTAGTAACGCAGGCCGGTCGGATCCTCGCCCGGGGCCAGCTGGTCGGCGCGGTGCATGATGCCGCGGCCCAGGCCGGCTCCCTTGGCGTGCAGGTCGAGCCAGCTGACCAGGTAGTCGGCGGTGCCGCGCAGGTCCTCGAGGATCTGCAGGTTGTGCGCCAGGTCGTCGGCGACGATGCCCCAGACGCGCAGCCGGCCGCTGTGCACCCGTTTGGTCTCGATCTCGAGCCGGGTCATGCAACCGAGCATGCCGAACCCCGAGATCGCCGCGAAGAACAGCTCGGGGTCCCGTTCGCGCGTCACGTGCAGCAGCTCGCCGCGCGGCGTCAGCAGGTCGAACGAACGCACGCATTCGCCGAACGTGCCCAGCGCGTAGTTGTTCTTGCCGTGGATGTTCATCGCCGCAGCGCCGCCCATCGACACCGCGGCGGTGCCGCTGACCACCTTCGGCCAGTAGCCGAACGAGATCGCCTGGCGCCACAGATCGCGCACCGTCACCCCCGGCTCGACGGTGGCGACGCCGGTCGCCGGATCGAAGCCGAGCACACGGTTCAGCCGCGACAGGTCGAGCACGTAGCCGTCGCGGTTGGTCGCCGCATCGCCGTAGCTGCAGCCCGAACCGCGCAAGGCCAGCGTGCCGCCGCGGCGCTGCACGTCGGCGAACGCGTCGGCGACCTGTTCCTGGGTGGTCGGCCGGAACACCTTGCCGGGCCCGCCGACGGCCATGCCGAAACCGCGCACGTCTTCGTCGCGCCAGAGGATCGCCGCCGGGGTCGTCATCGTCCCTTCAGATCGACAAACGACGGAACACGAACGAAGGGATGTTGCGGATCACCGCCATGATCAGCCGCCATTTGCCCGGCACGTAGGCGATCGCCTTCTTGCCATCGCGGGCGGCCAGGATCTTCGCCGCAGCGGTATCGGCGGGGATCGCCCCTTTGAGCTGCAGCCCCGCCGTCATCGGCGTCTCGACGAAACCGGGCCGGATCGTCGTCACCTGCACGCCGTGCCGCCAGAGGCGGTTGCGCAGCGCTTCGAGGTAGGTGTCCATGCCCGCCTTGCTGGCGTTGTAGACCGGCCGGCCGATGCGGCCGCGGTCCTGTGCCACCGACGACACGCCGACGAAGCAGCCCCGCTTGCGGGCCAGGAAACGGCGCGCCGCGGCGTTGCCCCAGGCGATGCAACCGAGCATGTTGACCTGCACCTGCTGCCGGTCCTTGCCGAGGTCGAATTCGTCGAGCGCCACCGGCGGCATCACACCAGCCACGAAGTGCACTTCGTCGACTTCGCCGAGGTCGGCCTCGATACGGGCGAACAGCGGTTCGGCGGCGTCGAGGTCACTGGCGTCGTGGACGTACGCGAACGCAGCCGGCCGGCCCAGGCTGTCGTCGATCGCGGCGACCTGGGCGCGCAGCTCGGCCTCGCGGCGGGCCAGCATCGCGACCTTGCGGCCGGCCAACGCCAACCGGCGCGCCAGGGCGAGGCCAATGCCCGAGGAGGCGCCGACGACGATGCAGACTCCGGTGCGCGAACTCATCACCGGAAGGAAACGCCGTCCCGCCGCGGAATGCAAACGCCGAACCGCATCGGCGTTGCCAGCGCCGTCCCGCCAGGGCATCATCGACACGCCATGCGCCTTGCCATCGCCGTCTGCGCGCTCGCCGCGGCTGCCTCGATTCGAGCCCAGGGCCTCGATCCGGTCGGCGTCGACCCACGGGCCGGCATCCAGGTCGACACGATCGTCGCCACCGTCAACGACACCGCCGTACTGCTCAGCGAGCTGCGCACCGTCGCGATCGGCAAGGTCCGCGGCCTGGAACGCAGCCAGGGTCGCAGCCTGACCAACGAAGAGCGGGCCCTGGTGCTGCAGCAGGCGTTCCGCGAGCTGCTGCGCGACTACACGATGGCGCACGCCGCCAAGAACCTGGGCCTGGCCGACCCGAAGATGCTGGAGAGCCTGCTGCAGGACGAACTGCAGCGCGAAGCCGCCGAACAGGTGAAGATCTTCGGCACCGAGCTGCGCTTCAGCCAGGAACTGCAGCGGCTGGGCATCACCTGGCAGCGCTTCGAGGACGACAAGCGCACCAGCCTGATGCGCCAGTTCGCCGAGGAGCTGGCCGTCTACTCGCGGCTGCAGAAGCAGCAGAACCTGTTCCTGACGCCACGGATGATGCAGGAACTGTACAAGCGCAACCAGGCGCGCTTCGTGCACCCGGCCCAGTCGCTGGTCGGCGCGGTGGTGTTCCGCGGCGCCGACGCCGCCGAACGGGCGGCCGCGGCCGCGGCGGCCTGGCGCCAGGAGAGCCTGTCCAGCCGCGAACTGGCGGCGCGATTCCCCGGCGCCACCTCGCTCGGCGAACTCGACCCGACGACCCTGAAGGCCGACCTGCCCTTGGCGAAGTTCGGTACCGCCGGACCCGAGGGCAGCGTGTCCGAGCCGATCGCGTTCCAGGGCGGCTTCCAGGTCGCCAAGGTGCTGCGGTTTCTGCCGGCCCGCAACGGCCGCTTCGAGGACCCCGAGGTGCAGGCCGAGCTGCGGGCCCTGGGCACCGACCAGGTGCTGGCCGAACTGCGCGACCAGGCCCTGCAGCGGGCCGCCGCCCGCACCGAAGTGACCGAGTTCCGCAGCCCGCGCTGACGCGGGCGGGAAGCCGGGGGTTCGGGTTGCGGCGAAGCCGCTGGGCCGCTCTACTTTTCCCGTCCCCTCTCTGAACCGGTGGCGGGCGGCCGACGTTGCGACCAACCTCGGCAACTGCCTACGCATCCCGCCAGACCACCGTGGTCGGCGCGGTGTGACGCTCGTCCCCGGTTGCCAAGGAGCCGTCATGGCCCAGCTCGACCCAACCAAGATCAAAGTCCAGTCCAACGCGGTTCCCATCTGGGAAACCGAAGTCACCTTCCAGGACATGATGGCAGAACAGCTGCGGCACGCGCCGTGGCTGGCGCTGTCCGCGGCGCTGCACGCCATCGTGCTGGCGCTGATCTACGTGCTGTGGCCGGCCGAGCCGCCCAAGCCGCCCGAGAAGGTGGTCGAGATGGACATCAAGCAGGAGGAGAAGGTCGAGGAACCGCCTCCGCCGCCTCCCCCGGAGACCAAGCCGGAGGAGACTCCCGAAGAGGTCGTCATCAACGAGACGCAGATCACCGAGAACGAAGCCGAGGCGTTCGACAACGTCGACACCGAGAGCACGGCCAAGGAGTCGGCGTTCGACAGCAACCAGTGGAACTCGGCCGTCGGTCTCGGCGGTGGTGCGGGTGGCAAGTACGGCGGTCGTTCCGGCGGCAAGGGCGGCAAGGGCGGCGGCAAGTCCTACGCGGCCGCGATCGACGCCGGCCTGCAGTGGCTGAAGAACCACCAGGACGAGGACGGCAAGTGGGACTCCGACCAGTTCATGAAGCACGACGTCGAGGGTGAGCCCTGCGACGGCCCGGGCAACCCGGTGCACGACGTCGGCAACACCGGCCTCGCGCTGCTCGCCTTCCTGGGCGACGGCAGCACGCTGCGCAGCGGCCCCTACAAGGAAGTCATCAAGAACGGCATCAACTGGCTGCGTGAGCAACAGGATCCGAACACCGGCCTGTTCGGCACCAGCAACTCGCACGACTTCATCTACAACCACGCCATCGCCGCCTACGCGATGGCCGAGGCGTACGGCTTGTCGAACTACAAGCTGCTGAAGCCGGTCGCGCAGAAGGGCATCAACTACCTCGAGTCGCACCGCAACCCGTACGCGGTGTGGCGCTACCAGCCGCGCGACAACGACAACGACACCTCGGTCACCGG
>DAIMFJ010000058.1:0-1918 GCA_036724695.1 Planctomycetota bacterium
ATAATGCCCCATCAGCCTGACGCACTACACTAGGCGCGCGGCCCCCGTACGGGAAAACCACTGTCGCAAAGCACCACAGCGCGCGCCGCGGCGATGCCGTGGCAGGGGATTGTGGCGATTCTGCGGGCCGCTTAAGGATTGTCACCTAGTACACGGCGCGAGCCAGGGCTCGCCATCCGGACCCACCGGTCGCGGCGCGGCGGCGATCCGGCTTCAGGTTTCTCCCATTCCTGGACGAACACCGACGCACAGGAGGAACCCGATGTCGAGAACGATTCGTGCAGTGGTGATGGGATTGGTCGCCGCGGCCGCGCTGACGGCCCAGGAAGGCGAGAAGAAGTTCGAGATCACCAAGGAAGTCCAGGCCCAGATCGACGCCTACAAGAAGGACGTCGCCGGCTGGGCTGCCGACGCCAAGGTGGTCGCCGCGGTCGTCGCCCACAACAAGAAGGGCCCGATCGAAGGCATGGACAACAAGAAGTGGAAGGCGCTGCGGCGCCGTTCCGACGAGGTGGTCGCCTTCATGACCAACGACGCCGCCAAGGCGCTCGAGGCCAAGACCAAGGCCACCAACGGCATCGTCAGCGAGGCGTTCCTGAACGGCGCGAAGGGCGAGAAGGTCGCGTTCCTGGAGAAGACCAGCAGCTACCTGCACGACAGCAGTGCGAAGTTCACGGTGCCGTTCACGAAGAAGACGGCGTGGCAAGGCGAGCCGGAGTTCGACGAGTCGAGCCAGGCCTACGCCGTGCAGATCGCGGTGCCGGTGTTCGACACCGCCGACAAGGACAAGAAGGCGCCGATCGGCGTGCTGGTGGTCGGGCTGAACCTGACCAACCTGGCGCAGCCGAAGCCGGCTCCCGCCAAGTGAGCGCAGCCGCCGCGCGGGCCCACTGGGCGCGCGCGGCCCGGAACCACAGTCGTCGCCATTCGCCATGAATCTCGCTGCCCGCGTCCGTTCCCTGATCACCGTGCGACTCCGTCTGGCCGCTCTGCTCGGTCTGGCGGTGGCGGTGACGATCTGGCTCAGCTCGATGGTCCTCGAGACGACGCGCCAACTCGACACGTCGCTGCAGGGCCTGGCCGGCCGCGAACTGCCAGCCGCGGTGCAACTCGGCACGCTGCGGCAGTCGTTCCTGCGCGCCGTCGTCGCCGAACGCAGCCTGTTGTTCCAGAGCATGGCGACCGACGGTGCGAAGGCGTTGGTCGCCGAGCACGGCGCCAGCGTCGCCGCCGCCGCGGCCGCCTGGCAGGAACTCGGCCGCCTGGTACCGACGGCGGTCGACGGCGCCACGTTCCCGTCGGCGTTCCAGACCTGGCAGGAAGCCAGCAAGGAGACGCTCGAGATCCTCGCCGAGGACACGCCGTCGGCGCGCCGCGACGCGATCGACACCTCGATGGGGGCCGGCGAGGAAGCGGCCGTCGCCGTGCGCGCCAGCCTCGACGCCGTGGCTGGCAAGGTCGGCGAGCTGGCCGCGGCCGCGGCTCGTGCCGCCAGCGAGAAGGTGGCCACCGCCGAACAGTCGTTCACGCAGTCGCTGACCTTCGGCATCGTCGTGTTGGTCCTGTTCGGCATCGTCATCATCGCCTCGGTGGTGCGCCCGTTGGTCCGAGTCCAGCGCATGATGGCGCAGGTGGCCAGCGGTGGCGGCGATCTGACCCAGCGACTCGGCACCGGTGGTGGTGGCGAGATCACCGCACTGGCCACCGCGTTCAACCGGTTCCTGGACGGCCTGGCCGAGATGGTCGGCAAGATCCGCACCACGGCCAACGATGTGAGTGCCGCGGCTCGGCAGGTCGACGTGGTCAGCGACGGACTGCGCCAGAACGCCGACCTGCTCGGCCAACGCATCGAAGCCGCCGGCTCGGCGGCGGTGCGGGTGCGCGAGATCACCGACGTCGCGGCCGGCTCGACGACCCA
>DAIMFJ010000058.1:1928-19466 GCA_036724695.1 Planctomycetota bacterium
GCTCGTCCGGTGTGCAGCTCGTCGAGACGACGTGGCGCGAGGTCGACGCGATGGGCAAGGACAGCGGCGAGATCCGCCGCATGCTCGACGTGATCGGCTCGATCGCCCGCCAGACGAATCTGTTGGCACTCCACGCCAGCGTCGAAGCGGCCCGGGCCGGCGCGGCCGGTGCTGGCTTCGCGGTCGTCGCCGAACGCGTCAAGTCGCTGTCGATCGAGACCAGCAAGGCGACCACCGAGATCGGTTCGCGGGTCGATCGTTTCCTCGAACGTGTCGAGCAGACGGTGCGCTCGATGGGTTCGATCAAGAAGGTGATCGCCGACGTCGAGATCGCGACCAACAGCAACGCGTCGGCGGTCGAGGAACAGAGCGCGGTGACCCAGGAGTTCGCCAACTCGTTCGGTTCGATCGCGCAGTCGAGCAGTGAGATCGCCGGCGAGCTGGAGAGCCTGTCGCGGGTCGCCGAGAGCTCGCGCAACGACGCGGCGAGCGCGCGTACCTCGGCGCAGCAGCTGAGTGGTTCGGCGCAGCAGCTCGAACGCCTGGTCGGCCAGTTCCGCGTCGACTGAAGCCGCGCAGAGGCGGCGGGGAGGCTGCGATCGCCTGCTGCTCGACGCTGCGTGCGGCCGCAACCGAAGGTCGTGGCGTCGCTGCCGCGACCACCAGGAGCGGCCGCAGGCGCTGACTTGTCGCCGATCTCCTGCTTGCGCTTCGCAGCCGGCGAAGCCGAGCTGGACGCGAAGCACCGCGGCAGCAGTGGCTCAGCCGCCGGTCTTGCCGGCTGCTGGTGCAGCCTTGACGATCAGGATCGACACGTCGTCGTCGCAGCGTTCGCGGCCGGTGAACGCGCACAGGTCGGCCTGGATCGCCTCGACGAGGTCGTGGGGCGTCGCCGCGGCGTGCCGCAACAGCAGCGCCGCCAGCCGTTCCTCGCCGAACATGTCGAGGTTCTCGTCGGTCGCCTCGGTGATGCCATCGGTGTAGGACAGCAGGACGTCGCCGTCGGCGAGTTCGATCTGCTGCTGTTCGAAGGTGGCGTCCTCGACGAAGCCGAGCGGCGGTCCGTGGGAGTCGATGCCGACGACTTCGTGGCTGGCGGCGCGGTAGTGCAGCAGTGGATTGTGGCCGGCACTGGTGATCGTCACCTGCCGCGTCTCGGCGGCGATGCGCAGCAGCGCCGTGGTGATGAACATCCCGGTGCTGCCGACCTCGTTGGCCACCTCGCGATTGAGCTTGCGGGCGAGTTCGGCCGGTTGGTGCCACGGCGCGTCACCGCGATACGCACCGCGGAACGAGCTCATCAGCAGGGCCGAGTTGATGCCGTGGCCGGAGACGTCGGCGACGGTGGCGTGGATGGTGCCGTCGTCGGCGTGCAGCACGTCGACGTAGTCGCCGCCGATGTACTGCGCGGCGATCGAACGCCATGCGAAGGAGTATTCGTCGGTGGCCGGCGACTTGGTGGGCAGAAGGCGACGTTGGATCGTCTCGGCGATCTGCAGTTCGCGGGCGATCGCGCGGTTGTGGGCGGCGACGGCCTCGAGCTGCAGGCGGTGCAGCAGGGCGGCACCCAGCTGGCCGAGGCTCTGCACGCGGCTGAGCCGGTCGTTGGCGGTCTCGGCGTCGACCGCGGCATTGAACAGCACGCAAAGGCCGGCGTCGACGCCGTGGTAGCGCAGCGGCACCAGCACGACGTTGCCGAGGATCGGTGGTGTGCGGCTGGGATCGATGCCGGCGAGCGGAGCGTCGGGATCGATGGCGCGGGTCAGGATCTGGGCGGGTTGACCGACCAGGCAGTCGGGCCATGCCTCGCCGCCGGGGCCGCGGAAGTCGTGCAACATCGGCTCGGGGATGCCGAGCGCCTGCGCGAGCTGCAGGCCGCTGTCGGGCCGACCGATCTCGCGCAGCACGTACAAGCCGCCGGCCATCGCGTGCATCATCGACGTCGACAGGCTCAGCAGGCGGGCCAGCACCGCCTCGGAGTCCTCTTCCTGGAACAGCACGATGCCCTCTTCGAGGGCTTGCAGGCTCGCGCAGTAGTGTTCCGTCGCCTGTTTGGACTCGGCGTGCAGCGTCAGGTTGACCAGGGCGACGCCGTAGTGGGTCAGCATCGCGGCGAGCAGGTCGCGTTCGGTGCCGGTGAGTTCGCCACCGACCACCAAGGCACCGAGTTCGTGCGCCTGGTAGCGCACCGGCAAGCACGTGCAGGTGGCCTGCCACGGCTGGCGATCGACCTCGCTGCCGACCGGCCACGGGCAATCGCCGAACTGCAGCTCGACGCGCCACTGTGGGCCACGGTCGCTGGCCAGGCACAAGGCTGCCGACAGGCCCGGCTGCAGGTGCAGCAGTTCCTCGGCGAGCCGGCTGCCGAGCTCGGCAGGCGTACGGCAGGCGTGGAGGCCGGCCATGCGGGTCGCCTCCGTCCAGGCGGGTGTCGCTGGTGGTGGCTCGGTCGACGGCATCGTCAGCCACCCAGATTGGCGAGTCCGTTGATGCTCTCGGCCATGTGCTCGGCGAGGTCGAGTTCGGTGGTCTGCCAGGCCTCCTGGTCCATCGCCATCGCGGTGAGATCCTGGGGTTGCACGGTCGGCGTCGGGGCGCGGCCGGGCAGATAACCGATGCCGCGATTCATCGCCACGGCATCGGCGAGGCGAACGATGGCGGCGTTGGCGCTGCCAGTCGCTTCGTGGTGGCCCTTGATCAGTTCCTGCAGTTCCTGGCTCAGATTCCACTTGGCGGTGACCAGGGCCCCGGCTTCGGTATGGTCGATGCCGATCGCCGTGCGTTCGGCTTCATGGTCGGTCTGGTTCGGTTGGACCACGATGTTGCGTTGCGCGAGGTACGGACCGACGACCAGCTTGCCGATGTCGTGCAACAGACCGGCGACGAACAGCAGTTCGGCAGCTTCCTGGCCCATGCCGCGACTGCGCGCCAGGTGCTTGGCACCGGCCGCGACGGCGACGGCGTGCAACCACAGCCCCTTGGGTTCGTGTCCGTAGCAGGCGAAGTCACGCTGCAGGAAGCGGGCGGTGCTGGTCGCCAGGACGAGGCTGCGCACGCCGCGGAAGCCGAGCACCATCACCGCGTCGCGGATGGTCGTGATCGGTCGGGACAGGCCGTAGAACGGCGAATTGACCAGTGCGAGCATCTTGGCGACCAGCACCTGGTCGTTCTGCATCAGCTGCTCGAGATGATGAGGCTCGGTGTCGGGTTTGTTCAGCAGCGTCAGCAGCCGCGAGACGAGGTCTGGGAGCGGCGGAATCAGCTCGCTCTTGTGGAGGATTTCGCGGCGGGTTTTTTCCTGCGCGGCCAGTTGGTGCAAGGTCGAGATGCTCATGCTGCGGTCCGATGACGATCGAGTAGGCTTGCATCGGTGGGAACCCCTACTGGACTTAAGGTCGTAAGTATGTATCCCATAGGCTGTTGCTATGATGTCCATGGCATCGGCGGTTGCTCGTCGCGAGGGCTGCCTCGATTCGGAGTTGAGGTTAGGAGAAACCCCTAGGCGAGCGGGGGGTGGATAGCCGGTCGCCGCGCCGACGTGGCAATGGGCCGGCCGCGAGTTCGCGTTGCTGCCGCGGGTACGGCTGCCGCCGGCCCGCCGGGTGGGCCGCCCAGCCAGGAACCCGGTCGCTGCCCGTCGGCGGCGGTCGGAGCCTGAGGATGGGCTACGCACGCATGCCCCCAGCATCGGGCGGTCCAGGGGTGGCTTCCGGCTACCTAGATTTATGGAGTCGAAGATCCATAATGCTGCCGTGCTGTCGACCCCTGCCGTCCTGTTCTCCCCCGATCCAACTGCGTGTCCAGCGGATGCGGCGGCCGCACCTGGGCTCCCGCCCGTCATCAGCCATCGGCCCCTGCCCCTGTTGATCCAGGGCGGGATGGGCGTGGGGGTGTCCGGCTGGCGGTTGGCCCGCGCGGTTGCCGAGGCCGGTCAGCTCGGGGTGGTGTCCGGTACCAGCCTCGACGCCCTGTTGGTCCGCCGTCTGCAGGACGGCGACGCGGATGGCTCGATCCGCCGCGCCGCCCAGGCGTTCCCGTGGCCGGCGTGGGCCGAACGAATCGTCGCGAAGTGGTGGCGCCCCGGCGGCAAGCCCCCGGCGACGCCCTACGAGGTGCTGCCATTGCTCGGCCACGACGCCCGCCCCGAGGCGCTGGCGACGGTGGTGTTCGCGGCGTTCGTCGAGGTCTGGTTGGCCAAGGCAGGCCATCGAGGAGAGATCGGCATCAACCTGCTGACCAAGGTGCAGATCCCGACGGTGCCGACCCTGTACGGGGCGATGTTGGCGGGTGTCGGCTGGGTGTTCATGGGCGCCGGAATCCCGCGGCAGGTGCCACCGCTGCTGGCCGCACTGGCGGACCATCGCCCGGTCCAGCTGTCGGTCGAGCTGGCTGATGGCGGTCCTGCGTTGTCGGTGCCATTCGATCCGGCCAGCCTCGGCGAACGCCCACCGGCGGGTCTGGTGGTGCCGCGGTTCGTGCCGATCGTGTCGTCGCACACGCTGGCCCAGAACCTGGCTCGCAAGCTGTCGGGTCAGGTCGCCGGGTTCGTCGTCGAGCGGCACACCGCCGGTGGCCACAATGCACCGCCGCGCGGCCGCACCGAGGCTGCCGACCTCGAGTCGCCCCGGTACGGGCCGCGCGACGAAGCCGACCTGGCGGCGCTGCGCGAACTCGGCTTGCCGTTCTGGTTGGCCGGCGGCCGTGGCGAGCCTGGCGCCCTGGCCGAGGCGCTGCGGCAAGGGGCGACGGGCGTGCAGGTCGGCACGTTGTTCGCGTTCTGTCGCGAGGCCGGGCTGACGCCCGCCTTGAAGCGCACCGTGCACGACGCCGTGCGCGCGGGCCGCGTGCAGGTGCACACCGATGGTCGGGCGTCGCCGACGGGGTACCCGTTCAAGGTCGTCGTCGCCGACGGTCTGCCGGCCCCCGACAACTCGCGCGCCCGGGTCTGCGACCTTGGCTACTTGCGCTCGCCGTACCGCCGCGACGATGGCAGCATCGGCTACCGATGCGCCGCCGAGCCGGTGGCCAGCTACCTGCGCAAGGGCGGTGAGCTCGCCGACACCGTCGGGCGCGTCTGCCTCTGCAATGCCCTGCTGGCCAACGTCGGCCATGCGCAGCGACGCGAAGGCGGGCGGGAGGAACCGGCGTTGCTGACTGCGGGGGACGGCCTCGACGCGATCGGTGCGTTGCTCGTCGACCGCGACGACTACACGGCCGCCGACGTGGTACGGCATCTGCTGGGCGACTCCGACCTCAGCGCGTGCCCTGCGCACTGACCTTGCGCTGCGCGACCGCCACCAGCTTGCCCTTGCGGATCGCGTAGCTGGTCACGCTCTCGGCCTGGTGGCTGCCTTGGCGCATCCGGGCCCGTACGACGTCCAGGGCCAGCCCTTCGACGATCGGCAGCAGCGCGATGGCGCGGAAACCCTCGTCGGCGCCGGGCGTCGAGCGTTTGCTCTCCTGGATCAGGTGCGGACAGTCCCACACCCAGGTGTCGTCCACCGACACGAACTGGCAGCGGTGGTTGCCGCGGTTCTTGCCGACCAGGCCGCCTGGGCAGACGACGAAGCCGCCTTCGATCCACGGTTGCTGGGCCAGGCCGTCGCGGCCGAAGCCCTTCTCGAACGCGGCGGCGATCACCGCCTCCTGGTCCCCGCCGGCGATGGCCCGCTTCTGCTGTTCGTCCGCCACGGCGGCCGCGAGCTCGACGAGCAGCGCGTCGGGCATCTTGGCGACGAACTCGCCAAGGCAGGCGGGATCCTGCAGCAGATCCGCGAACAGGGGCCCGAAGCGTCGTTTCGCCATCGGTCGCATCATGGCGGTCCGACACTCGCCGCGCCAACCGCGTCCTGGCGAGGTCGCGCGACCAGCCGGATCTGCCCGAGCAGGAACCCGCCCAGCCAGCCGAACGTCACCGCCGACAGGCCGCGGGCCAGCGCCCGAAGCAGGGTGCTGCGGAACGGATACACGGCCGGCATCGCGAGCACTTCGTAACCGCTGCCTTCGAGCAGGCGCCGCGCCTCGCGGCGCGTGAAGAAGCGCAGGTGCGTGCGGTCGAGCACGCCACTGTCGCGGTACGTGAAACGGCCGCGCAGGAGATCGAGCACGACCGGGAAGTACTGCACGTTCGGCACCGACACGACGGCGTGCGCGTCGGCGGTCAGCAGCGGCCGCACGCGCGCCAGCAAGGCCCACGGATCGCGCAGGTGCTCGAGCACGTCGCCACAGACCAGCAGCGCGAAATGGCCGGCCGGATAGTCGAGTGGCAGGCTCTCGACGTCGCCGCAGTGCACACGGTGCAGCCGCCGGGCGGCGATCGCCGCCGCCGCCGGCACGAACTCTACGCCGTGCACTTCGTGGCCGAGCGCCGCCAGGCGTTCGCCGAGCCGGCCCTCGCCGCAGCCGAGTTCGAGCACGCGGCTGGCCTTGGGCAGGGCTGGCACCTGCGCCAGCAGGTCGTCGCGGGAATGGCCGTGGTAGCCGTCGGTGGTCGGGTGGGGCATGGGGGGCGCCGGGCGCCACGGTCGCCGACCGTGCGCGCGCGGTCAAGCCTCGCGCCCGGCTGGACGGTGCGTACGCTTGCCGGCGATGACCACTTCGCGCCGCGGTTTTCTGACCACGTCCCTCGCCGCCGCCGGTGGCGCGTCGCTCGCCGCCTGTGCGTCGGGTCGCCCTGCCGCGCCGCTGCAGCGCCTGCCGAACGGTGGCACCGTGCTGTTCCAGGGTGATTCGATCACCGACGCCGGCCGCAAACGCGAACGCGCCAGCGACGCCAACCAGCAGCCGGCCCTCGGCAATGGCTACGCGTGGCTCGCCGCGGCTGGTTTGCTGGCGGTGCGAGGCCTTGGCACCTTGCGCATCTACAACCGCGGCATCAGCGGCAACAAGGTCTACCAACTGGCCGAACGCTGGCAGGCCGACTGCCTCGACCTGCGGCCGGACGTGCTCAGCATCCTGATCGGCGTCAACGACCTGTGGCACACCAAGAACGGCGACTACCAGGGCACCGTCGCGATCTACCAGCGCGACTACGACGCGTTGCTGGCGCGCACGCGCGCGGCGCTGCCCGACGTGCGACTGGTCGTCTGCGAACCGTTCGTGCTGCGCTGCGGCGCGGTCGAGCCGTCGTGGTTCCCGGAGTTCGACGAGTACCGGCAGGCGGCGCGTGCGGTCGCCGAACGGCACGGAGCCGTGTTCGTGGCCTTCCAGACGATGTTCGACGCGGCGCTGGCGGCCGCCCCGGCCGAACATTGGGCCAAGGACGGCGTGCATCCGTCGGCGGCGGGGGCCGCGCTGATGGCGCCTGACGGCGAGGGAATCTCGCCCGGGCCCTGGCGCGCGCGCCTGGCCGTCGCAACGCTTCTGGCATGGTGCCTCGCCTGTGCCTTGCGCCGTTCGCGGCGCTGCTTTCCTTCGCCGTCGTCGCCCAGCAGCCCACGCCGCCGGTGGCCGAGGCTGCGGCCGCCGGCGCCCCGGTCGCGGCGCGCGTGCACGAGCCGCTCGAACTGCTGTGCATCGCGGCCCGGTTCGCCGGCTTGCCCGAGTACCAGCCGCGGCGTCCCGAGCCGGCGTACTGCGCGGCGGTCGCCGCGCACTTCGCCAGTGGCAAGGAGCACGCGCTGGTCGTGCGGCTGCGCGAACTGCGGAACGCGCATGGCATCTCGTACGACGCGGTGGCCAGTCTCGCGGTCCATCTCGACGCCTCGCTGACGCCGCGCACGCCGCTGGTGCCGCGCCCGCCGATGCTCGACGCGCGCTGGCAGGACGCCGACGCGCCGGGTGTGGTGGCGCTGCTGGCCGAGTTCGCGCGCGCGACCGACGCAGCGACGTTCTTCGCCGGCCGCCGCGACTTCTACGCCGAGGTCGAACGGCGGCTCGCCGCGCAACTCGCCGAGAGCAAGGCGTTGCCGTGGTTCGACACGTTCTTCGGGGCGCGGGCCGGGGCCTCGTGCGTTGCGATCGCCGGCCTGCAATGCGGCGGCCACAACTACGGGGTCAGTGTGCAGCACACCGACGGCCGTCCCGACGAACTGCGGCCGGTGTTCGGCTGCCATCAGTTCGACGGCGAGGGGGTGCCGCGCTTCACGCGCACGCTGTTGCCGTTGTTCGTGCACGAACTCTGCCACAGCTACACGAACCCGCTCGTCGAAGCGCACGCCGAGCGTCTGCGCGCCGCGGGGGAACGGCTGTTCACGGCCAAGGCCCCGCAGATGCGCCGGCAGGCGTACGCCAACGGCCGCACGGTGCTCGCCGAGACGTTCGTGCGCATGTGCGTGATCCGCTGCATGTACGACACCGAGGGCGACGCGGCCGGCAAGCGCCAGGAGGTCGCCGAGACGCGCGATCATTTCCCGTGGACGATCGAACTCGCCGCGCTGCTGGTCGAGTACCAGCAGGATCGCACGAAGTACCCGACCTTCGCGGCGTTCGTGCCGGTGCTGGCCGAGCACCTCGACCGCATCGCCGCGGGGCTGGCGATCCCTGCCGCCGCTCCGGTTCTGGTGGCGATGACGCCGGCGAACGGCAGCGACGCGGTCGATCCGGCGTGCACCGAGCTGGTGTTCACGTTCGATCGGCCGATGCGGGACCAGTCGTGGTCGGTGGTCGGTTCGCCGAAGGTCACCGGCAAGCCCAGCTACGACCGCGAGCGCAAGGTGCTGACCTTGCCGGTGGCGCTCGAACCTGGGCGCGCGTACCGGTTCTGGCTGAACCAAGGCAGCAAGCAGGGCTTCGTCAGCGCCGACGGGGTGGCGCTGGAGTCGGTCGAGGTCAGGTTGCAGACGCGTCGCGAATGAAGCTGGGCCGCCGGGTTCCTGCCGAGTTGAGGCTGGTGGAGGCGCTCCAGGTCTCAGCGCTGCCTGCGGCCGTGACCAAAGGTCGTGTCGTCGCTGGTGCGACGCCCAGAAGAGGCCGCAGGGCGCCGACTTGTCGGGATCTCCTGCTTCCGCTCCGCATCCAGCGATTCGTCGCGCGCCGCGAAGAATCGCGGAAGTAGTAGATCAGAGAGACCACCAGGGAATCGCCGTGATCCGATCGTCGAGTTGCATCGCCCTGGGGGTTCGACAAACCAGAATGCCGCGATGTCCTCGCCCGGACTGTTCGGCGAGCAGTGTCCGTAGATGCCGGGCATCGGCGGTGCTCGGGTTCTCCGTCCACTTGACCTCGATGGCTGTGATCACTCCGTTTCGTTCGACGATGAAGTCCACTTCGGCACCATCCTTGGTACGCAGGTAGTGCAGGCTGCCGCGGGCCAGGTACTGCAGTCGCTTCCAGAGCTCGATGCCCACCCACTGTTCGAAGACCGGGCCGGGATTGGCCATGACCGTGCTGCGGGCGATCTGCAGGTTGGCTGCAGCGTGGCGCACACCTAGATCGAACAGGAAGAACCGCGGGGTCGAGAGCACTCCCTTGCGCGGACTGCGTGTCCATGCGGGAATCGAGAAGCCGACGAACATGTCCTCCAGCAGTTGGTAGTAACCCTTGACGGTCGGCTGCGTGACTCCGGACTCCCGCGAAATCGAGGCATGGTTGGTCGTTTGTCCCGATTCGTGGGCCGCAAGCTGCAGGAAGCGCAGGAACGCCGCCCAGTCCTTGACCAGGGCTTCTCGACGGATCTCCTCCTCGAGGTGGGCGACTGCGTAGCTGCGTAGCAGCGACGGGCGGTCGCGCTCCGGGGCGATGACGACGCCGGGTAGATCGCCGAACACGAGGCGTTGCTCGAGATCGGCAGCCGGAAAGAGCGCCTCCGGGGGACTCTTCCACGCCATCGGTGCGACCTGACTGGTGGCCGGGCCCAACGCCGTTGGGCGTTCGCAGCCCACCAGCGGGTAGAGCCGATGCAGCAGGCATCGCCCAGGCAGCAGGTTCGTGCCCGAACTGCGCAAGCGGCGCGACGAACTGCCACAGAGTACGAATCGCCAACGTCGACGGTCGCTGTCGTAGAGATGTTGGACGGCGTCGAACAAGGCTGGCACGTTCTGCGCTTCGTCCACGAACACCCAGGTCGGGCCTCGGCGTTTGGGCAGCGCCCGGCATTCTGCGACGAAACTGCTGGGGTTCGCCAGATAGCGGGATCTCGCACCGGGTTCGGCGAGGTCGACGATCATGGCATCGTCGGGCATCGCGGCCTTCAGCAGGGTCGACTTGCCAGTCTGGCGAGCGCCGAACAGGATGTGCACGTACGGCCGCCGCAGTTGGCCGATGAGCGATTGCTGGAGCCAGCGTGTGAACATGGTGCGGATGGTAGGCGAGGAATCTGATGGTGCACTTTAGATTCCTCGTAGGAATCTAAAGTGCACCATCAGATTCCTCGCCTAGGTTACGGCTGAGCGAAAAACGCATGAATGCCCGAGAATCGGCTCAGAACGCCCGAATTCGGGCTTCTGGGGCGGAACACGCTGCGAACCCCGGGGCTGCGGGCGCCTACGGCCGAGCCCGCCGGTCGGCGAGTTCCTGTTCGACCGCGGCCAGCCGTTCGGCCAGCTCGCGGACCTGTTGCTGCAGTTCGGCCAAGGCGTCGTCGGTGCTTTCGCTGGCGGAGGAACGTCGCTCGCCTGGCGAGGCGAGCTCGACCGCCGAGGCGGCCGGAGCGCTGACGTCCGCCGGCCCCGCCGTCGCTTCGCTGCCATCGCCGAGCAGGTGCCGCCAGCGGCGCTCGCGTTCGCGCGGGCCGAGCGGCAGCTGTTCGACCAGCGCTGGCTTGCGCGCGGCGAGGCCGGCGAGCAACGCCGCGATCGCCTCGGGGCTGGCGTGGTAGCCCATGCGCTGCACGCGCGGCTTGAGTGCGCCGGGCGCTTGCGGGCCACGCAGCAGCAGTTCGGCGAGGATCGCCAGTTCGTGGTTGGTGAGCTGCAGGTTGTCGACCATGCGGTGGCGGTACTTGGCGACGCGGCCGCCGCCGACGACCTGCGACACGAAGCCGTGCTCCTGCAGCCACAGCAGGGCGCCGGCGATCGCGAACGACGGCAGTTCGGTGATCGGTTCGCGGTTGCTCTTCTGGTTGCAGCCGTCGACGAGCGCGTTCTCGCTCATCGGGTAGGTGTCGGGTACCGAGAGTTGCTTCTCGATCAAGACGCCGACGATGCGTTGACCGGTGCGGTCGAGTTTGGCCATGGGGGTCCTCTGTGCGAGCATCGTGCCGCGCACTGGCTGCTGGGTGATGCCTTCATCGTGCCGGACGCGTGCCAGGCTTGCCAACGCTAGGCGCGCTTGAGTGACGGTCGGGCTGCCGCCTGGTCACAGGCGCCACGTGTCACCTCGCTGCGACACGTGGTCACCTCGCAGGAACGTCTGCGGCGTTCCGGCCTCGGAACTCAGTCGGGGTGTTGCTGTCTGCCGAGGGAATGGCACTTCATCGTCCTCGGCACGAAAATTGCTCCGCGCTCCGCACCGTTGCCATGCACTCCGATCCGCCGCCGATTCGCCTGGCGTGAGCCGCCGCGCGGAGGTTTCGTAGGCGAACCTGACGTCCTGGGGCGACCCTGCCCGCGGCCCTCCCAGGGCCCACCGTGAGGAATCCCATGCCACGCCCCGTCGTTCTCCGGTTGTCGCGCGCCTGGCTTGCTGCAGCCGCTGCCTTCTGCTGCTGCTCGGCCAGCCTCTCGCCTGCCCTGCGGTCGCAATGCCAACCCCAGTGGTTGCCAGGGGAAGGCGTGCCAGGAGTCAGCGGCGGGATCTGGGCGATGACGCGCTGGGATCCCGATGGGGCAGGGCCGGCCAACGAGCGCATCGTCGTGGCCGGGAGTTTCGCAGTCGCCGGGGACGTGGTCGCCAACCACATCGCGACCTTCGATCCCACCACCGGACGCTGGGCCAGCCTTGCCGGTGGCATGGACGGTGCGGTGTGGGCGTTGGCGGTCATGCCCAATGGCGATCTCGTCGCCGGTGGCAGCTTCACGGCGGCTGGTGGCGTGCCAGCGAACTCGATCGCGCGTTGGAATGGTGCGGTGTGGTCGCCGTTCGGTAGCGGTATGAACGGGCGGGTCAGCGCGCTGGCCGCTCGCCCCAACGGCGAACTGGTGGCCGGCGGTTGGTTCACCACGGCTGGCGGGACGGCTGCCAGTCGCATCGCGCGTTGGAATGGTGTCGCCTGGCAGCCGCTCGGGGCTGGCACTTCCGCGAAGGTGAACGCCCTGGCCAACCTGCCGAACGGCGACCTCGTGGTCGGTGGCGATTTCTGGTCGGCGGGTGGGGTGGCCGCGCCGTTCCTCGGCCGTTGGAATGGGACCACCTGGTCCGCTCTCGGCGGTGGCACGAACAACCTGGTGTTCGCACTTGCCGTCGATGCGAACGGGCATTTGCTCGTCGGCGGTGCCTTCAGTCACGTTGGCAATGTCGCTGCCAACGGAATCGCCCGGTGGGATGGTGCGGCCTGGGCACCGATCGGTGCGGGGGCCGGGCAGTTCGTGTACAGCGTGGCGGCGTTGACCAATGGCGACATCGCAGTGGCCGGTGAGTTCGGCTCGAATCGCAGTTTCTGGCGCTGGAACGGCGTCGATTGGGGGAACTACGGCACCGGCTTGACTGGCGGTAGCGCGGCCCATGCGGTCGCCGAGACCAGCAGCGGCGAGTTGTTCGTCGCGGGCGGTTTCACGGCCGCCGGTGGGATTCCGGTGGCCGGCCTCGCCCGGTGGAACGGGATGCAGTGGGCGGCGTGCGGCACCGGTGCGGTCGGCCAGGTCCTCGCCGTGAACGGTCTCGCCAATGGTGAGATGGTCGTCGGTGGCACGTTCCTCGGCATGGGGGCGATTGCCACCAATCGCATCGCCCGGTGGAACGGTGCCACCTGGCAGCCTCTCGGGTCAGGGATGAACGGTCCCGTGTCCGCGCTCGAGACCACCATGCCCGGCGAACTGGTCGCGGCGGGCAACTTCACGTTGGCTGGAGGGGTGCCGGCGACCGGGATCGCCCGTTGGGACGGTGCGGCGTGGAGTTCGTTGGGTGGGAGCACCGACGGATGGATTGACGACCTGGTGCGGCTGCCCAATGGCGATCTGGTCGCCGGGGGCGGATTCAACCAGGCTGGCAACGTGGCTGCCGCCAATGTCGCCCGTTGGAACGGACTGGTGTGGTCGTCGCTCGGCGTTGGCGTCCAAGGCACCGTGGCGGCGCTGGCCGTGCTGCCGAACGGCGACCTGGTGGTCGGCGGCAACTTCGCGCAGGCCGGTGGCGTGCCGGCGAACCGGGTGGCGCGTTGGGACGGTTCTGCCTGGCACCCGCTCGGTGCCGGCCTGGTCGGCACCGTTGCGGCGCTGGCCGTGCTCCGCAACGGGGACCTCGTCGCCGCAGGTTCGCTGACGATGGCCGGTGGGGTGCCGGTCGCGAACATCGCGCGCTGGAACGGCACCAACTGGTCGTCGCTCGGCGCGGGCGTCGAGTACGCGGTCAGCACCCTCACGAGACTCCCGGATGGCGACCTCGTCGCCGGCGGCCAATTCACGATGGCTGGTGGCTCCCCGGCGCAGAACCTCGCGCGCTGGAACGGAGTCGCCTGGTCCGCACTCGGCAGTGGGGTGGACGGTCGGGTGCTTGCGGCCACCATGCTGCCGAGCGGCGAGCTCGTGGTCGGCGGGGACTTCGCGCTCGCTGGTGGCCTCGTGTCGGCCCGCCTGGCGCGCCTTTCGGCCACCTGCCGGGCCTCGGCGATCCCGGCGGGTCTGGCCTGCTCGGGCAGTAGCGGGGCGATGGCGCTGTCGGCGACGGACCTGCCCTGGTTGGGGGGCACCTACCGCGCGCACTGCACGGGCATCGTACCCCAGTCGCTGGCCGTCGGATTGCTCGGCTGGCCGTCGGCCGGCACGCCGTTGTCGGCCATCCACCCAGCAGGTGCCGCCGGCTGTCCGCTGCTGACGACTGCGGACGCCGCCGTGCTGCTCCTGCCGTCGGCGGGCCGCGTCGAGCGCACGTTCGATCTGCCGTTGGCGACGGCGCTGGTCGGCATCGTGCTGGTCGATCAGGTCGTGCAGGCCGAGTTCTGGTCGTCGTCCCTGGGTTGGTTGGGCGCGTCGAATGCGTTGGTGTTGACGGCGGGCCGTTTCTGACCGGTGGCGGACGAACTGCGAGTGCTGCGGTGGCCTTCAGTCTGCAGCGCGACCTCGGTCGCGGTGATCGCTGCGCGGCGCTGGGCGAACGCTCCGGAAGCGAGATGGGCGGGTCGGGCCGGATCGTGCCGGATCGTGCCGGCGTTCAGCAGGCACCCCGGGCGAAGGGACCGCTGGGCGCGGCGGGAGACGGCTTTGCGCTGCACGCGGATGCTCTCCGCCGGCGACTTGCAGGTCGGTATCGCGACGAGTGGCAACACGCTCGACTTCCGGTTCGGCACCAGAGCGCCCAGACATGTCCGATCGGCGCTACCATTGCGCCAATGCACCTCCACCGCCCGTTCTTCGCAGCCGCTGCGGTGGCCATGCTGCTCCCGCTCGCCGTTGCGCAGCAGGACCCCGACAGCGACGGCGACGGCCTGTCGGACTTCCATGAGGTGCACAAGTACCTGACCGATCCGCACAACGCGGACACGGATGGTGACGGGGTGCCCGACGGCGATTGGCGCGAACGGCGTGAGTACCAGTACACCGTGCGCAGCGTCGTGCGGGTGATGCGGCCGGTCACGATCGAGCACCTGTGCGACGACTATCAGGACGCGCGCATCCTCGACCAGACCGCCGAATACGTCGAACTCGAGGTGTTCCACTACCCGTACAACACCGTCGCCGACGCGATCGTCGCGGATCCCAGTTGGCGCAAGAATGCCGCCGCGATGCGGTACTGGCTCGAGCCTGGGCCAACGTCCGACTGGACTCCCGAGTTGCGGCACGCGCTCGAGGTCGGTCTGCTCGAGGACGGCATCGCCGTTGCGCGGCTGTCCGACAAGGAGGTCGTCGAGCGCGCGGCGACGTGGTTGCTGGAGCGCGCGAAGCAGCACGACAGGTTCTCGACGTTCGTGACGGCGTTCGACGCCGAGGGCCGCCCGTTCGTGCCAGACGATCTTCGCGGTGCCGGCGAACTGGACTTCGAAGCGCAGTGGCCCCGCGCGATCTCGGCGAAGGGCATGTTCGAACACCGCACGCGGGGCAGCTGCAGTTCGACGGCGATCTACCTGTCGGGTTGCCTGCGCGCGCACGGTGTGCCGACGCGCACCGTGCTGGTCGTGCCGATCGTCGATGCCGACGACGACACCGAGATCGCGATGATCGAGCGCCTCGCCAACCACGAGGTGCGTCGCATGGCCTTGACCGCCGCCCGCCAACGCCGCGGCAGCTGGGCGTCCCACACCCTCAACGAAGTCTGGGTCGGCGGCCGCTGGCGCCGACTCAACTACGGCAACCTTGGGCAGAACATCCTCGATCCCGCGATGTTCGGCCTCGTGACGCATGTGGCGACGTTCCGCGACTGGGCCGACGCGAACATGCAGGCGACCATCGGCAGGCGACAGCGGTTGCAGCGCATCGACGACGTGTTCGGTGGCGTGAACCCGTACTCGACGATCGCGTTGCGCGACGAGTTCGGCCCGCACTGTCGACGCGCCAATCCCGTGCCTCCGCCCGTGCAGGCCAAGGTCGCCAGCATCCGTTGGGGTGACGATCCGACGCTGCCCGACGACGTGCGGCGGTGGTTCGTCGACAACGGGAGGTTCGGTCTGATCGCGCGCATCGATGGCCCGCGCGGCTCCGCCGAGTTCGCCGAGTTTCTCGCCGACGCCGACCTGCGGGTGCGCATGGTTCCCGCGGACGGCCAGCCGCTCGGCACCGCTTTCGAAGCCGGCTGCTGGTGGTGGAAGCACGATCACGGTCTGATCCTCGTGCCGATCGGGGCTGGCGACCGCCGTGACCTCGTGCCGGGCATGGGTTACGTGTTCACACCACGCAACTACGGGTTGGCCGCGAAGTGGAGCATCCCGCAGGAATTGCGCATCGAGCGTCCCAAGGACTGATCCGCAGCCCGGGGCGGGTTGCGGCGGCCGATGAGTTGTCCGCCCATGCGGGCCGCTCGGAGTGGGGGATTGCGCTCGGACCGGGTTTGGGGAATGCTGCCCACCGCTCGCTCGGACGCGCGGTCGCCGAGCGCGCGTCCACCCAGTGCCACATCTTCTACAACCAATGCCATGAGTATCTCCACCGATTGTCGCCCTCGGTCGCGTAGAAGCGAGGCAAGGTATTCAGGGTGTGCTCGAGGGGATGGCGCTGGGGGCTCCGGATCCTGGTCTCGATGAGTCATGGTTCGCAGAGCAGTTGCTGGGGGTCGCACTCGGGCGTGGCTTGGGAGTTTTGACACAAATATACGAATGGAGCGGATGCATGTCCTGGGTGTCTTTGCTGGCAGCGACTGTGGTGATATCGTGTGCGGCCGTGTTTCTCAGTTCATTCATAAAGACTTTGTGGCGCGGCGGAGGAAATAGGGGCTTATGTCACTGCTGGTATGCTGTGGCCATTGATTTGTGGCAGTCCAGGCCCTTTACCGAAAATGAGGCAAGGCTCTTCTGGGGCGATACTCGGGTCGCCAGGGTTGTATTGTTCGTAGCGTTTGTCGGGATGGCGCTGGCTGTGGTTTGGGTTGCCGGATTGCGTCGTTCGATGTTGTGGCTCGTGGCCGCGTATGCGGTGCTGCAAGATCAGTCCGTCAAGCGGTTGGCGCTTATGCGATTGCTGAGAAGTCGATACGGTGGGGGATTTGGTTAGCGTGAACTTCTGGCTTGCTCGAGCAGTCTCTTTTGCCACAACGTGAAGCGATGCATTGGGTTGGCATCGCATTGAAGAGCCGGAACCATCGAACCCAAGGGACCTTCAGCTCTCCTGAGTCGACAGCGGACAAGACCGCATGGCACTCGGCAAGTGGACGAACGAGAAGTTGCGGGACCTGTTCATCGCGGTGGCGATTCTGCCACGATCGCCAGGGCACCCCTTCTACCAGGTCCTCAACCGGCTCCTGGCAGTGGCGTGGCTCGATGTCTACGTCGAAGAGCTCTGTGAGCCGCTCTACAAGGAAGGTGGTCGTCCCGGCGTGCCTCCTGGCGTGTTCTTCCGTAGGCGTCCGGCGGCAGGCCCCCTGTTCACGCAGGGGATGCCAACCAGAGGGTTGCCATCTGGCTACGCCAGAACGGCTGAGCCCGTGGGCTTCTTGGGCGCGAACTTCCTGGTCCGGTGCTCCGGCAGCGGTTCGGCAATCCGCCTGGCGGGGTGCGTGCTGACCTTGTCCAGCATCCCGAAGCTCGCCGTGCCTCTGATGTGCGGCCGAGCGGAGCAGCTCCACGGACGTCTGTCCCCTGGACGCAAGTGAACGGGGGGCGCGATGACGGGTTGCCCCACTGCGGCCTGCAGCAACTCGATCGCCTTGCGAATCGCGCCGCGCAGTCGGTCTGCCTCGAGCGGTCTGGCAGCCTGGATCCTGTACGCCGCCTGACGGATGAGCGTCCCTGGGTCCACCGGTGCTTGGGGACTTGCTGGGCGTGGGGCCATCTTCCAGCAGGCTCTCGCCCAACTGCTTCGCCTGGTCGCCGCGAAGCGGGGGGTTGCGCTGGGGCCGGGTTTGGGGAATGCTATACAC
>DAIMFJ010000059.1:0-19433 GCA_036724695.1 Planctomycetota bacterium
CACGAGCTGCACTTCTTCCTGTACCACAAGGACCGCGCGTTCTTCGACGCGGTCGTCGCCCCGAGCCTGCGCAGCAAGCGCGACCGGACGTTCCTCGATCGCTGGCTGCTCGGCGAGGACCTGCGCTCGTTCACCGAGCCGTGGGACTTCGCGCAACTTCACCTGGTCGAGAAGATCCTGCTCGCCCAGCGGCTCGACGGTGCGGCGCGCACGGCGGTGGCGCGGTTGGTCAAGGAGCAGCTCGAATTGCGACCGTTGGCGATCGAGGCGCAGGAACGACTGTTGAACTTGACCCTGGCCTCGGAGGAACTCGCCGACATCAACCGCATCCTGAAGGGGGAGGAGTGGGGCACCCTGCCCGAGGCGGGCAAGGAAAGCGCGTTCGACAGCAACCAGTGGAACTCGGCCGTCGGCCTCGGCGGTGGGGCCGGCGGTGGCATCGCCGACCGTCGCGCCCGGCTGGCCGAGCGCGAGCGACTGGCCAAGAAGGACGAAGCCGGTGCTGCACCGAAGACCGGCAGCGACGACTTCTACCTCGGTCAAACCCGCCGGGCCGGCGCCGAAGAACTGGAAGCCGAGGTCGCCGAACGCAAGCAGGTCCGCCAGCTCTACCGCGCCGTCGAGCCGACCCGGTTGGTCGTGGAGCGCAACTACTGGCAGCGGCGCAACGCCGAGAGCCTCGCCGACGTCGTCGCGCCCAACCGCTTCTGGGCCGACTTCGCCGCCGCCGAGCCCGGCCGGCCGTTCGCGTCGGCCGCCGTGCTCGAGGCCAACGGCAGCTTCCTCGAGACGATGTTCGCGCTCGCCGTGCTCGACCTGCCGTTCGTCGCCGGCAAGCACGAGGTCACCGGCGACGGCGAGCAGCGCACGCTGCGCGCCGCGACGCCGCTCCTGCTCGTCAAGAAGGAGGTCGCCCCCGCCGAACGCGCCGCCGGCGAGGCGCCGCTGCTGCTCGGCGAGAACTTCTTCCGCGCCGACGACCGCCACCAGTTCGTCGACGGCGAACAGCGCGACAAGTTCGTCGCCGGCGAGTTCCTGACCGACGTCACCTACGGCTGCCAGGTCGTCGTCACCAACCCGAGCTCGCAGAAGCGCACCGCCAACGTGCTGCTGCAGATCCCGGCCGGCGCGATCCCGGTCCAGAAGGGCTTCTGGACCCGCGGCACCACCGTCGAGCTGCAGCCCTACGCCACCGCCCAGCTGGAGTACTTCTTCTACTTCCCGGCCACCGGCGAGTTCGCGCACTACCCGGCCCACGCCGCCGAGAAGGGCAGGATCGCCGCCAACGCCACCGCGCGCACGCTGCGCGTCGTCGACGTGCCGACCACGGTCGACACCACCTCGTGGGAAGTGGTCAGCCAGCAGGGCTCGCTGCCCGACGTGCTGGCGCTCCTCGACCGCAGCAACCTCCAGCGCCTCGACCTCGACAAGATCGCCTGGCGCATGCAGGACCAGGGCACCTTCCTGGCCGTCCTCGACCTGCTGCGCAAGCGCCGCATCTACCACGACACCCTGTGGAGCTACGGCATCCGCCACGGCGACGTGCCGAGCACGCGCGAGTACCTCGAGCACCAGCACGCGTTCCTGGCCCAGTGCGGCGCGCACCTGCGCTCGCCGCTGGTCGACATCGACCCGGTCGTGCGCCGACTCTACGAGCACCTCGAACTCGACCCCCTGGTCCACCAGCGCGCCCACCTGCTCGGCGGCAAACACGTGATCGGCAACGCCGACCTCGCCGCGCAGTACGGCAAACTGCTCGACCTGCTGTCCTACAAACCGCAGCTCGGCAGCGAGGACTGGCTCGCGGTCACCTACTACATGCTGCTGCAGGACCGCGTCGAAGAGGCCTTGCAGCACTTCGCGAAGGTCCGCCGCGACGAGGTCCAGGAACAGGTCCAGTACGACTACCTGGCCGCCTACCTGAGCTTCTTCACCGCCGAGCCGCAACAGGCCCGCGGCATCGCCGAACGCTACCGCGACTACCCGGTCGCGCACTGGCAGAAACGCTTCGCGACCGTGCTCGCCCAGCTCGACGAGATCGACGGCAAGGCCGTCGCGACCGACCAGCCGGGCAACGACGCGCTCGCCGCGACCGCACCGGCCCTCGAGCTGCGCGTCGACGGCAAGTCGCTGCGCCTCGACCACAAGAACCTGGCCGGCTGCGAACTGCGCTTCTATCCGATCGACGTCGAGTTCGCGTTCAGCAGCCGACCGTTCGCCGACACCGACCGCGGCGGCGCCGCCTACGTGCAGCCGGTGCTGGTGCAGCAGGCGACGTTCGCCAAGGACGCCGTGACGACCACGCTCGAACTGCCGCCGCGATTCCACCAGCAGAACGTGCGCATCGAGGTCGCCGCCGCCGGCATCCGCCGCGCGCAGAGCTACTTCGCCAACGCGCTGGCGGTGCGGTTCCTCGACGCCTACGGGCAGGTCGTCGTCACCGAGCCGGACACCAACCAGCCGCTGCCGAAGACCTACGTGAAGGTGTTCGCCAGGCTCGCCAACGGCGAGGTCCGCTTCCACAAGGACGGCTACACCGACCTGCGCGGCCGCTTCGACTACGCGTCGCTGTCCGACGACCCCAACGCCGGCGCCACCCGCTACGCGGTGCTGGTCCTGCACGAACAGCGCGGGGCCGTGATCCGCGAACTCGACCCGCCGACCCGCTGAGCCGGCGGCAGCCGCGCTCGGCTCAGGCGATCGGTGCCTGGCAACGAAAACGCCAACGGCCGGGAGATCCCGGCCGTTGGCGTTCTGGTTGCTTCGGCGTCGCCGCCGCAACCGCGGAGCCCGTCAGGGCTCAGGAACCGCCGGTGTCGATGGGCGGCCCACTGCCAGCCCCATTGCTCGGCGGACCATGCTTCTTGCTCTTGCTGATGCGAGGCCGACCGGCCTTCGTGCCACAGCCTTCTCATTCACTCGGCAGGGGCAGCCCCTGCAGATCCTCGATCTCGAGGCGAGCCAGCCGGATCGCGGCTTCGAGGTCGGCCTGGTGCTGGGCCGCCTGGGCGGCGTCCTTGGCGTTCTCGGCGAGCAGGCGCCAGTTCTGGCGCGCCGCCTCGATCTCGGGCTCCCACTCCTCGCGGGTCAGGCCCTCGAGACGCATCAGCCACGTCGTGTAGAACTGCGCGCGCGCGAGCTGCTGCCGCGCTTCGGCCAATTGGCCGGCGTCGGCCTTCGGGTCGGCGACCAGTTCTTCGACCAGCACCTCGAGATCCTCGCGGGCGTCGGGCAGGCCACTGGCCAGCATGCGCGCCTTGTTCATCTCGAGCTTGATGCGGCGCTGCGTCGTCGTCAGCAGCGGCGAGTCGAGCTCCTTGGGCAGAGCACCCATGGCCTCTTGGTACTTGGCGACGGCGAGTTTCCAGTCGCCGGCATCGGCGGCCGCGTGGGCGGCGACCAGGACGGCATCGGCTTGCTCCATCGCCAACCGATCTTGCCCAGGCCCTTCGTGGTAGGCCCAAGCGGCGATCGGCAGCACGAGCCAGCCGGCCAGCAGGATGTTGCGCATGTCTTGCTCCGGTTCGGGAGGTGGCCATGCCCCGCCGGGCGGCGGGACCTCAGCATGGTATCGGGCGGAGGGCCGGCCGGGCGAAATCCGGTTGGGGAAAGTTGGTCACGAGCTCGTATCGGCTGGAACCGGCCCCCCCTGGGCATACCCTCATGCCCCCATGACGACCCCCCCCAGCCCCGCCGCCCCCAAGGGGGCCATGGCCCGGTTCCTCGGTGTCATCGAACGGGTCGGCAACATGTTGCCGCACCCGGCCACCCTGTTCTTGATCCTCGCCGTCGCCGTCATGGTGGCCAGCGAGGTGGCCACCTGGTTCGACCTGGTCGCCGAACACCCTGGCAAGAAGAACCCGGACGGCACCGCCGTGCTGATCCAGCCGGTCAGCCTGCTGACGGTCGACGGGCTGCACCTGATCCTGAAGAACCTGGTGACCAACTTCACCGGCTTCGCGCCGCTGGGCACGGTGCTGGTGGCGCTGCTCGGCATCGGCATCGCCGAGTCGAGCGGCCTGATCGGCACGGCCTTGCGGTTGCTCGTGCTGAAGGCGCCGCGGCGGCTGTTGACCGCGGTGGTGGTGTTCGCCGGGGTGATCTCGAACACCGCCAGCGAGGTCGGCTACGTGCTGCTGATCCCGATGGCGGCGATGATCTTCCAGGCGGCCGGCCGGCATCCGATCGCCGGCCTCGCGGCGGCGTTCGCCGGGGTGTCGGGCGGTTACAGCGCCAACCTGCTGCTCGGCACGATCGATCCGCTGCTGTCCGGCCTGACGCAGGAGGCGGCCCGGCTGGTCGACCCGGCCATCGAGGTCAGCCCGGCCTGCAACTACTACTTCATGTTCGTGTCGACGTTCTTCGTCACGGTGACGGTGACGTTCGTCACCGAGAAGATCGTCGTGCCGCGGTTGCCGGCCTTCACGCCACCGACGGCCGCCGAGCAGGCCGAACACCTGCGGCCGCTCAGCGCCGCCGAGGCCCGCGGGCTGAAGGCCGCGACGGCGGTGGCCGCGCTGGGTGTCGGCTGGCTGCTGTGGGGCACGGTGCCGGCGGATGGGTTCCTGCGCGACCCGGCCACCGGGGACCTGCTGAAGTCGCCGCTGATGACCGGCATCGTCGCGCTGATCTTCCTGTTCAGCGCCTTGATGGGGCTCGCGTACGGCATCGGTGCCGGCACGATCAAGAACGACGCGGCGGCGATGAAGGGCATGGCCAAGTCGATGGAGACGCTCGGCGGCTACCTGGTGCTGGTGTTCTTCGCGGCCCAGTTCGTCAAGTTCTTCGAGTGGACGAACCTCGGGCTGATCTTCGCGGTCAAGGGCGCCGAAGGCCTGCGCGCCACCGGCATCTCGGGCATTCCCTTGCTGGTGTCGTTCACGGTGATCGCGGCGACGATCAACCTGGTGATGGGCTCGGCCAGTGCGAAGTGGGCGCTGATGGCGCCGATCTTCGTGCCGATGCTGCTGCTGCTCGGCTATCCGCCCGAGCTGACCCAGGCGGCCTATCGGGTCGGCGACAGCGTCACCAACGTGATCTCGCCGATGATGAGCTACTTCGCGCTGATCATCGCGTTCGTGCAGCGCTACGACGCCAAGGCCGGGATCGGCACGCTGGTGGCATTGATGCTGCCCTACTCGATCGCGCTGTGGCTGGTCTGGGCCGCCCTGCTGATGGTCTGGATGTGGCTTGGCCTGCCGTTCGGGCCGGGCAGCTGAGCGGCCCGGCTGTCAGGCCGCGTCGCGAACCGCGACCGGCATCGCGCCGGGCGCCCAACGGGCGCCGAAGTAGTGCAGCAGCAGCTGCATGGCGACCAGCAGGGCCGCGCCGACCGTGATCGCGATCAGCGCGTACTCGCGTTTGCTCAACTGCTCGATCAGCGGTTTGCGCGAATCGGCGGCGGCGGCGGCCAGGATGTCGCTGGGCACATGCCGCTTGTTGCCGTTGTGGAACTCGCCGCCCAGCCGGTTCGCAACCTGGCGCAACGTGCTGGCGTCCTGCCGCGACTGGTGGCCGGCGATGAACTTGCCGGACACGTGGTCGCCGACGCCGATCACCAGCGTGCCGCCGTACGACGGCGGCAATTCGGGCATGCCGCTCGCGGGCACCGTGTCGCCGTCGCTGAGGATCACCAGCATGGCCGTCTTCGGTGCCCAGTCCTTGCCCAGGCGCGCCGCTTCGGCGATGCCGTCGAACAGGCGCGTGCTGCCGGCCTTGAACGCGTAGCGCATGTCGATCTCGGTCATCAGATGCCGGACCAATTCGATGTCGCGGGTGTCCTCGACGACCGGTTTGGCGCCGTTGTAGGTCGCGATCACCGAGATCTTGAAGCGCCCGATCGGCACCCGCTCGAACAGCGAGTCGAGCAGTTCCTTGGCGCGCTCGGAACGGCTCTTGGTGCCGTCCTGTCCGGCGTCGCGCAACAACATGCTGGGCGAGACGTCGAGCACGATCACCAGATGCCGCCACTCGTCGTCGGCGATCTGGCCGGTGACGTGCACCTTGGGGTCGATCTCGAGCAGCGTCGCGAAGCCCCAGGTCAGCGCCGATGCGGCCACCCAGCGCAGCCATGGCGCGGTGCGCGCCCAGCCGCGCGGGCGGCCGCTCGGCCCGAACGCGAGGTGCGCGACCAGCCGCACGCGGCGCAGGTGCAGCACTTCGCCGACCGCGACCAGCAGGGCGACGACCAGCGATGCGACGAGCGCTACCACGGCGTGTACCTCAACCAGAGCATGCCCAGGGCCCAGAGCCCGGCGACGATCAAGCCGGCGAACGCGAAGGGCCAGAACCAGTCGACCAGTTCGGCGGTGCCCTGTTCGAGCTGCGCCTGGGCCATCTTGTCGATCCGCTGGAAGACCTCGTCGAGTGCCTTGGTGTCGCCTGGATTGAACACCTCGCCACCGGTCAAGCGGGCCAGGTTGACGATCTCGCCACGGGCGTCCTGGTCCTGGATGTTGACCGCGAACAGCGTGATGCCGTCGCGCTTCAGGCGTTTGGCGATCTCCATCTCCGCTCCGCCCTCGAGGTCGCTGCTCCAACCGTCGGTGATCAGGATCAGCATGCGGTCGCCGTCGGGGCGCGACACCAGCACTTCGCGACAGCCGAGCACGGCCTTGCCGATCTCGGTACCACCGAAGCCCGGCACGTTGTTCTCGGGTCGCATGAACGGGATCGAACAGCGGAACGCCGACGGGTCGCTGGTCAGCGGGATCCAGTGCAGGTAGTTGTTGCCGAAGAACGTCAACCCGAACGCGTCGCCGGTCCGGTAGTCGAGGAACTGGTTGATCGCCTTCATGGCCGCGTCGTAGCGCGTTCCGGCGCCGAACTTCGCGGTCATCGACCCGGAGATGTCGACCAGGAACTGGATGTTGGTCAGCGCCCGCTTCTGCTTCGGCGCGGCCAGTTCCTGCGGCATCGCCAGGATCAGCACGACGACGGCCAGCAGCAGCGCGGGCAGCGATTCGGCGACGCCGAGCAGGCCGCGCACGAACCAACCGCTGCCGCGTGCACCCTGGTCGAACGGCAGCACCAGGCGACGCGAGCGCCGCTGCCAGACCCAGAACAGGTGCGCCAGTGGCAGCACCAGCAACAGCAGCAACCAGGGCCGGCCGAACATCAGCGCTGACCCTCCTGGTCGGCGGCAAGGGGCTGCAAGCTGTCGGCGGTGACGTGGCGGTAGGGCGCCAGCAGCCGATTCAGATCGAGGTCCTTGGGCGGCTCCGGCGCGTGCAACCACAGCTCGACGGTGCGCAGCAGTTCGCCAGCCTCGGCATGTCGCCGGATCGCCGCGATCGCCTCGTAGGCGCGTTCGTCGCGCAGCCCCAGGCGCAGCCGCCAGAACGACACCAACGTGCGTTCGAGTTCGGCCTTGGCGGCGGTGTCGGCGCGATTCTGCGCCACTGCCTCGACCAGTGGCCGCAGCCGGTCGGCCAGGGTCGGGGCGGCAGGCGGCGCCACGGGGCGAGCCTTGCGCTTGCGCCCGACGAACAGGATCGCCAGCAACCCGAGGCCCCACAGCACGAAGAAGACGATCTGCAGCGTCGAGTAGCCCCCGAGATCGGGGGCCGGCACGGGATCCGGTTCGCTCGGCTCGCGCACGCTGGCAGCCAACACGCCGGTGACCTCGACGGGGATCGGCGGCAGGTCGCTGGCCGCACTGCCGTCCTTGCGGACCAGCCACTTGCGCAGGTCGTAGGTACCGGGTTCGAGACCCGTCCACTCGAGGTCGTAGCGGAACGTCGAACCGTGCGGCCAGACCTTGACGATGCGCAGCGCGACCGGGTCCTCGCGCTGCAACGCCCCGATCGCCAGTTCGCTGCCGGGCAGCACCAACTGCTCGATGTAGGCGCGCATGCCGACCTTCGCGGCGCGCTCGTTGCGCGCCTGCGCGCAGACGCTGGCGGCCAACAGCAGCAGCCACAGACAGATTCTCATCGCGCCCCCTTGCCGGCCATGCCGCGGTTGCGGAAGAAGTGCCGCAACTTGTGCAGGAACGGCTGGTCGGTGCGGACGCGCAGGCATTCGACCCCAGCCTTGCGCAGTTCGGCCTCGGCGAGCAGCGGATCGATCGAGCCGCGCCGCCCACTGGTCACGAACGAACGCCCCGATTCGGCCTCCTGCGCGCGCAGGAAGCCGCTGCCGCGCGTCGCCACTTCGGCCGGATCCTGGAACTGCAGCACCGCGACCTCGTGCTGCTGGGCCAGCATGGCGATCGAGTGGATCGCCCCGGGTTCGTGCAGGTCGCTGAGCACGATCACCAGCGAGCGGCTCTGCAGCTGCGGGCGCAGCTCGGCGATCCGCCGCACCAGCTGGGTCTGTTCGTCGAACGCGTGCCGCCGCAGCCGCAGCAGCCACTGCATGACCTGGTCCTTGGCCAGGCTCGGCTCGATGCGCACGTCGCGCGACCCGGTGCCGAGCACGCCGACCGGACTGGTGCGGTCGAGGCACGCCATCGCCAGGCCACCGCCGATGTGCAGCGCCAGCTCGTACTTGCTGGTCGCGGTCGACGACACCACCATCGACGCCGAGGTGTCGAGCAACAGCCACGCGGCGATCCGCCGCTGCGCTTCGTACTCCTTGACGTGCACCTTGCCCGAACGCGCGGTGACCCGCCAGTCGATCGACTTGACCGGGTCGCCTGGCAGGTAGATGCGCGACTGCACGTAGTCGATGCCCGAGCCGAGGAAGCGCGACCCGTCGAGTCCGTAGGTCAGGTCGTCGGCCAACCGGCGGATCGCGATCAGGAACTTGCGCGCCGCCAGCGGTTCGACCTTCGGCAACAGGCCCGGCAGCGCCCGTTCGCGCGCCAGGTAGCCACCTTCCGAGTTGGCCGCCGCCTTGGTCATCGATCGAACTCGCCGAGGATCTGCTGCAGGATCTGCTGGCTGGTGAAGCCTTCCGCCATCGCCTCGTAGGTCAGCCGGATGCGGTGCAGGATCACGTCCTCGGCGAGTGCGTAGAGGTCCTCGGGCAGCACGTAGTCGCGGCCGTGGATCAGCGCGCGCGCCCGCGACGCCTTGACCAGCGAGATGCCGGCACGCGGACTGCAGCCGAGCTCGAGCTTGGGGTGCTTGCGGGTGCGATCGACGATCGCGACGACGTGCTCGAGGAACGCCTCGGAGACGTGCACCTGCTGCACGTCCTCCATCGCCCGGCTGAGATCCTCGAGCGACCCGATCGGCTTGTCGCCGAGCGTGTCGAACTCGGTGCGCGCGACCGCCCCTTTGCCCTCGCGCCGCACGCCGAGCATCGTGTTGCGGCGCAGCACTTCCTTCTCCTGCTCGTTGGTCAGGTAGCCGAGCCGGTGCAGCAGCATGAACCGGTCGAGCTGCGCTTCGGGCAGTTCGAACGTGCCGGCCTGTTCGACCGGGTTCTGCGTCGCGATGACCAGGAACGGCACCGGCAGGCCGTAGTTGGTGCCGCCGATCGTCACGCGCCGCTCCTGCATCGCCTCGAGCAACGCACTCTGCACCTTCGGCGCGGCGCGGTTGATCTCGTCGGCGAGCAGCAGGTTGGTGAAGATCGGCCCCTTGTGGGTCCGGAACTCGTGCGTCTTCTGGTCGAGGATCTCGCTGCCGAGGATGTCCGACGGCAGCAGGTCGATCGTGAACTGGATGCGCGAGAACGCCAGGTCGACGGTCTTGCTGATCGCCGCGACCAGCAGCGTCTTGGCCAACCCCGGCACACCCTGCAGCAGCAGGTGACCGGAGGTGAGCAGCGCGATCAGCACGCGCTCGACGACCACGTCCTGGCCGACGACGACCTTGCCGACGCGTTCGGTGATCTGGTGCAGGAACTGCCGCGTCTCGGGGAAGCGGACCGGTGCGGAGGCTGGCTGGGCGGTCATGACAGGTACGGGCGGGCGGAGAGGGAAGGCGGGCGAGCGGGGATCAGAGCACGCGGCGGAGCCACTCGGTGGCGATCGCCGTCAGGTCGAGCGTCGGGTCGACGGCGCGGTCGAAATGGCAGCGCTCGATGCGGTGCCGGTCGGCGTCGAGCTGTCGGCGGGCCGCGTCGTCGAGCCGCTCGCTGCGGCGGATCTGCGCGAGCAGTTCGAGCACCGAGAAGGCGTTGATCTGGCGCGGCAGGCGCAAGGTGTCCGCGCCCTGGCTCGCGCCGCGGCCACCGGGCTTGCTGACGAAGAACCACACCGAGAAACCGACCGCCGCGGCACCGAGCACCAGCCAGAACCACCACGGCACCGGGGCGGCACCGCGGGCACCGAGCACGACCACACGATCGACGGCCACCAGGTCGGCGTCGTCGTAGCGCTGGTGCACGACCTTGATCGCGTCGCTGCGCGGCGATCCGAACTCGAACCGACGCGGCGGCGCGTTGCGATCCGCAGGCTCGAGGGTCAGCATCCAGACGCGCTCGCTGAGCACGTTCTCCTGGTCCTCGGTGAAGCGCAGCACCGACGCACCTTCGTCCTCGCGCCCGACCACGACGTAGCCGGGCATCTCGAGGTCGAGCAACTCTTCGAGCTGCGGCACCAGTCCGGTCGCCGCCGCCTTGACCTCGAGGCCGAGGCGGCCTTCGTCGAGCCGCCGTTCGTCGAGGATCTGCGTGACGGTGACGTCGCGGGCGGCACTCGGCTCGCCGCTCCGCTTCGACGCGTCGACGACCACCGGCGAGGTGCCGATCGCCAGCACCGTGTAGCCCGAGGTGTCGAGGAAGTCGAAGTCGACCTTCACCGGCGGAATGCGGTCGACCTGCGGTCCACGCGCCTTGAGCAGCACGTACGCATAGCTGGTGCGCTTCCAAGAAGGATCGTCGGTGGCGCGACTCTCCATCGACTCGCTGTTGAACGTCACCGACAGCACCTCGAAGTGGTCGGCGACGGTCGCGCTGAGCGCTTCCTGGAAGCGGTCCCGGTAGTTCTCGAGCGGCCGGCCGTAGTTGTAGGCGTACGGCTGGTTGTTCTGGTTCTGCGCGTACTTGGCGAACCCGCCGCTCTCGCGCTCGATGTCCGGCGAGTGCACGATGTCGACGCGCACCCCGAACGGCTCGGTGCCGACCTCGCTCGGCCCGTCGACCACCGCCTCGAGCTTCAGCTCGGCGAGCAGGTCCTGGTAGTACTGGTAGACCTTGCGCGCCTCGTCGGCCTGCGGATTGTCGCCGACGACGGCGAACCCGGCCTCGAGGTAGCGCTGCTTGATCTGTGGCCGCACCGCCGACATGCGCGTGAACAGCGCGTTCGCGAACATGTCCTGGTGGCGCTTGCGGCTGCCCTCCGGGAGGCTGGCGAGCGCCTTCACGAGCAGCGGCAACTGGCTCTGTGCGACCACCGTCTCCTCGTCGATCGCGCCGAGGTCACACGCACCGACCGCGGCGTAGAACCACGTGTCGAACGCGCCGATGCCCTCTTCGTCGAGGCGCAGCTCCGGGGCGCGCCGCACGTAGTCGGCGGCGGCCTCGGCGAACACGTCGAACGCGCGCAGGCGCTGGTCGGCGAACTTGCTCGAACGGCCCTGGTCGCGCGCGAAGTTGTTCTGGTCGTGCATCACCGCCGCGCGCACCGACGCGAGCGCCCAGTGCGGGCCGTGCCGCCCCTGCGCCAGCTCGGCGACGGCCATCGCCGTCTCGTAGCCCTTGGCGACCTGCTCCATGGTCTGCTTCTGCGTGCGGCGCGTCTTCTGCGCGTCCTGCACGTCCGGGCGTCGCCAGATCGTCGCCAGATTGGTGCGCATCTTCTGCAAGAGCTCGCCGAGCAGCACCGGATCGATCTCCGCGACGTCGCCGAACACCTTCTGCATGGTCTCCAGGCGCGGGATCTCGGCCATGCTGTGCGCGGTCGCGAACGCCTCGCTGAGCAGCTTCTGGTCGACGCCGCCGATCGGCAGCTGGCGCAGCCGCGCCACCCAGCTGGCCAGCTCGGCGAGGTTGCGTTCCTGCTTGCTGCGCGTCAGCGGGATGCCGTTGGCGCGCTGCTCGAACCCGTACATGAACATGTACGAATTCGTCATGCCGCGGTTCGGATTGGCCTTGCGGGTCCAGACGCGCAGGAACTCGTCGGCGAGCTCGCGCGCCTTGCGCGGGTTGATCGCCGCCAGTTGCTCGATGAACGGGAATGCTTGTTCGGCTTCGTCGACCTTGAGCAGCAACTGCGCCGAGACGGTCAGGAAGTGCGGGCGCAGCGCCTCGTCGAGCAGCGCCGACCACGCCGCGCCGGGCTGGGCCTCGATCAGGTCGGCCGGCTCGACCGCGGCGATGTTGCCGCCACCGCCCATGCGCATGTCGGTCCAGAAGATGTTGCCGAACGCGTCGCGCTGCATCATCGGCCGCGTCGAACCGGTCTTGCTGTTCGCGTAGCTGTACGACGCCTCGGCGATCCAGTTGCCGGCCAGCAGCGCCAGCGCCGAACGCCACTGCTGCGCCAGTTCGGGGGCCTTGGCCAGCAACGCCTCGACGGCGGCCTTCTGCAGCTTCAGGCCGTCGGCGCGGTACTTGACGTCCTGCGGTTGGTCGCGGAAGCCGCGCGCGGCCTGCCCGCCGAGCGTCGCGAGGATCTCCATGCCGCGCTCGGGGCGCTGCGTGAAGCTGTCGGCCAGCCACTGCGGACCGAGCTCGGCGCGCACGCGCGGCGCCAGTTCGATCGCCCGGCGCAGCGCTTCCTCCTTGTCGGCTTCGGCGATCTCGCCCTGCGCCAACGCCGCGTGCGTGACCTGCCACGCCGTCTCGAGGTGCACGGTGCGCTGGTCCTTCGCGAACCGGGCCAGCGCGTGGCGGGCCATCAGGTTGAACGCCTCGCGGTCGTTGGCCGCCTCGGCGGTCGCGAAGTCGGGCAGGAACGGCCCCAGCTCGTCGGCCTCGCCGAGCGCCGACAGCAGCAGCGCCGCCTCACGCCGGTCCAGCCGCGCCGCAGCCGGATCCTTCTGCACCTCCTGTTCGAGCTGGCGCAGCAATTCCTCGAGCACGTTGCCGGTCTCGATCGCGCGCTGCACGAGCGGCACCAGCAGCGGCACCTGCTTCTTGTCGAAGCCACCCGGCGCCATGCCGGCCAGCGCCAGCACGTCCTCGAACGCGAACACGTTCTTCTCCTGCAGGTTCGGCGGCACGCGCTGATCCTGTGGCGTCTGCGGGTGTTGCGGCAGCACGCGCAAGAGGTGTTCGTAGGCGTCCTTGCGGCTCGCCTCGGCGAACGTGTCGAGGAACGCGGCGACCTTCGCCCAGCGGCCGAGCGTGACGTCGCGCTGCACCATCTCGATCTCGCGCTGCAGTTCCTTCTGCTTGCGCAGCGCGTCGTTGGTGGCGGCCGGGTTCGGCGGCGCGGCCCCGGCGGGCACCTTCTCGCCGGGATCGACGCCGAACTCGCTCTTCAGCAGCTCGCGCAGCTCCGGCGTCAACGGTTTCTGTTCTTCGCTCGGGTCGTACGGCTGCAGCTCCTTCGCCACCCAGGCCTGCAGCATCGTCGAGCGGCGCCGATCGAACAGCGTCTGCTTCCAGCGGTTGCTGCGCTCGAGGGCGACCGGATCGTTGGCGGCCGGCACCGCCGCGGCGCGGGCGGGATCCTGTTCGATCGGCAGGTCGGCGCCAGCCAGGTCCTCGAGCCGGATCGGCACCCCCGCTCGCACGGCCCCCGACGTCGGCAACACGGTCACCGCCCGGGCGCCGGTGACGACCACGGGGGCGGGACCTTGCGCGACCAGGAGACCGCTCGCGGCAGCCAGCGCGAGCAACGAAGGGGCGACAATCGGAAGCGGGCGACGCAGCATCATCGGCGGTCCGGGCGTGAGGGGTCGGAGAGCGGGCCGGGTTCGGCGGCGGAGAGTTCGGTCACCGTAACACGAGAACGGCCCCATGGCAGCGCCGGTTTGGTCGCAAGCGTGCACCGGTGCAACCCGGTCGACCGCCACGGCGGCAACCGACCGCGGCCGCCTAGGTGCCAGGGTCGACGCTGGGCACCAGCCCGGCCAGCTCGACCGGCTGGTCGACGACGGCGGCGAGTAGGCGCAAGTACTCGTCGCGCGGCACGGTACGACAGCCGAGACCGAGCAGGTGGTCGTTCGGCATCTGCACGTCCAGCAGCGTGATGCCGGCCGCGAACACGCTGCGGACCAACGCGACCAGGGCGACCTTGGACATGTCGGTGGCGCGGTGGAACATCGACTCGGCCGCGAACAGTGCGCCCACCTGCACGCCGTAGATGCCCCCGACCAGCTGGCCGGCGCGCCAGACCTCGAGGCTGTGCGCCGCGCCGCGCTGGTGGAGCCGTTCGTAGGCGTCCACCATCTCCGGCAGGATCCAGGTGCCGGCGGCGCGCTGCTCGCCGCAGGCCGTCATCACGGCCCGGAACGCGCGGTTCCATGTGAGATCGAAGTCCTTTTTGCGCAAGCACTTGGCGAGGCTCTTGCTGACGTGCAGGCAGGCTGGATCGAAGGCCGCCCGCGGATCGGGGCTCCACCACAGCGGCAGGTAACCCTCGCCGTACCATGGGAAGATGCCCGAGCGGTAGGCGAGCAGCAGCCGGGCTGGCGACAGGTCGCCCCCGACGGCGACGAGCCCTTCGTGGTCGTAGCGGCGCGGGTCGGGGAACGTCAGCGGCCCACCCTGCCGCAACCGCATCGGCGCTGCCGCTCGCCTCGTCACTTGTCCTTCAGCCGCCGCAGCGTCGTGTGCTGCTCCTCGCGATCGGCCAACTCGAGCACCTCGATCTCGCCGTCGGGCAGCTGCCGGAAGTACACACGCAAACCGAGCGACGCGCGCAGGCTCCAGGTGTCCTGGCCGCCGAGCTGCTTGACCTCGAGGCCGGGGTAGGCGTGGCCCTCGGTGCAGAACAGGTGCACGGCGGTGAAGGCCCGCTCGACGGCGCGCCGTTCCTTGCCGTCGAGCGACTTGTAGAACGACGGCAGGAAGCGCGGCAGCAGGAAGCGGCGTTCGGGCTCGGGCGGCGGGGTCGGCGCGGCCTTCTTGCGCCGCTTGCCGGACGGCAGCAGCGCTTCGAGCTCGGCGTTGGCCTCCTCGAGCTCGCGCAACCGCGACTGGTTGTGCGCCAGCTGCCGCCGCAGCGCCTCGTCGGCGGCCCGGAACCCCTCGCAAGTCGATTCGAGGTCGCGCACCTGCCGCAGCAGGTCCTTCTGGTCGGCTGGCAGCGGCGCCTCGACGACCTTGGGGGCCCGCCGGGCGTCGTCGAGCTCGCGCCGCAGCACGACGCCGTCGCGGGCCGCGGCGTCCAGGCGCTGCTGCAGTTCGGCAGCCCGTTCGAGGGCTCGCGCCGCCCCGTCGCGGGCCTTCTGCAACTCGCTCTCGGCGACCTGCAGCGCCTTCTCGCGGACCAGCAGCAGCGCGCGCGCGTCGGCGAGAGCTTCGGCATCGCCCTTGGCGGCGGTCGCCGGCGCAACCGGCACCAGCAGTTCGACCACTTCGCCGAGCCGTTCGGCATCGGTCGACTCGGCCAGCAACGGCGCCAGCACCTTGGCCGGCGCCTTCTCGATCCGGAACCCGCCCTTGGGCGTCAACCCGAACTTGCGCACCAGATCGCGCAGCCTGGCGACCGGCACCAGCTGCTCGAGCAGCAGCGCCAGCGGCAGCTCACCGGACCTGGTGAGCACCCGCTCGACGAGCTTGCCGAGGCGCAGCCGGGAATCGTCCATGCCCGGCCATCTGAGCAGGACCCGCGCAGCGAGTCACGCGCCGTCCGGCGCCGGCGGTGGGTAGATCGGCGTCACCGGGTACTCGCTGTACTCGCGCTGGTCCCAGGTGCGCTCGATCGCGTCCCGTTCTTCGCGCGACAGCGCGCGTTCGGGCTGCCAACGCCGCCAGACGCCCCATTCGACCAGATCGAACGGCGCGCCGACCAGCATGCCGACCTTCCACAGCACGAACGACGGGAACAGGAACGTCGACAGCACCTCGCGCGTCTCCTTCGGCTGCGCGTGGTAGTAGGCGAAGGTGGCCGGGAACACGACGACGTCGACCGGCAGGCCGACCACGAAGCCGACCGTTCCGCCGACCGTCGCCGGGACCCGCGTGAACGGGGTGCGGCCGGACTCGTCGTCGACCAGCGTGTCCGCGTAGCGCATCACCTGCGTGCAGCCGCCGGCGGCCAGCGCCGACAGCAGCAGCAGACCCGCTCGCAACGGGCCCAGGCGCGTCACTGCTTGACCGGCTCGCGCCGCGCGAAGCTCATGCGGTTGATCTCCCAGCTGTCCTGCAGCTCGGGCGGCGGCGTGCGCCAACCCGACAGCAGTTGCTTGTTGGTCGCGTTGACGAACTCCAGATCGCGCAGCTTCCAGATCGACTGCGTGGCGCCGCCACCGGCGCGCGCGCCCGATTCGCAGTTGAACAACACCGCGTAGAGGAAGCTGAGCCGCACGAACAGGTCCTTGCGCTTCCACGTGATCTGGACCACGTGGTCGGCAGCGCGCTGCTTGGAACCGGGGATCACCGCCGGTTCGAGGCGCGGCGATTCGATGCCGAAGTCGGTGTTGCTGAGGCCTTGGCCGACCGCCCCGCTGAGGATCTGCCGGTCGAAGTACACCTGCGGCTGCCGGGTCGCATCCGAAGTGCTGAGGCGGTTCTGGACGACCACCTCGACCTTCTTCTGCAGACCACCGATCTGCTCGAGCGTGCCGCCGGGCCGCTTGGCCTCGGTGATCGCCTTCTTCGAGGCGGCGATCTCGTCTTCGAGGCCCAGGCAGTACCAGTAGCCGGTCGGCAGCAGCACCAGCGACAGCAACACGATCACCTTGTACAGGTCGAGGTCTTTCATGGCGTTCACCGGCTCGGCACCGTCGGCTGGCTGGCCCCGAACGGCTGGAAGGAGTCCTTGATGGTCAGGGTGTACTTGTAGTACGCGCCCGGCACGCCGGACTCGGCCTCGTCGCGGAACAGCTCTTCCTTGTAGGCCTCGGCGCGGGCCGGCGGCTTCGTGAACGGGCTGTCGGCGCGTTCGTACTCGGCCTCGAGGGCCAGCATCATCGCGTTGTGGCGGTCGCGGAAGTCGTTGCCGCGGAACGCCACCGTGAACTCGAGGCGGCGGCTGCCGGCGCCGGTGCCGGTCACCTTCATGTTCAGCCCGACCTTGAACAGCAGGTAGCGGCCGAGCTGCGGCTCGATCGACTTCATCACCTGCGCCCAGCGCACCAGCACCGCCAGGCCGGACTCGAGGCTGACCTCCTCGAAGATGCCCGATTCCTTCTGCTTCTGGTCGGCGACCAGGCGCAGCTTGTTGCGCACGTGGTTCAGCCGCTCGTGGACCGGCAGCGCGACCAGTTCCTCGACCAGGTTCTTGTAGGTGTAGTCCTTGCCCTTGTCCTGCTCGAGACGGAACTTGCTGCCGTCCTCGAACCACTTGCCGCCCAGCACCTGGAACAGCATGCCGTGGAAGGTCGGCGGCGCGCCGGGCTTGGTCGGGTCGACGTGGGTGCGACCGATCTCGTACTCGAGGTTCCGCAACTGCGCCGACAGGCTGAAGCCGTACACCAGCAGCGCCAGCAAACCGACCATGCAGGCGATCGCGAGCGGGAACTTGACGCGCTCGAAGCCGCGCTGCACCACCAGGTCCTCCTGGCGCAGGTTGAAGCCCGCCGGGCCGCCGAGCTTGCCCAGCGCCAGGCCGAGCGCCACCGCGATCGAGCCGCGATGCTGCTCGAGTTCCTCGGCGGTCAGGTCGTGCTGCAGGTTCGCGAACAGGTCGAGCTCGCGCGGTTCGATGCCGAACACCTCGCCGAGCATCTCGCCGAGACCGGGCACGCGCAGGCCGCTGCCGGTCACCCACAGGGCGCGCACCGCATTCGCCTTGGGCACCGAGGTCAGGTAGCGCACCAGTTCGCGCGCCAGGCGCTGCACGAACGCCTGCTGCTCGCCGGCGACGAACGCCGCCTCGACGACCACCCGCCGCACGACGGCGACCGGGGCTGGCGTGTCACCGGCCTCGCCGAGCGGTGCCGGCGGCAGATCCTCGACCTCGAGTTCGACGTCCTGGCCGGTGCGCAGGCACTCGTGCATCGCCGCGTAGGCGCGCGGCGCCGGCAGGCCGAGCCGCGCGGCGATCGCATCCGCCGCGGCCCCGTCGCCGAGCCGGATCACGCGCATGTCGACGATCCGTTCGCCCTCGACCAGCACGACCTTGACGCTGCGCGCGCCCAGTTCGAGCACCGCGGTGACTGCGCCGGGCGCCGCATCACCGGCTTCGGCGAACGCCCCGCACCAGTGCGCGGTGCGCCACAGTGCCAGCGTGTCGAGGTCGACCTCCTCGGGTTCCGAACCGTGGCCGGCCAACGCCTCGAGCTGCGCCTTGATCGGCGCCTTCGGCACTGCCGCGACCAGCAGCCGCGTGCCACCTTCGCTGCCCGGACCCAGTTCGAGGAAGTCGACGACCATGTCGTCGACCACGTAGCCCTGGATCTCGCCTTCGACCTCGGCCTTGACGACCTTGCGGATCTGCTCGGTGCCGGTGAACGGCAGTTCGAGCCCGCGCAGCACCGCCTCGCGGCACGGATGGCCGAGCACCGGTTCGCCCTTGCAGCCAGCGGCGACCGCGGCCTGCACGACGGCAGCCACCGCGTCGGCGCGCACCTGCAGGTCGCCGCCGAGCGGCGCCTCGCCGGTCTGCACGCGGACCAGCCGCGCCCGGCGGTAGTTGCCGTCGAGTTCGACGACCCTCGCCACCCCTTCACCGGGGTCGATTCCATAGCTTCGGACCATGCTTGTTCTCTCGGGAAGTGCTTGCTGGGGGTCTGGGGAGGACTGTCGACGGGCCTACCGATGCGATCGCGAGCCAGTCAACGCGTGCCGCCCGCGGCTGGCGCGAACGCCACGTCGTGGTCGAAGCGGGCCAGTTGCGCGTCGTCGAGCACGGCGCGGACGCGCGTTGCGGTGTGGCTGCGCACCGCCTGCAGGCGATTCTGGATCGCCGGCGGCAACTGCGCTGCGGCCGCAGCTTCGAGCACGGCCAACTCCTCGCGCCGGCCGTTGGCCAGCACGATGGCGAGCGAACGCCGCTGACGGGCGGTCAGGCCGTATTTCTCGGTGAGCAGGTCCACGTAGCTGGCTTCGGCGTCCTGGCCGGCGTCCTCGGCGCGCAGTGCCGCCTCGACGCGGGGGATCGCCATGCCGACGCTGACGCCCGCGGCAAAGGTGCCCAATGCCGCACCGCGAATCCACCACCGCAGCGATTTCACCGCCGCTCCGCGCCACCCGCGGGCACGCCGAGCCGCTCGCGGGCCTTCTGGTCGAGGCGCTGCAGTTCGTCGGCGACCTCGTCGGGCGCGGCCTGCAGCCCGGCCCCGAAACCGGTCTGCAGCCAGCCGGCGCGCATCGCCAGTCCGGCACAGAACAGGACCGCGGCGACCAGCAGCACCAGCCGGCACAGTCGCTGCACCGAGTCGGCCGAGGCGGCGGCCTCGAGCTCGGCGCGAGCCGGCAGCTGCCGCACCCCGGCCAGCACCCGCTGCGCGAACCCGGCCGGCGCTCCAGGCGCCTCGCCGCGC
>DAIMFJ010000060.1:0-14711 GCA_036724695.1 Planctomycetota bacterium
GTCTGGCCGGCGCGGTGGCGGGCGCGCAGCAATTCCGGATCGAGCTCGCGCAGACCCTGGCGCTGCACGCTCTCGACCGGCACCGCGCGCACGAACGCCTCGCCGAACAAAGCACCGTGCACGCAGACCAGCTTGGTCGCGGCATCGCTGCCGTCGAAGTCGCAGGTCGGGTCCGATTCGAGCAGGCCGCGCGCGCGGGCGGCCGCCAAGCCGTCGGCGAACGTGCCGCCGCGTTCGATCGTCTCGATCACCACCGTGGTGGTGACGTTGCCGGCCAGGACCACGCCCGCGCAGTGCGCGCGCAGTTCGTCGAGTTCGCGGACCAGTTGCGCACCCGCACCGCCGAGCACGGCGTCGATGCCGAGCCGCCGACGGGTCGCGCCGCCGAGCCAGGCGGCGGCTTGCGCGGCGAGCGCGTTCTTGCCACACAGCGCCACGTGCGCGCCGATGCGCAGGGCGGCTTGCACGCGGGCGATCGCGGCCGCAGTGCTCTGCTGGTCGGTCGGCGTCGCGTCGACGACGACGTCGGCGGCGCACAGGCCGATCGCCAGCTCGGTCGGGATCGTCTCGGCGTGCGGCCACGCGACGATCGGCGAGCCGGCGAGCTTGTGGGCCCGGATCGCCAGCGGATCGAGGCCGGCGCGTGCGAACGCCGTGCCGGACCGGTCGCTGACGGCGACCAACTGGATCGGCAGGGCCGCGAGCTGGGCCAGGAACTCGGCGCCGACCTTGCCGACGCCCAGCAAATGCAACGTCGGACGCTGGCTGGCGCTGAGGTGGGTTTGGCCCGGCGCACCGGCGTGGCCCGGCGACTGGCCTGACGAGGCAAACCCCGTCGTGTCGCGGGGTTCGGACGAAGCTCTGGCAGTGCCAAGGCCGGCAGAACCGGCGGCGACGCCACGGGGGTGGCCCTGGGGGGTGGTCGCCGGAGCAACCTGGGGGGAGACAAACGGAACGGTCATCGCAGAACACCTTGGGGCCCGTTCCCAGGCTCGCGCGATTCTCCGCCGTGCGCAGCGGCGGAGGTGGTCGCCGGCGTCCGCGAGGGGCGCGACCGCTCGCCGCCAAGGGTTGGCGGCAGCAGCCACACGCATCCGCGTTGCTGACGACTCATCTTCCGGCCGATGCAGTCACGACGACTGGCCGCGGGAGTTGGCACCGTCGCAGCAGCAGGCTGCGGGGTTGCCCCAGCGTCGTCGGGCCCGTCCCTCGGCTGGTCTGGATGAGTTGTGCGCGCCTTGTAGCACCCGCCGCGCCACCGCGTCAAGCCCCGCCTTCTCGCAAACTTCGCCGCCAACCGCGCCGAGACTTCGCCGAACGCGGCACACTACGCAGGCGATGCAACCGCTCGACCGCCGTTCGTTCGTCCGCTTCGCCGCTGCCCTGGCTGGCACCGCCGCCCTCACCGAAGCCGCGCCTGCCAGCTGGCTGCGGCCCACGGTGCGACCGCGCTTCCGCCGCGACCCGTTCCTGATGGGCGTCGCCTCGGGCGACCCGGACGCGACCAGCGTCGTGCTGTGGACGCGGCTGGTGCCCGAGCCGTTCGCGCCGGACGGCGGCATGGGCAAGGACAGCGTGCGGGTCACCTGGGAGCTCGGCGAGGACGAACTGGTCAGGAAGGTCGTGCAGTCCGGCACCACGCTGGCCACCCCCGAACTCGGCCACTCGGTGCACGTCGAGGTCCAGAACCTGCAGCCCGACCGCCACTACTGGTTCCGCTTCCGCGCCGGCGACGCCGAGAGCCCGATCGGCCGCACCCGCACCTTGCCGGCTGCCGACACGATGCCCAAGGCGGCGCGCTTCGCGGTCACCAGCTGCCAGAACTGGGAACAGGGCCTGTTCACCGCGTACACGCAGATGCGCAACGACGATCCCGACCTGGTGTTCCACCTCGGCGACTACATCTACGAGTACGAAGCCGGTCGCAACGGCAAGGTGCGCACCCACCACGGCAAGGAGATCGAGTCGCTCGACGACTACCGGATGCGCCATGCGCAGTACCGCAGCGATCCGCTGCTCCAGGCGATGCACGCAGAGTGCCCGTGGTTCGTCACCTGGGACGACCACGAGGTCGACAACAACTACGCGAACGACGTCAGCGAGCAGAAGAACGTCGGCAAGGCGGCCTTCCTGCGGCGCCGCGCGGCGGGCTACCAGGCCTACTACGAGGCGATGCCGCTGCGGCTGCGCAGCAAACCCGACGGTGCCGACATGCTGCTGTACCGCCGCGCCAGCTACGGCCAGCTCGCCGAGCTGTTCGTGCTCGACACGCGGCAGTACCGCAGCGACCAACCCAACGACGACAAGCGCGGGCCACTGCGCGGCGAGGCGTTGGCCGCCGAACAGACGCTGCTCGGCGCCGCCCAGCGCCGCTGGCTCGAGCGCGGCCTCGGCGCATCGCGCGCCCGTTGGAACGTGCTCGCGCAGCAGGTGATGATGGCCTGTGCGGCGACGGCGAAGGACCAGGCAGGCGAACCGCTGTACTCGATGGACCAATGGCCCGGCTACTTCGCCGAGCGCCAGGCCGTGCTGCGCCACTGCCAACAGCAGAAGGTCGCCAATCCGATCGTGCTGACCGGCGACATCCACTCCAACTGGTGCAACGAGCTGCGGCTCGACGACCGCCGCAGCGAGCAGCCAGTGGTCGCGACCGAGTTCGTCGCCACCTCGCTGTCGAGCGGCGGCGACGGCAACGACGGCGAGAAGCAGCGCAACGAGTTGATGGCGAACAACGCCTGCGTCAAGTTCCACAACCGCCAGCGCGGCTACCTGCTCTGCACGGTCGACGCCGCGCAGTGGCGCACCGACTACGTGGTCATGGACCGCGTCGAGGCGCCCGGTGGCACGGCGTCGGTGCGCGCGTCGTTCGTGGTGGCGGACGGCGAGCCGCGCGTGCAGACTGCCTGAGTCGCCCCCACCCGCCTCCGTCGCTCAACGGCGCTGCTCGAGCTGCTGCACGATCGCGCGCGCGGTCGGATTGTCCGGATGGCGGGTCAGCACGTCGCGGGCGAGCCGTTCGGCCTCGGCGAGGTCGCCAGCACGCAGCCGGTAGATCGCCAACGCCGTCGCCGCGTACTCCAGCCGCGGGAACTTCGCCAGCGCCGCGCGCAGATCCTGCTCGGCGTCGGCGTGCTGGCCCAGCTCGCGACGCAGCAGGCCGCGGATCTGCAGCAGCTCGGGGTCGTCGAGCAGGTCCCAGGCGAGCGCCCGGTCGACCCGATCGTGCACGGCCTGCAGCCGTTCGGCCGGCACCGGTTGGCGCAGGTTCAAGACCATGCGCAACGGTTCGGCGGCGCCATCGCGCGCATCCGCTTTGAGCCGCTGGGCGACGAACGTGTGCGCGGTGAACGCCAGCCAGACCGCCAGACCACCCGCCACCCACGCGCCAGCACGGGTCAGCCGGCCGGCGCGGCGCAGCACGGTGTGCTGGAACGTCATCTCGCGCCGCCGCCACAGCCGCCACGCCAACAGCGTGAACACCGCGGTGATCACGCCCAGCCCGACCGCCATCAGGAACGGTACGCCCTCGCCGAACCACGCGCCGCGGAACGTCCACTGGGCGGCGACCAGCGCCACGCCGCCGAGCAGCAGCTCCTCCGGCCACGTGAAGTCGGCGCGCGCGGTGCGCCGCTGCTGGCTGATCGCCAGCGGCTTGGGCATCGCCACGCCGACGTACAAGGCGTCCTTCGGGCACACCGACACGCAGTCCAGGCACTTCATGCAGCCCGGGTCGACGATGCGGCCGTGCCTGGCCACCTCCTCGTGCACGCGCACGTTGCTGGTGCAGACGTTCGTGCAGTGGCCACACGCGTCGCAGGCGTCGGTGACCTTGATGCGCACCGGTGCGAAGCGGTCGGCGACCGCGAAGAACGCCCCGTAGGGGCAACCGTAGGTGCAGAAGCCCTTGGCACCGAGCCACCAGACGCACAGGAAGCCGACCACCAGCAACGTGCCGACCGCCATCAGCGGCCCCGGGAACGTCGCCCAGAGGTCGTCGGTGACCAGTTCCCATTCCCACGTCGACACCGCCGGCAGCTGCCGCCAACCGAGCCAGTGTTCGACGTGCGGCCACAGGAACATCTGTCCGGCGACCACCCACGGGGCGAGGATCAACAGGCGCGAGCGCACCGGCTTGGGGCGCCAGCCGAGTTTGCCGAGCAGCCACGCCGACAGGTCCTGCAGGGCCACGACGTGGCAGGCCCAGCCGCAGAAGAAGCGCCCGAACAGCAGCGTGCTGGCGATCAGGGCGACGAACAGCAGGAAGCCGGCATTGATCTTGCCGAGCTCGAAGGTCTGCATCGCCTCCGACGGTTCGAGCGGCGTCATCGACTCGCCAGCGGCCAGCCAGTGCCAGAGATGCAGGCCGATCGCCACGTGCACCGCGATCAGCACGTACGCCCGCTTGCGCGACACCCGCGACGGCCGCACGGGGCCGCCCTTGGGCACGTGCCGGTCGAGGCGCGGCAGCTGCTGGTGCGGATCGCGCGGAACCGGCGGGAGCGACGTCGAGGCCATCGGAGGCGCGCAGCATAGCAGCCCGCCGCAATTGCATTCCCGGCGTCCTGGCCGCAATCTTCTCGGCCCAACCAGCCCGTACTGCGATGACCGAAGCCCAAGACCCCGCTCCCACCGACTTCATCCGCGAACGCATCCGCCAGGACCTGGCCAGCGGCAAGGTGGCGCAGGTGGTCACCCGCTTCCCGCCCGAACCGAACGGCTACCTGCACATCGGCCACGCCAAGGCGATCACCACCTCGTTCTCGATCGCGCAGGAGTTCGGCGGCCGCTGCAACCTGCGTATGGACGACACCAACCCCGGGGCCGAGGACCAGGAGTACGTCGACGCGATCATGGAGGACGTGCGCTGGCTCGGCTTCTCGTGGGACGGGCTGTACTACGCCGCCGACTACTTCGACCAGCTGTACGCCTGGGCGGTGCAGTTGGTCGAGAAGGGGCTGGCCTACGTCGACGACCAGAACGCCGAGCAGATCGCCAACTCGCGCGGCACGCTGACGACGCCGGGCACCGACTCGCCGCACCGCAGCCGTTCGGTCGCGGAGAACCTCGATCTGCTGGCCCGCATGAAGGCCGGCGAGTTCGGCGACGGCCAGAAGGTGCTGCGCGCCAAGATCGACATGGCGAGCCCGAACCTGAACCTGCGCGATCCGGTCATGTACCGGATCCGGCACATGCACCACCAGCGCACCGGCGACCGGTGGTGCATCTACCCGATGTACGACTGGGCCCACGGGCAGTCGGACTCGATCGAAGGCATCACGCATTCGCTGTGCACGCTGGAGTTCGAGCACCATCGGCCGCTGTACGACTGGTTCTGCGACTCGCTCGGCATCTACAAACCGCAACAGATCGAGTTCGCGCGACTGAACGTCGAGTACCTGCTGACCAGCAAACGCAAGCTGCTGTTGCTGGTCGACGGCGGCCACGTCGAAGGCTGGGACGACCCGCGCATGCCGACGCTGCGCGGGCTGCGTCGCCGCGGCTACCCACCGGAGGCGCTGGTGGCGTTCGCCAGGCACGTCGGGCTCGCCAAGGTCAACGGCACGCACGAGATCGCCCTGCTCGAGCACTTCGTGCGCGACCACCTGAACAAGACCGCGCTGCGCCGCATGGCGGTGCTCGACCCGATCGAGCTGGTGATCGAGAACTGGCCCGAACAGCACGTCGAATGGGTCGCCGCGCAGAACAACCCCGAGGACCCGAACGCGGGCACGCGCGAGGTGCCGTTCGGCCGACGGCTGTGGATCGAGCGCGAGGACTTCCTCGAGAACCCGCCGAAGGACTTCTTCCGGTTGGCGCCGGGCCGCGAGGTGCGGCTGCGTTTTGGCTACTTCGTCAAGTGCGTCGGCGTCGACAAGGACGCCGCCGGCAACGTGACGACGATCCGCTGCACCTACGACCCCGAGACCAAGGGCGGCAACGCGCCCGACGGCCGCAAGGTCAAGGCGACGATCCACTGGGTCAGCGCCGCGCATGCGGTCGACGCCGAGGTGCGTTTGTACGAACACCTGTTCACCCACCCCGACCCGGCGTCGTTCGACCAGTCGGAGTTCCTGTCGATCCTGAACCCGACCAGCAAGCGGACCGTGCGCGGCAAGCTCGAGCCGAGCTGCAAGGATGCGCAGGGCGGCGAGCGGTTCCAGTTCGAACGGCTCGCGTACTTCTACTGCGATCCGAAGGACAGCCGCCCGGGTGCGCCGGTGTTCCACCGCACGGTGACGCTCAAGGACGCCTGGAAGAAGGTCCAGCAGAAGGGCAAGTGAGCCCGGCGGCCGGTCGCCGATCGACCGGTCGTCAATCGATGGCGACCAACCGGACTGCGTCGAGCACGATCGGCCGGCCTGCCACCGAGGCCACCGGGAGCCGCGCCGGACCGGCCGCGAACGTGTGTTCGGCGACGGTCTGCCACACGCCGTCGCCGTCGGCCGGCACGGCGACCGTGTCGAACCACTGCACGGCCGCGTCGACCAGCCCTGGGGCGACCACGCCGCGCCGTTCGACCCGGTAGCGACCGCTGCGCGGCACGCGCAGGCGGTAGCTGGCCCGGACCGGCTCCGCTGCCGCCGCCCAGCGGAACGCACCGCCGAGCTGACCGCTGCCATCGGACGCGGTGTGCAGGGTCCCCCGTTCGACCAGCAGGTCGTCGTCGTCGACCACCACCGCGCGGGTGCCGAACAGCAACACGACGTCGGCGACGGCGCGTTCGCCGGCCGCATCGAACCTGCGGTTGTCGCAGGGGTGGTTGGCGATGCCCGAGCTGCCGGCGGTGGCGACTTCGAGCGCTTCGGCCCACAACGTCGTCGAACCGCCGCCATCGAGGTTGATCGCGTCCTGGCAGCCGAGGGCGAGCAGCACTTCGCCGAGCTCTTCGAGCGACAGGCCGCGCGCCAGTGGGGTTCGCCCGTCGGCGGTGACGACGACGACCGAGCCGTCGGCGGCCACGCCAATCGCGGTGCGCGGGTGGCGGGTGCTGCGCTGCTTGTCGCCGTGGTCGAGCACCGCACCGGCCTGGAGGAGCCGCGGGCCGGCTTCGAGGACCTCCGGCCAGGCCTGCCAGTCGTCGTGGCTGCCGGCGACGCGGTATGCGTGGTGCCGCCAACCGATCGCCGCCAGCGACTCGGCGCCGGCCGGCGCCAACTCGACGCCGCCACTGCGGCGCAGGCCGCGCGGCCGGCCGTTGGGCAGGAAGAACCCGCCGTTCCACGCCACCAGGGCCCCGGCTGTGCGGGCCTGCCGGGTCGTCGGGACCAGCCCGCGCGGCACCGCGACCCGCAGCGTCGTCGACGGCGCCGGAGCGATCGTCAGCACGCAGAGGCTCTGGGGACCCGGGCCGAGCTTGGGCAACCACGCGCGCCGCAGCGTCACGTCCAGGGCCACCTCGCACTCCTGCCAGGCGGCGGAGGCCAGTACGGCAGGCGCGTCGGGCAGCAGCGGCTGCCGGGCTGGCTGCTGGGCTGGCTGCTGGGCGACCGCAGCCCAGGTCGGCACCAGGCCGACCAGCAGGCCGGCCAGGCGCAGCACACCGCGGACCGCGCGCACGTCAGAACGGGATGTCGCCGTAGTCGACGTCGCCGCCACCGCCGCCAGCGCCACCTTCGGCCTGCTGCTGCGGGGCCGCCGAACGACCACCACCCGCCCGGCGCGGCGCCGAAGCACCGCCACCACCACCGCCATCCTCGCCGCGCGCACCGCCGACGAACTGGAAGTTCTCGACGACCACCTCGAGCTTGCTGCGTTTGCCGCCCTCGGGGCTCTCCCAGGTCGAGTACTCGAGGCGGCCCTCGACGAACAGCTGGCTGCCCTTCTTGACGTACTGGCCGAGCAGTTCGGCCTGGCGGCCCCAGGCCGTCAGGTCGACGAAGCAGGTCGACTCCTTCTGCTCGCCGTTCTGGGACCACTTGCGGTTGATCGCCATGCCGAACTTGGCGAGCGCCATGCCCGACTGGGTGTGGCGGAGTTCGACGTCGCGGGTCAGGTTGCCCAGCAGGATGACTTTGTTGAAATTGGCCACGGGGTGCTCTGGATGCTGTGGGTTCGTTGTGTCGTTGGTAGGGCCCGTTGCGCACGGAACCGGCGGACCCTGATGCAGCCAACCTAGCGGGCGGCTCGGCCGGTTGCTATGGTCTGGGCGTGGCTTCGCCCTCACCCATGTCCGACCGGCGCCGCGCCACGCGCGTGCCGGCCTCGTTCCCGGTCCGTTTCGGCAAGGACCCCGCCGCCGAACCCGCGCTGCTGCGCGACATCTCGGAGATCGGGCTGGCGTGCATCGCCCCCCAGGCGATCCCGGAGATGACGCTGGTGGCGCTCGACTTCGCGCTGCCGGGCGCGACCGAACTGCACCACGTGCAAGGTGCCGTGGTGCGCTGCGAGCCGCTGCGCGGCGAGCTGCGCGGCAAGTTCGACCTCGCCGTGTACTTCACCGAGCTGCAGCCGGTGACGCGCGCGGCGCTGAAGAACTACGTCGCCAAGACGTCGGCGCGCGGCGCGCGCTGAGCCGGATCGCACTGCGCGACCACGAACCGCGGTGCGCCGGACAGGTCTGCCAGCACGTCCACCGCAGCGAGTCCGGGCGTCGCGGCAAAGCAGGCGCGGGCAGCCGCGACGGCGGCCAGCCCCGCTTCGGTGACGATCCAGCCGTCGGGCACCAGGTGGCCGGCGAGCCCCGCGGCGATCGCGCGGTAGCAGGAGGCCGGATCGCCGGCCGCCGAGTACAGCGCCAGCGGGGGTTCGAAGTTCTTCACGTCGTCGGCGAGCCCGACCGGGGCCGCCGGGTCGATGTACGGCGGGTTGGCGACCACCAGGTCGAAACGTTCGTCGGCGGCGATGGGCTCCCACCACGAACCGCGCCGCAACGCGACGCGCGCGGCGACGCCATGCCGCTGCACGTTGGCGGCGGCGACAGCCAGCGCGTTCTGGCTGGTGTCGACGGCGACGACCGCGAGATCCGGACGCTCGACCGCGAGCGCGATCGCGATCGCACCGCTGCCGGTGCCGAGGTCGAGCACCCGCGCACCTTGCGGGGCGCGCTCGAGGGCGAGCGAGACCAGTTCTTCGGTCTCCGGGCGCGGGATCAGCACCGCCGGCGAAACCGCCAGTTCGAGGCCGCGGAAGCTCCAGGAGCCGAGCAGGTAGGCAACCGGTTCGCCGTGCCCGCGGCGCTGCAGCAAGCCGCGCATCGCCGTGCGTTCGCGCTCGTCGAGCGGCCGGTCGTGGGCGAGGTACAGCTGCAGCCGGCTCATCCCGAGCACATGGCCGAGCAGCAGCTCGGCCGAACGGCGCGGCGCGTCGACGTTGCGCTTCTGCAACCACTGCTCAGCGCCCTTGAGCACGCTGAGCACCGTGTGGCCGGCTTCGCTCACCTCGCCTCGCTGGGCAGCACCGCGGCGCGGCGTGGCATCTGGCGGCATGCGCCGCTCACTTGCGCTTGCGCTCGGCAGCCGCCATCTGCTTCTGCTGCTTCATCTGCTTGTTCTGCTTGGCACCACCGAGGATGCCACCGAAGAAGCCCAGCTCGGCCACCAGGCCACCCAGGGTGACGAAGAACTTGCCCGGCCCGAACACGGCCCAGAACGTCGACACGCGTTCCGCCGGTTCGATCGACCCGGCACCCGGCCGACCCGCGGTGAACATGTCGCCGAACAGGGTGCCCCAGGTCGAGATCTTGGTGCCCTTGAAGCCGGCCTGCTGGGCAGCGGCCAGCGCGGCCTCCGGATCGAAGCCGACCATGCCCATGATGCCGGCGACCAGCGGGATCGCGCTGAGCAGCAGCCACTTCAGGCTGGCGCCCGTCGAGCGGTTGTTGTTGATCGCACCCCACCAGGTCCAGATCATGCCGATCGCGATCAGCAGGTAGAACCCGCCGCTCATCGTCTGGTACCCGGCGACCGAGGTGTCCCAGGAGAACGGCATCAAGCAGCCGACCAACATCAGGACGCCGGCGAACAGGAACTTGTAGTAGGTCTTGTCGCGGCAGTACGGGTTGAACGCCGGTGCGCCGAGGCCCGAGCGCAGCGCCATCAGCGTGGCTTCGTCGGCGGTCGGCCCAGCCCCTTCCACGGCCCCGGTGTCGAGGGGCTCCAGGGGGGCCAGCGGTTCGAGGGCGGCTGGGTTCGAGGATTCGGTCATCGATCGTGCTCCGGTCGGATGGGAGAGAGAGGGGTCGCGGGAGAGGTTTCGATCGTGGCGGGTGGACGCCCGCCAGTCACGCAAGAATCAGGCTCGGGACGAAACGACGCGCGGCTTGACGACGCCGTCGGGCCGGGCCCCCAAGCGGTGTGCCGGCCAGGGCTTCCACGCATGGCGCGGGCCACCGGTTCACTGCCGGGCGGCCGGACCATCACAGTTCCTCGATGCGCCGTTCGCGCTGGTCCTGCAGCAGGGCGTCGACGATCGGTTCGAGTTTGCCTTCGAGCACCTGCGACAGTGCGAAGTTGCGGTTCAACCGGTGGTCGGTCAGGCGGTCCTGCGGGAAGTTGTAGGTGCGGATGCGGTCGCTGCGGTCGCCGGTGCCGACCTGCTCCTTGCGCTCGGCCGCACGGGCCGCGTCGGCGGCGCGCTTCTGCGCCTCGTAGAGCCGCGCCCGCAGCAGCGACATCGCCTTCTGGCGGTTCTTCAGCTGGCTGCGTTCCTCCTGGCAGGCCACCACCAGTCCGGACGGCAGGTGCGTGATGCGCACCGCCGATTCGGTCTTGTTGACGTGCTGGCCGCCAGCGCCACTGGCCCGGAACGTGTCGACCCGCAGGTCGCGCGACTCGTCGATGTGGACCTCGACCTCTTCGGCCTCGGGCAGCACCGCGACGGTCGCCGCCGAGGTGTGCACACGCCCCTTGGCCTCGGTCTCGGGGACCCGCTGCACGCGGTGCCCACCCGACTCGAACTGCATGAAGTGGAACACGTTCTGGCCGCGCAGCGCGAACAGGATCTCCTTGAAGCCACCCTGCTCGGTCGGCGTCGCACCGAGCGGCTCGAAGGTCCAGCCGACCCGCGTCGCGTAGCGCTGGTAGACGGTGCACAGATCGCGCGCGAACAGCGCCGCCTCCTCGCCCCCGGTGCCGGCCCGGATCTCGACGATGCAGTCGCGGCGGTCGTCGCCCTGCTCGGCGAGCAGGAGGTCGATCAACCGGTCGACCTCGGCGCGGGCCCGCGCCTCGAGGGCCGGCAGTTCGGCGCGCGCCAACTCGGCGAGGTCGTCGTCGCCGGCGGCCAACGCCCGATGCTCTTCGAGATCGGTGCACAGCCGGACGAATTCGCGGTAGCGCACCACCACCGCAGTCGTGGCCCCGATCTCGCGCTGCAGCGCGGCGACCCGGTCGGGCCGCGCCAGCGCCTCGGGCGTCCCGAGCTCGGCGAGCATCTGCTCGTGCCGCGCGACGAGGCTGTCGAGGCGCTGCTGGATGCGAGGCCGCAGGAAGCTCATGCAGCGGTCGGGGTCAAATGGCGACGCGGGTCCAGGTGGCGGTCGCCAGTGCTGGACCTGGTACTACCGCGCCGGGCAAGCAGCCACGGCAGCGATGCCGCAGGCGCGACTGTGCGCGATTCGGCCGAAGGCCGATCGCAGGCACCGGCGCACCGACCACGCTCAGGCCTTGGCGCCGTCCTTGGCGCCCTTGCCGTAGCGCTTCAAGAACTTGTCCACGCGGCCGGCCGAGTCGACGAACTTGGCCGCGCCCGTGAAGAACGGGTGGCAGGACGAGCAGATGTCGGTGCGGATCTCCGACTTCACCGAGCGGGTCGTGAACTTGTGGCCGCAGGCGCAGGAGACCTGACACTCGACGTACTTGGGATGGATATCGGCTTTCATGGCGCGGGTCGTTCGCGGGCTGGGTCGCGGAACGGGGCCGAGCAGTGTAGGGAACCGCCCGGAAAGTGCAACAGCTACCCGGAACCGACCCGCTCGGTGCTCAACGCAGCCAGCCGAGCAACCAGCGCAGGTCGGTCCCCACCCCCACCGCGCCGAGGGCCCGCACCTGCTCCGCTCGCACCGGCCGTTCGGCGAGCAGTTGACCGAGGATCGCCAGTAGGGTCGCCCGCGCGTCCGGCGACAGACCGTCGATCCCACCCGCCGGCACGACCAGCCCGGCCGGCGCCGCGTCGCCCCGGGCCATCGGCACCGCGCCGCGCAGCAGCCGGGCCCCGCCGAGCGCGTCGATGGCGACCACCGGTGCCAACTCGACCGGCAACTCCAGGAGGTCGGTGGCGATCCAGACGAACCCCACCGGCGGACCGAGCGGCAGCGCCAGCCGCTCGGCCCGCGGCAACGGACCCACGGACGCCGCTCGCCCGGCACGGGCGGCGGCCGCGGCATCGCGGGCACCGACCCAGTGCGCCAGCGCACCGAGGCCGGCCGCGCCGACCAGCAGGGCGAGTGTCAGGCGCGCCGCCAGCTTCATCGACAGCCGGCCTCGCGCAGCAGGTCCAGCACCGTGCCGACATGCAGACCGACCACCGTGTCGAGGTCGCCGGTGCGCAACGCCAGGAAGTCCTGGGCGGGATCCTGGATGCCGTAGGCGCCGGCTTTGCCGACCCACTGGCCACTGTCGAGGTACCGCGCCAGCGCCGCGTCGTCGGCCGCCGCACAGACCACCTGGGCCGTGGTCACGGCCAGCCAGTGCCGCCCCAGCTCCGGTCGCCACAGGCAATGGGCCGTGTGCACGAAGTGGCTGCGCCCGAGCAAGCGCCGCAGGCAACGTTCGGCATCGGCGCGGTCCTTGGCCTTGCCGAGTTCCTCACCGCCGAGGTCGACGACGGTGTCGACCCCGAGCACCGGCAGTCCGGCTGGCACAGCGGCCGCGCCGGTGGCCTTGCGCCGGGCCCGTTCGATCGCCAGAGCGCGCGGCTCCCCGGTCTCGCCGTGGTCGAAATCGCCACCTTGCGCGTTTTCGTGGCCTGGCTCGCACAACACGAACCCTATGCCGGCGGCGGTCAGCAACCGGCGGCGGCGCGGCGACGAAGACGCCAGGGCAAGGCGCGGAGTATCGGCCATGGGCGAGGCAAGCGACGGCGAACGTCCGCGCCATCGTACCGCCGGGGCGGCCGCGGCCGGCGTTCGAGCCGGGTCACTTCTTCTTGCTGGCCTTCAGCGGCGGCCCCAGGCGCAGCAGCAGGCTGGCCGGCGACAGGGCATGCGTCAGGTTGACCTTGCCGCGCGGCAAGTCCTTGCCGACCTCGAGAGGCAGGCCCCGGTAGGGTGCCAGCAGCACGCGCACCCGGTTCAGGAAGTCGCCGACCGCCTCGTCCTTCGGGTCGAGGCCAAAGCGCTGCTGGGCGCGCAGCGTCGACTTGTCCGAGAAGCAGATCTCCTCGAGCGTGAGCAGGTTGCAGAGGTGGTGCACGACGTGCGGCGGCAGGGCCGGAGCGCGCTGGAACCAAGCCGAGCGATCGGCCACGCCGAGGTTGCGCAGGAAGCCGAGCTGCACGCCGTTCTGGTCGTTGTAGATCTGGCCGATCGCGTCGCGCACCGCCTGGCAGCGCTCGAACAGGTGCGGGATCTCGAGGTCGTGCAGCAGGTCCTCGACCTCGTAGGCCTCGGTGACGCGGAATTCGTTGCGATCGACGAAGTTCTCACGGATCCGCCGACGGGCTTCCTGGCCGTAGCCGCACGGCATGCCTTCCGCGAAGCAGAAGTGCAGCATCGCCTCGACCAGGTCGGTCTCCGGACCGGCCGGGACCGGTTCGGCAGCCGCTGCGTCCGCAACAACCGCCGCGGGCCCACCATTGCCCGCCTCGCCACCGGACACCTTGGCTGGCGCGGCGACGGGTTCGACTTCGGCCTCGTCCACCGGCAGGTCGGCGAGATCCTCGTCGTCGTCTTCGTCGTCCTCGTCGTCGTCGCGCACCGGCGGACGGGCCCGGGCCGCGGCCGGCCGCCCTTCGCTCGACTTGACTTCACTCGGCCTGGCCTCGGCCGCGGGCGGCTTGGTCGCCGCCGCCGGGTCGACCGGAGGCGGTTCTGGCGGCTTCGGCGGAGCCGGCGGCGGTGGCACCGGCACGTCGGCGAGCACCAGCTCGAGCTGGGCCAGCACGGCCTTGAGGTTCGCGGGCGTCGGCTCGAGGCACTCGCGTGGATCCGGCGGTGCGGCGACCTCGGCTGCAGGAGCTGGCTTCTTCTTCGACGACACGGCGGTAGGTAGGCAGCGTCCCAGCGACAGCCGGGTCCGAGACAGCAGAGGGGCGATCGCCGAGGAACGGACCTCGGCAAAGCGCACAGAGCAACGAGGCAGGCAACCAGGGCGCTACGGTCGAGACCGCGACGTCCAGGTCGTGCGCGCGCGCCGATCGGCGCGCGCCGACGTCACCGCTTGCCAGCAGTCTTGCTGGCGGCAGCGCGTGCGGCCTTCTCGGCGCGCCGCTGCGCCTTGGGCTTGCGCACCTTCTTCGGCGTCGGCACGAACGGGGCGGCCTTGCCCTTGCCCTTCTTGCGTTCGCGCTGCTTGGGCGTCGGCACGGTGACGCCGATGCCCTCGATCAGCTGGGTCACCGTCGGTGACGGCTTGGCGCCGACCGACAGCCAGTACTGGACGCGCTCGGCGTTCAGCTTGACCTGCTCCTGGGCTCGCGGCATCAGCGGCAGGTAGTAGCCGAGGGCCTCGATGATCCGGCCATCGCGCGGGAAGCGCGGGTCGGTGGCCACCACACGGTAGGTCGGGTGCTTGAGTCGGCCAAAGCGTTTCAGACGAAGCGTGACTGCCAAGGAA
>DAIMFJ010000060.1:14721-19387 GCA_036724695.1 Planctomycetota bacterium
GGTCTCCGTGCGATCGGGGTGCCGGCGGAAAGGGGCGACAAGCAAAGCAAATCCGCGCCGCCGACGCCAGCCCATTTTTCCGACCGGCAGCACTTCTGGCCAGAAACGCGGTCCACGGCGCGTCCCGCCGGGGCACGCGCCGCGTGGCACCCGGGTCAGCGCTTACGCTTGCCCGGAAATCCGCCAGGGAAGCCGCCCGGGAAACCCCGCCCACCACCGCCAGGGAAGCCTTTCGGCATGCCACCAAGCCCACCCAGGCCGCCGCCGAGGCCGCCCAGACCACCGAGCCCCCCACCACCCAGGCCGCCGAGGCCGCCACCGCCGCCGAGGCCGCCCATGCCGCCGCCGCCCATGCCGCCGAAGCCGGGCGGCATGCCGCCCTTGCCGAACTTCTTCATCAGGTCCTGCATGGCCTTGAACTGCTTGATCAGGCCGTTGACGGCGTCGAGCGGGTTGCCCGAGCCAGCAGCGATGCGGCGCCGCCGCGGCAGGTCGATCCCGTCGGGACGCTGGCGTTCGCGCGGCGTCATCGACTGGATCATCGCCTCGAGGCGCTTGAAGTGCTTGTCGTCGAGATCGACGTCCTTCAGCATCGACCCGACCCCGGGCAGCATGCCGAGCACCTTCTTCAGCGGGCCGAGCTTGCGGATCATGTTCAACTGCGCGAGGAAGTCCTCGAAGTTGAACTGACCCTTCTGCATCTTCTTGGCCGCCGCTTCGGCCTCCTTCTCGTCGATCACCGACTGCGCGCGCTCGACCAGCCCGACGACGTCGCCCATGCCGAGGATGCGCCCGGCCATGCGCGCCGGATCGAATTCCTCGAGGTCGTCGACCTTCTCACCGACACCGGCGAACAGGATCGGCCGGCCGGTGACCTTGACGATCGACAGCGCCGCGCCGCCGCGCGAGTCGCCGTCGACCTTGGTCAGGATCAAGCCGTGCAGCGGCAGCCGGGCGTGGAACTCCTTGCTGGAGTTGACCGCGTCCTGGCCGAGCATCGCGTCGGCGACCAGCAGCACGCCGTGCGGCTGGCACAGGCGATGGATCTCCTGCAATTCCTGCATCAGCGGCTCGTCGACGTGCAGACGGCCGGCGGTGTCGAGCAGGATCACGTCGTGGCCGTGCGCGATGCCGTGCGCGATGCCGCGTTTGCACACCTCGGGCGGTCGCGCGGTGGTCGGCTCGGCGTGCACGGCGATGCCCAGCTGCTTGCCGAGCGCCTGCAGCTGCTCGACGGCGGCCGGCCGCTGCAAGTCCGCGGCGACCAGCAGCGGCTTCTTCTTCTTGTGCTTGCGCAGCCAGTTGGCCAGCTTCGCGGTCGTGGTCGTCTTGCCGCTGCCCTGCAGGCCGCACATCATCAGCACCAGCGGGCCCTTGTCGCTGATCGGCAGGCCGACCTGCTGGCCACCGAGCAGTTCGGTCAGCGCGTCGTGGAAGCACTTGACGAACTGCTGGCCCGGCTCGACCGCAGTGATCACCTGCTGGCCGACGACCCGCTGCCGTACGTCGGCGACGAAGTCCTTGGCGACCTGGAAGTTGACGTCGGCTTCGAGCAGGGCCTGGCGAACCGCCCGGATGCCCTCGTCGACGTTGGCTTCGGTCAAGACCTTCTGACCGACCAGGGAGCGGTAGGCTTTGCCGAGCGCATTGGCGAGCGAGTCGAACATTCCCGGCAGGATGTTGCGCGGCGCGGCCGGGGTCAACAACCCGCCGAAGTTCTGCCGTGCAGCGGCGGGAATACCTGGATTGCGGTACCGTCTGAGCGATGGAACGGTCTTTGCCGACCGCAACGCGCATGAAGCTCCTCCCCGGCGTCGCGATCCTCCCCTTGCTGCTCGCAGCGTGCGCAACCTCGGTCGCCACCGAGGCCAACGCCGACCGCACCCCACCCCAGGCAGCCGCGCTGGCTGAGTTCCAGGCGCTACAGTGGGTGTTTCGCGAGCAACACACCACCCCGCAGTCGTTCGACTTCCCCGGCCAGGGACGCGTGACGGTGCGCGAGATCAGCCTGGACGGTTTCCCGGGCAACACCTACGTGCGCTGCCGGTTCCATTTCCAGAACCGCGCCGAGAAGCCGATCGTGCAGACCTGGGTGTCGCTCGACGTGCTCGACGCGCAGGGCCGCCTGGTCGCCAGCCAGGCGGCGGTCTGCATCGTGCCACACCCGATCGCGATCGCCCGCGGGGCGTTCTTCGCCGACGAACTGCGCACGCAGACCTTCGACGCACACCTGCAACCGGGTTGGAGCTGGCGGATCCGCTGCAGTTCGCAGATGCAGGAGGACGACGAGCCGCTCGATCCGCCGGTGGTCGAACCGACGCTCGACCCGGGCGTCAGCAAGCCGCTCGAGATCAAGGACCGCGGCCAGCGGCGCTGGAACTGACCGCCGCAGGGCCGCCGCAGCCAGTCAGGCGGCCAGCCAGTCAGCCAGCCAACCGGCCCCGCTCAGCGACCCCGCGTCGGCGACTGCAGCTGCTCGACGACCTTGCGACCGGCTTCGCTCCAGGCCGGCCGCTCGTCGCGGTTGGCGAGATCGACGACCGCCTCGCGCAGCGCCGCCACCACCTTGGTCATGTGCGGGATGTCGAGTTTCTCGAGCTGGTCGCCCGGCTGGTGGTAGTCCTGGTGCAGCGAGCCAGCGCTGATCGAGTGCGCGACGATGCCCCGTTCGGCGAACGGCAGGTTGTCGCTGGCCCGGAACAGCTGGTTGGCCATCCCGAACTCGATCGTGCCGACCCCAGCCCGCGCCAGGGCCGGAGCGACGATCGCCGCGAAGTCGCTGTAGCCGGCTCCGGTCACCCAGGCCTTGCCTTCCTTGCCCGGCTCGGGGCGGCCGAGCATCTCCAGGTTCACGTTGGCGACGATGCGCTCGAGCGGCACCGGCGGGTTGGCGACGAACGCGCGGCTGCCGAGCAGGCCCTTCTCCTCGGCCGAGAAGCAGACGAACAGCACGCTGCGCCGCAGCGGCACCCCCGCCTGGGCCAGCGCCTCGGCGAGCAGGATCACCGCCGCCGCCCCGGTGGCGTTGTCGTCGGCGCCGTTGCGCACCGCGTCGCCGTCGACCGGCACGCCGATGCCGACGTGGTCGTAGTGCCCGGAGACCACCACGTACTCGTCGCGGCGGTCGCTGCCGGGCAGCAGTGCGACGACGTTGCGCAGCGGCAGGTCGAGCTTCTCGACCCCCGGCGTCGCCCAGGTCGTCGTCCACTGCTTCTTCTGGTCCTTGGCCGCGGCCAGCGCGGCGGCCGGCAGCGCCTTGCGCTGTACGAGGAAGATCGGCCGCGCGGCGGCGCGGCGACCGCCGAGCAGCTGGTGGCGACCGGCCGCCAGCGGCCACAGCGGGTGGTCGGCGTCGACCAGCAGGAACGTCGGCGTGCGGGCCGAACGCGCCATCAGCATGCGTTCGAGGGCGGGATCACCGGCATCGGCGACCGTGCACGGTTCGTCGCTGCCGAGCACCGCCTCGCCCGCGCGCCACAGCCGCACGTCCTCGCCGGCGCGCAGCACGACCTTCTCGATGCGCTCGGTGGCTTCGGCCGGCGGTTTGCCTTCGCCATCCGGTGCTGGCACCGCGACCCGGACCGCGAGTGTCACCTCGACCTGGTCGGAGTCCAGCGACAGCCCCGGCAGCGTGTACCGGTGGAACCACGAGTCCTCGTGGATCTGGTGCAGTTTGGCCGCGGCGAAGCGCTCGGCGATCCAGTCGGCCGCCGCTTCCAGGCCGGCACTCGGCGTGTCGCGGCCGCCGCGCGCATCGTCGGCGAGCCAGCCGACGGTCTGCCGCACCCGTTGTTCGGTGATCACGGCGGTCTGGGCCGCGGCGAACGACACCAGCAGCAGCGGGGCGAGAACCCGCAGCGAGGCGGGCGGGAGCAAGGTGGATCGGGTCACGAGTCGTTTCCTGGGGCCGGATCGGCGAGCATGCCGTGGAACGCGCCGGTCCGGTAACCGAACACGTCGAGGGCGACGAAGCGGTAACCACACGCCAGCACGCCGCGGCCGAGGTCCGCGCGGAGTGCGAACGCACGCTCGAGTTCGTCGCTGCCGACTTCCAGGCGAGCGACGTCGCCGTGGTGACGGACGCGGAACTGCCGGAAGCCGTGGTGCCGCAGCACACCTTCCGCGCGTTCGATACGCTGCAGGGTGGCGCGGTCGATCGCCGTGCCGAACGGCACCCGCGACGACAGGCATGCGAAGCTCGGCTTGTCGGCGTTCGGCAGGCCGGCCTCGTGGGCGTAGCGGCGCACGTCGGCCTTCGTGAAGCCGGCGTCCACCAAGGGACCGAGCACGCCGTGTTCGGCGGCGGCCTGTTGGCCGGGGCGGTGGTCGGACAGGTCGTCGACGATCACCCCGTAGACCACCGGCCAATCGGCCGGCGCGATCGCCGCGCGCTGGGCGGCGACCGTCACGAACAATTCCTTCTTGCAGTGGTAGCAGCGATCCCCGGCGTTGTCGCGGTAGCCGGCGCGCGCCAACTCGTCGGTCGGCAGCACGACGTGGCGCACGCCGAGCCGGGCCGCCAGGGCCTCGGCTTCGGCCAGCTCGGCGCGCGGCAGCGACGGCGAGTCGGCGGTCACCGCGACGACCCGTTCGCCGAGGGCGTCCTGGGCAGCGTGCAGCAGCACGGTCGAGTCGACGCCGGCCGAGAACGCCACCACGACGCCGG
>DAIMFJ010000061.1:0-6791 GCA_036724695.1 Planctomycetota bacterium
GCGCGCGCGGCTGTTCTACGGCAAGGCCCTGCACGAGGCCGGGCGCGACGCCGAGGCCGAGGCGGAGCTGGTCGCCCTGGCGCGCGACGCCGTCGGCACGACGTTCGCCGGCGCGGCGTTGCACACCCTCGCGCACCTGCGCAATCCCGACCACGGCCACACGCACTGATTTCCGGTTCGAATTTGGCGTCGTGCCGATGGATCGGCTGCAATGCGGCCATGCTGCCGTCGCCGTTCGTCGCCTCGTTCGCCGCATCCCTCGTCTGGCTCGGTCTCGCCGGTGCGCTGGTCGGCGGTTTGCCGGCCCAGACCCCGGCACCCGTTCCCACCCCAGCGCCGGCCCCCGCCCCGGCGGCGGTGGCTCCCGCCGCCGAGGTCGTGCTCGGCACCGGCAAACACCGCTACCGCTGGGTCACCGGCTGGGGCCAACGTGCCGACGGCAAGGACCTCGGCAACACCCACGGGTGCCTCGTCGTCGACAAGCAGGGCCGGTTGTACGCCAACACCGACACCGAGCAGGCGGTGGTGGTCTTCGACGCCGACGGCCGCTGGCTCGGCGCGTGGGGCAAGGAGTTCCGCGGCGGGTTGCACGGCATGTGCCTGCGCGAGGAGGGCGGCGAGGAACGCCTCTACCTGGCCCACACCGGCCGCCACGAGGTCGTGCAGACGACGCTCGACGGCAAGGTGCTGTGGACGATCGGCTGGCCCGAGGCGGCCGGCATCTACGCCAACGAGGGTGAGTACAAGCCGACCGCGGTCGCGGTGGCTCCGGACGGGCGCATCTTCGTCGCCGACGGCTACGGCAAGTCGTGGGTGCATCTCTACGACCGGGACCGCAACTACCTGAAGTCGATCGGTGGTGCCGGCAACGCGGACGGCAAGTTCCAGACGCCGCACGGCCTGTGGCTGGACACCCGCGGCAAGGAACCTCTGTTGCTGGTCTGCGACCGCGAGAACCACCGCCTGCAGTGGTTCTCCTTGGCCGGCGAGTTCGTGCGCAAGTGCGACCAGGGCCTGCGGCGGCCGTGCAACGTCTGGCCGCTCGCCGACGGTGGGCTGGCGGTCGCCGACCTGCATGGCCGCGTGACGATCCTCGACGCCAAGGACCAGGTGGTCTGCCATCTCGGCGACGCCGCCGACGAGAAGCAGAAGGCGACCAACGGGGTCGGCAAGGAGTTGTGGCGCGACGGCGTGTTCTTCGCGCCGCACGCCGTCTGCGCCGACCGGGCCGGCAACCTGTACGTGATGGACTGGAACCGCCACGGCCGGATCAGCAAGCTGTTGCGCCTGTGAGGCGCCCGAGGTGCCGCGCGCCTAGCCCTGTGCGACCTTGAACTGGCTGACCAGGTTGCGCAGGCAGGTCACCTGCGACGACAGCTCCTGGGCCGACGCCGCCAGTTCCTCGGAGTTGCCGGCCGTCTGCTGGGTCGAACGGTCGAGTTCGGCGGCGCCGCTGTTGATCGTCTGGATGCCGGTCGCCTGATCGGCGCAAGCGGCCGAGATGCCGTTCAGGATGCGGGCCACCTGTTCGGTGCCCGAACTGATCTCGGCGAGGTTGCTGTTGACGCGCTCGGCCTCCTCGGCGCCACGGCTGGCGCTGCGGTTGCTGGCGTCGATCAAGGCGCTGGTGTCGCGCGCCGCCGCGGCGCTGCGCTGGGCGAGGCTGCGCACCTCCTCGGCGACCACCGCGAAGCCCTTGCCGGCGTCGCCGGCGCGCGCGGCTTCGACCGCGGCGTTCAAGGCCAGCAGGTTGGTCTGGAACGCGATGCCGTCGATCACCTTGAGGATCTCGCCGATCCGCGTCGCCGACATGCGGATCTCCTCGACCGCGCCGAGCATCGACTGCATGCCCTCGCGGCCGCGCGTCACCGACGCCATCGCGGTGTCGCCGAGTTCGCTGGCCTGCCGGGCGCTGCCGGCGTTGGTGCGGGTCATCTCGGCCATGCGGTCGAGCGACGTCGAGATCTCGCGCAGGTTCTGCGCCTGCGCCGAGGCGGCGTTGGCGAGTTGCGAACTGGCGTTGGCGATGTGCTGGCCGCCGGCGTCGATCTGCTGGCTGCCGCTGCGCACCTCGGTGATGATGTCGTGCAGCGTGCCGACCAGTTCGTTGAAGGCACCGGCGAGCACGCCGATCTCGTGGCGGGCCGTGGTCGGCACCCGCTGGGTGAGATCCTTGGACTGCTGGATCGTCGCGATGGCGGTGACCAGGCCGTGGATCGGCTGGCTGATGCTGCGGCCGATCGCCCAGGCCAGGGCCATGCCCAGCAGGGCGACGATCGCGCCGATCACCAGCGCCGAGGTCTTCGCGCCGGCCGCTTCGTCGGTGGCGGCGCGACACGACGTCTGGGCCTGGCTGGCGATGCTCTCGCTGAGCGCCACCAGCTGGGCGACGGCGGCCCGCTGGGCGGGGATCAGTTCCTGGTGCAGGACCTGCTGCACCGATTGGCGCAGCTGCGCGGCTTCGACGAACGACGTGCGGTAGTCGTCGAACGACGGCAGCAGGGCGCGGAAGCGTTCGGCCAGGGCGGCGACCTCCGGTTTCTCGCCGATCGCACGCAGGCCGTCCTTGGCGGTGCCGATCGACCTGGCCGCGGCCTCGCGGTCGGCATCGGCGAGCGTGTCCATCGCCGTGGTCGCCAGCGTGCGGGCCTCGAGGAACTCCACCTTCGACTGCCGCGCGCCGGCCCGCGCCGGCACGTTGCCGGCCGCGTTGGCGTCGTCGACGAGCGTGCCGATCGCGGTGAGCAGGGTGTCGGCGACCGGCTTCATGCGCTCGTTCTCGATCGCCAGGCGGCGGTCGGACAGCTCGCGCAGGCGTTCGTAGGTGGTCCACGCCGTCTGCATCGCCGTCTGCGCGGTCGCCAGGGTGCCCTGGGCCGCCTCCGGCAGGCGGCGGGCCAGTTCGGCGGCCGCCGTGTCGTAGTCGCGCTTGGCCTGTTGCACGGCGGCGGCCGCGTCGCGGTCCGCCGGCTGCAGCAGATGGTCGCCGATCTTCGAACGCAACTGCGAGCTGGCTTGCGACAGGCGGCCCCCCGCGGCGACGGTGTCGACGGCGGACACCAGGTCGTGGGTGGAATCCTGCGCGGAGTCCGCCGACCGCCACGACAGCGCGGCCATCACCAGCAACATCACGACCAGGAAGCCGAAACCTGCCGCGAGGCGGGCGGCGATGCCGATCCCCTTGGGTTTGCCCGAGGTCGTCGCCCCGGTATCCAGCATTGCGTTCATGGGCCATTGTTCGGCCCCGCGCTGGCCAGGACTGCATCAGGGCTTTCCCTGGTCTCGGCCAGTCCTGGGTCGCCGACCCTGCCTCAGTCGCCGCCGCGGCCCGTGCCACCGCCGGCACCACCGCGACCGCCGCCGTCGCCTTCGTCGCGGCGCGGCCGCCAGGTGCCCAGACGCTGCGCGCTGCTCGGCCGTTCCGGCAGGCGGTGTTTGGCCAGGAACTCGTTCTCCTTGTCGAGGAGCTTCTGCATCTCGTCGGCGATGCCGGCGAGTTCCTTCTCGATCGCCTTCTTCTTGTTGGCGTCCCCGGCGGCCCGCGCCAGCTTCTCCTGCTCCTGCTTCTGTTTGCCGAGCAGTTGCTCGAGGTCGCGCACCATGCCGGCGTATTGCTTGGCGAACGCGCCGAGCGATGGCTTGACAGTGCCCGCACCGGCCTTGTCGAGGGCCTTCTGCAGGCTCGCAGTCGACGGCTTGTAGCCGACCATCGACACCTCGGTCGCCTTGCCTTCGGCGTCGAAGACGACGAACAGGGGGGCCTTCTTGCCGAACTGGGCGGCCAGCGCCGTCTCCTTGGCCAGGTCGAGGCGTCCGCAATGGAAGCAGCGCAGCGTGATGCCGAGCTCGTCACTGGCGAACACCTGCCGCTCGAACTGGCCGCGGACCTCCTCGTCGGCCTTGCCGTCGACCAGGTACAGCACGGTCGGCTGGCGCGCCGCGACGGCGGCGCGGACGAATTCGGTGGTCTCCAGTCCGGCGACCTTGTCGCCGTCGCTGGTCGGACCTGGCTGGTCGGCGAAGAACACGCCGACGCGGTTGGTGATCTCTTCGGCGCGTCGGAAGCGGCCGCCTTGGGCCGTGGCGTCGGCCAACAGCAGCGTCGTGGCGAGGGCCGCGAGGGCGGCGAGGGGTATGCGCATGGGACGGGTGGCGCTGCCCGGGGCTCAGGCAACACGTCCATGCATCATCGTCGCGGCGGTGGCCGTCGGGAACCTCGGCAATGCACCAGATTGGTATCCTGTGGTGATTGTCCCGCCGGTGTCACGGCCGGCGGAAGCGCAAGCAGTAGTTCTCGCGCAGGAACGGCGTCGCCGGCTGCTCGACGAACTCGAACCCGGCTGCCTCGATCTCCTGCCGCACTTCGGCCATGCCAGCGCGCACGTGCTCGAGGATCCACGGTCGGCTGACGCCGGGTTCGCGCAGGAAGTCGACGACCACCAGCTGGCCGCCGGGCCGCAGTGCCGCGTGCAGGCTGGCCAGCGTCGCCTGCGGGTACTCGAAGTGGTGGTAGGTGTCGCAGACGAACACCGCGTCGACGCTGGCCGGCGGCAGCTCGGCGCTGCGTTCGGTGCACTGCACCGCCTCGACCTGCGGGAGGCTGCGGGCGCGGGCGGTGCTCTGCAGGTGTTCGACGAACTTCGGTGCGATCTCGACGGCGTAGACCGTGCCGGTCGGGCCGACCTTGCGCGCGAACAGCCACGTGAACAGCCCGGTGCCGGCGCCGACGTCGGCGACGGCACTGCCGGTGTCGATCGGCACCAGCGCGGCGATCCTGGCCCGGTGGGCGAAGATCTCGCGACTCTCGACCTCGAAGCGCTGTTCGTACCGACCGACGTCGAGCGCGGGATCGAGGAAGTCGGCGTTGATGCCGGGCTTGACGCTGCCGGTCTCGGCGGGCGTAGCCGCGGGTGCGGCAGGTGTCGCGGCAGCGGGCTCGGGTTGGCCTTGGCAGGCTGGCACGGCGAGGAACAGCACGGCGAGGCGGGCGAACGTGGCCATGCCGGGATCTTGGCGCCGCGGCCCGCGATTGCCTACATTCCGCGGCGATGTTCCGTTGCGTCTCGCTGGCTTGCCTCCTCCTGTCGGTCGCGTGCGCGGTGCCGCAACCACCGGCCGCAGCCGGGCCGGTGGCCGACGACCTCGCGGGGTTCGTCGGCGACTACGAAGGCCTGCTGCGCATCGCGGGTGCACCCGCGGAGCGTGCCGTACCGATGCGGCTGCTCGTCGAACCGCTCCCCGAGGGGCCGGGACGCTACCGCTGGCTGCTGCACTATGCCGGTCAGTCCGAACGCGACTACCGGTTGCTGGTCGACGACGCCGCGACCGGTGCGTGCCGGATCGACGAACGCAACGGCATCGAGCTGGCGGCGCGCTACCACGCCGGCGAACTGGTCGCCGTGTTCGAGGTGTCCGGGCAGACCCTGGTGACCCGCTACCGGCGCGTCGCCGCCGGCGTCGAGTTAGCGCTCGAGGCGTTCGCGCGGGCCGATGGCGTCGCCACCGGCCACGGCGTCACGACGCTGCCGAAGGTCGCTCTGCAGCGGGCGCTGCTGGTGCCTCGGCAGGTGCCTGGGCGTTGACCTTCTGCGCGGCGCGCGCGTGGATGGCCGGCAGGTCGGCCCAATGCGCGCCGGGGAAGTCGTGGTGCTCGCCGTGGTAGCCGATGTGGAACATCGTGCGGTTGAAGTACGGCGACAGGAAGTTGTTCGAGTGGAAGCGGCGGTCCTTGGACACCACGCAACCGGCGTGCTGCACGTACATGCCGCGATTGAGCGTCATGATGTTCGCGAACGCGTGCGGCACCATCCACAACACCACGGCCATCCACGGGTCGATCCAGAACGGGATCGAGTAGATGGCCAGGAACCACAGCAGGTCCTTGCCGGCGCGCCAGCGGTCGAAGCGGCGGTCGCGCAGGTCGCGCCAGAAGTGCTTCGCGGTCCGCCACGGCCATTGGCCGAACTGGTAGCGCAGGCTCGGCTCGTGGCTGCCGTCGGCACGCCGCAGCGGCAGCGTCCAGTCGCGTTCCTGCAGCAGGTGCTGGTGGTGCACGTCGACGTGCAGGTAGGCCCACCACAACGGCGGCCAACCCGCGACGGGCGTCCAGAAGCGTGCGAACCAGCGGCTGACGAACCGGTTCTTCCAGAGCGGCCGGTGCGTGTGGTTGTGGTAGTTGACGCCGAGGTCTACGCCGCTGATCCAGCCGAGCAGCGGGGCTGCGGCGCCGACGAACACCAACTGCTCGTGCCAGGTGTCGAGCCCACTGGTCTCGGGATGCAGCCACAGCCAGAACGCCACCGCATAGCAGGCGACCGTCAGCACGTGGTAGACGACGCAATGCAGGTCGGCGGCGCGGGCGAGGCCGAGCGGTGCCTTGGCCGGCGCTGCGTCGCTCACGCAAACCTCCGCTGCAGCTGCCACCAGACCAGGGTCAGGATCGCCAGCCCGTAGGCCGACACCGCCGGCACCAGCAGAAGCAGGCCGAGGGCGACCAGCGGCAGCAGCGAGCGCATCGCCAGTTCGCGGGGCTTCAGGTCGGGTGGCGGCAGTGGCTTCACGGCAGCGGATTCGTCGGCAGGGACCGGCGACAACGTAACCGCGGGTGCCGATTGGTGCGCCACGGGGGCACGACATTTTGCACCCGCCGCGCCGGCTTCTGCCCGCGAGGTAGGTGGAAACCCCTACGCTGCAGCCCAGCCAGACAGCCCAGCCAGACAGCTCAGCCAGACAGCTCAGCAGCGGAATGCCGCAACCGCCGCGCGCAGCGCCCGGACGTCGTGCTCGGTGCT
>DAIMFJ010000061.1:6801-13949 GCA_036724695.1 Planctomycetota bacterium
GGCCGAGACGGCGCGTTCGACGACCTGCAGGCTGGCACTCTCGCGCGCGGAACCTTCGACCACGTTCGCCAGCAGCGCATCGACGTCGCGCGACGACTGCAGGATGTCCCGGAACAGGTCGGCGACCACCGCCGTCGTGTCGACACCGTGGTTGGTGCGGGCCAACGACTCCTGGACCAACGTGCCGATCTCGGCCGCCGAGCGCGCGCAGCGGCCGGCGAGGTTGCGCACCTCGTCGGCGACCACCGCGAAGCCCCGGCCCGATTCGCCGGCGCGCGCCGCTTCGACGGCCGCGTTCAGCGCCAACAGGTTGGTCTGCGCGGCGATGTCCTCGATCGCGCGCAGGATCTTGGCGACGGCGTCGCTGGAGGCGCGGATCTGCGCCATCGCAAGGCGCAGTTGCCCGGCTGCGGTCTCGCCGCGACCGACCAGCGCACAGGCGTGCTGCGCGCGTTCGCCGGCTTCGCGAACCCGACCGGCGACGTCCTGCACGCGCGCGGTCACCTCGGTCATCGTGCCGCGCACCTCCTCGAGGCTGGCGGCTTGCTCGGAGGCGCTGTTGGCGATGGTGGTGCTGGCGGCGGTGATCTGGCGCGAGGCTTCGTCGACGCGCACGGCGGTGCTGGCGACGCCGGTGATCGTCGTCGCCAACTGGCGCACCGAGGCGTCGAGCAGTCGGCAGCTCTCGGCGATCTCGTCGTCGCCGCGCGAGTCGGTGGTCACCGTCAGGTCGCCGCTGGCGAGGCCCTGCATCGCGCCGCGCAGGCGCTGGACCTGGTCGAGGAGGTGGCGGGCCGAACGGCGCGCCAACCAGGTGCCGCCGATGCCGGCGAACAGGGCGAAGCCGATGTCCCACAGGGCCCAGCGATCGGCCGCCGCCGCGGCGGCGCTGGCGTCGGCCGCCAGTTCGGTCGCAACCTGTTGCTCGACCACCTTGAGGGCGTCGATGCGTGCCGTCGCGGCCTGCCACCAGGTGCCGGCGTCGATCGCCGGCAGCGCAGCGCCGTCGCTGGCCAGCAGCGCGCGTCGCAGCTCGCCAGCGGGCGTCGCCGCGGCACTGGCCAGGTGGTGGTCGAGGGTGTCGCGCCAGGCCGCGCCGGCGATGCCGCGGAACTCGGCCAGGAACGTGTCGGCGCGCGCGACGCTGGCCACGTAGTCGGCGTAACCCTGCGGTTGCCAGGCGCCGCTGGTCAAGGCGCGGTTCGCGGCGGCGCGTTCGAGGCCGAGCGCCTCCTTGCCGCGCAAGAGTGCCGTGAAGGCGACGAACGGCACCCCGAAGTCGCCGTCGAGGTCGGCGAGCCCGGTCGCGTAGTCGAGCAGTCGGGCGTTCCACTGCGTGTAGAAGCCGATCGCCGGACCGGCATCGCCGGCGGTGCCGTCGACCTTGGCGCGCACGTGCGGCAGTTCCTGGGCGGCACCGAGGGCGGGTTCCGCCGACACGTCGCTCGGGGTCGTCGCGAGCGCCTGCCGCAGCGCGGCGAGCTGCTGGTCGGTGGCGCGGCGCTGGGTGGCCAGTTCGGCGCCGAACCGGCGACCGCCACTGGCCAGGTGGCCGGCCGACAGGCCGCGTTCGCGCTGCAGTTCGTGCAGCAGGTTGCCGCACTGCACCGACAAGGTGGCGTGGACCCAGGCGCGGTGGTTGTCGGCCTCCTGGTGCAGGCTGTGCTGCAGGGCTTCGCCGGCGAAGACCAGCATGGCGACGGTGGGCAGGGCGGTGATCAGCAACAGGCGCGCGCGCAGTTTCATCCCGGTGGTCTCGCTCGTAGGTGCGCTCGACATCGGAGTTGCAGGTCCGCAATCCGACCGCAACCCGCCCCGCCGGATTGGGCCGAAATGCCCTCAAGCGACCACCGTCCTAGGCCGATGGTACGGTCATGGAAGTGCGCGTCGATCCGGGCAGCCTGGTGCCGCCGAGCCAACAGCTCGTCGCCGCCGTGCTCGATGCGATCGCGGTCGGCGAACTCGTGCCAGGCGACAAGCTGCCGTCGGTGCGGGGGCTGGCGGCGGCGGCGTTGGTGAACCCGAACACCGTCACCAAGGCCTATCGCGACCTCGAACACCTCGGCGTGACCGAAGGGCGCAACGGTTCGGGAGTGTTCGTCACGGCCATGGCGCCGGACGTCGCGCGCGGGCTGCGGCTGGCCGAGACGCTGGACGGACTGCGCCGGGCGGCGCTGGCGGCCGTGCGGGCCGGCCATGCGACCGCGCTGTTGCACGACGTGATCGCCGACGCGGCGGGCGGACGGGAGACCTCTGGGGAGAAGGTGATGCGATGAACCAGGCAGTGTCGATTCGGGGATTGGTGGCCGGATTCGGCCGTCGCCGGGTGCTCGACGGGCTCGACTTCGAGCTCGCCAGCGGCCAGGTGACCGTGTTGCTGGGCCAGAACGGTGCCGGCAAGAGCACCTTGTTGCGCGTGCTGCTCGGCCTGTTGCGGCCGCGCGCCGGCGTCGTGCAGGTGCTGGGTGCCGATCCGCTGCGCGAACACCGCGCGGTGCTGCAGCGCGTCGGTTACGTGCCGGACGTGCCCGATTGCTACCCGTGGATGACCGCGCTGGACCTGTTTCGGTTCCTCGCGCCGCAGTACGCGTCCTGGAACGCGACTGCGTGCCGCGAGCTGTGCGACCGGCTGCAGGTGCCGCTGCGTACCAAGGTCAAGGCCATGTCGCGCGGCCAGGGCATGAAGCTGATGCTGGTCGCCGCACTGGCTGCCGAGCCGGAGCTGCTGTTGCTCGACGAGCCGTTCGCGGGCCTCGATCCGTTGGTCAAGGAGGAGGTGCTCGGCGGTGTGCTCGAGGCCTTGCGCGGTGCCGAGCGCACCGTGCTGTGCGCGACGCACGAACTCGACGTCGCCGCCCGCATCGCCGACCGCGTCGCCGTGCTCGACCGCGGCCGCATCGTGCAGCACGGCACGCTCGCCGAGGTGCTCGGCCAGCCGGAACCCGTGCAGATCCCACACGGCCTGCACCGGGTGCTCGCCGCCAGCGTGCGCGGTGCGGAGGTGCTGGTATGAACCTCGCCCTGGTCTACCTGTGGAAGGAATGGCGCGCCCAGCGCGGCATCCTGATCGCCTACACGCTGCTGATCCTCGCCAGCCTGTGCATCGGGCTGTCGATCGCGCCGACGCACTATTGGCTCGAAGAGGACTTCGGCGTGCACGCGTTGACGTGGTTTGTGACGGCTGGCGTGATCGGGGTCGTGGCGTTCGTCGCGCCGGGACTCGTGCGCAGCGAGTTCACCGCCAAGGACGACCTGTTCGTGCGGCGGCTGCCAGGCGCGCTGCGGCCGGCAATGGCCGGCAAACTGCTGTTCTTGCTGCTCGCGGGCTTGCTGTTGCCGCTGCTCTGCCTGTGGGTGGGCGAGTCGTTCGTCACGTGGCGCGACGGCAACTGGGATCGCCTGTTCCGCTGGAACTGGGCCGGTGAAGTGACCCTGCACTGGCCGCAACTGGTCGTCGGCGGTGGGCTGGCCTTGCTGCTGGCCCCGTGGGTCTGGGCGATCGGCACGTGGTTGCCCAAGGGCCGCATGGCCCTTGGCGGGGCGCTGTTGTTCGTGCTGGTGGTGGCGCTGCTGGTCGCCGCGGTGCTGCGGCAGAGCCCGCGCATCGAAGAGGGCATCGCCTGGCAGGGCTGGCTGTGGCTGGTGGCGCCGCTCGGGTTGCTGGTGGCCGGCGTGTCGTTCGGCATTGGTCGGCGCGGCGGCGGACCGCTGCGCTCGGCGCGGCTGGGATTGTGCGTGACCGGGCTCGGGCTGCTGCCGCCGGGGGCCTGGTTCGCCGAACGGGCGTGGTCCTACCACCATCCCGATCCGCAGCAATTCGCCAGCCTGCAGGTGATGGGCATGTCTCCGGACGGGCGCTACGCGCTGGCGAGCGGCAATGCGATGGCGAACTGGTCCCACCTGCCGTTCCGGATCGATCTGCAGACGGGGGCGGCCGAACAGATCGGCGGGCTCTACCATTCGCTGTCGCCGGGCTTGGTGCGTCCGTACGCGATGATGCCGTCGTGCACGCAGCGTTACTGGCACCGTTGGGACCACCAGGACACCCGCACGGTGTTCGATCTGGCGACTGGCGTCGATACGCCGATCGGGTTCGCTCGCGACACCAAATCGCCGGAACTGTCCGGGCCGCTCGGCGACGCCGTCGCCGCTGAAGTGCGCCGCACGACGCCGTTCCGTTTGCCCGGCAATCGGCCGGTGTGGGCCGCCGACGGCTGGCTGGTGACCGATGACGCGGCCGGTGGCATCCGGCGTGTGCTCGAGGTGCCACGGCCCGGTTCGGTACGTGCCGCGGGGCACGGCGTGGTGTTGTCCGGACCCTCGCACCAGGACCTGGTCGATCTCGCGACTGGCGAGACCTTGGCGAAGCAGACCAGCTGGGGCTTCCTGGTCCGCGACGTGCTGCTGCTCCGGGGCGCTGGCACGCGCAACACGGCGTGGCAGGAGCAGCGGGCCGGGGCCAGGCAGCCGGTCGAGGCATTGCGCGGTGCCAAGGTGCTCGGGCTGCTCGACGACGACCGGGTGTTGGTCGTGCGCGAACAGTCTTCGCGGCACGCCGCACCGGCGCGCTTGTTCACCTACCGGCCGGCCGATGGCGCGGTGGTGGACTTCGCGGTGCCGGCCGGCTTGCCGTTCGGGAGCGTGGAGGTGGAGACTCCGCTGGCGCAGTATGACGCGCTGCTGCCGCGCGACCCGGGTGGCAAGGTGTGGTTGCGCTGCTGCGACAACGACGCCGAGGCGTTTGCGCGCTTCGACCCGGCGACGGGCGAACTCGCGATGCTGCCGGCGACGCACCTGCCGCGCGCGCAGCGCTGGTTCTACCGGCTGCTGGCCTGGCCGGCCGCGGACCGCGCGGTGTTGCAGGCTGGTACGCGCATCGTGCAGGTCGACCTCGCGAGCGGCGGCACCGAGGTGCTGTTCCCGCGCGCCGACCGTTCGAAGGCGCCGTGACCGGCGGCTGCGCGCTGGCCCGACGCTACGCGTGCACGCCCGGCGCTTCCATGCCGGTCTTCTCGACCCATTCGAGGTAGGTGCCGGGGTACGCGATCGGCTGCTTGCCGAGCACGCCGGGGCTGACGTCGAGCACGCGGGTCGCCAGGCCGCGCAAGAACGTGCGGTCGTGGCTGACGAACAGCATCGTGCCCTCGAAGTTGCTCAGCGTCTGCACCAGCATCTCCTTGGTGGCCAGGTCCAGGTGGTTGGTCGGCTCGTCGAGCACCAGGAAGTTCGGCGGATCGAACAGCATCAGCGCCAGCACCAGCCGCGACTTCTCGCCACCCGACAGGATCGCGATGCGTTTGTCCTGTTCGTCGCCGGAGAACTGGAACGCGCCCAGCAAGGCCCGCTTGGTGCCGATCGCCTCGAGCGGGAACTGCTGGTCGATCTGCTGGTAGACGGTCAGTTCCGGATCGAGCAGGTCGAGGGCCTCTTGCGCGAAGTAGCCCATCTTGACGCTGCCGAGCTTGACGTTGCCGCGGTCGGGTTGCAGATGGCCGGCGACCATCTTCAGCAGCGTCGTCTTGCCCGAACCGTTCTGGCCCATCACGCACCAGCGCTCGCCGCGCGTGATCGCGAAGTCGAAGCCGTCGTAGACCACCTTCTTGCCGTAGGCCTTGCCCACGCCCTGCAGCTTGACGATGTCGTCGCCACTGCGCGGCGGCGTCTTGAACGCGAACGGCACGATCTCGCGCTTCTTCGGCGGTTCGAGCCGCTCGATCTTGTCCATCTTCTTGGCGCGGCTCTGCGCCTGGGCGGCCTTCGCGACGTGCGTGCCGAAGCGGTCGATGAAGCGCTGCATCTTGGCGAGCATCGCCTGCTGGCGTTCGTAGGCGGCCTCCTGCTGGGCGGCGCGGTTCTTCTGCTCGCGCTCCATGAAGTCGTAGTCGCCGGTGTACGACACGAACTCGCCGGCGTCGACGTCGATGATGCGGCTGACGACGCGGTTCATGAAGTCGCGGTCGTGGCAGGTCATCAGCACCGCCGACTTGGTCTGCCGGAGGAAGCCTTCCAGCCACAGGATCGACTCGATGTCGAGGTGGTTGGTCGGTTCGTCGAGCAGCAGCACGTCGAAGTTGCCGAGCAGCACCTTGGCCATGCCGACGCGCATCTTCCAGCCGCCCGACAAGGCGCCGCAGTCGCCGTCGATCTGGGCGTCGTGGAAGCCGAGGCCGTGCAGCACTTCCTTGGCCTTGGCCTCGAGCTCGTAGCCGCCGCGGTCCTGGTACTCGGCCTGCACCTCGCCGAAGCGGGTCAGGATGCGGTCCATGTCGTCGGCCTTGTCCGGGTCGGCCATGTCGTGCTGCAGTTGCTCGAGCTGGTGGTGCAACTCGCCGAGCCGGCCGCTGCCGGCGATCGCCTCGTCGATCACCGTGCGGCCCTTCATGTCGGAGACTTCCTGGCGGAAGTAGCCGATCGTCAGGCGCTTCTGGATCGTGATCTCGCCGCCCTACCGCTTCTCGAGGACAACGATCAGGCCGAACACCGTCGACTTGCCGGCCCCGTTCGGGCCGGTCAGCCCGACCTTCTCGCCGGGGTTGAGCTGCATCGAGGCGTCGACGAACAGCACCTGGTTGCCGTGCTGCTTCTGGATACCGGTCAGGGTGATCATCGGGGGCGAACAGGATAGCGAAGTTCCCGACCAGGGCCACTGCCCGGCGGGGCGGATCTGCGGTTAGCATGCCAGGCAGCCATGACCGCCGGCGGCGAACCCGAGACCCCGACCGAGAACCTGGTCGCCGCCGCGCGGCGCCAGGAGCGCCCTGCCATCGAACAGTTGCTGGTCCGCCACCTGCCGGGTCTGGAGGCGTTCGTGCGGCTGCGCATGGGCGCGGCGATGCGCGAGAAGCTGACCGCGCCGGACCTCGTGCAGTCGGTGTGCCGCGAGGTGCTCGAGGACCTCTCGGCGTTCGAGTTCCGCGGCGAGGCGCCGTTCCGGCACTGGCTGTACGTGCGGGCCGAGAACAAGCTGCGCGAGAAACACCGCTTCCAGAAGGCCGCCAAACGGGATGCCGGGCGCGAAGTGGCGCTGCCGGACGGCAGCACGTTCCTGCCGGCGTACCGGCAGATGGTCTCGCCGAGCCAGCAGTACGAGGTCAAGGAGGCGATGCGGCGCGTCGAGGCCGCGTTCGACCAGCCGGCCGATGATCGGG
>DAIMFJ010000061.1:13959-14506 GCA_036724695.1 Planctomycetota bacterium
CGACCAGCTGCCCGACGACTACCGCGAGGCCGTCACGCTGCACAAACTGTGCGGGCTGTCGCACCAGGAGATCGCCGAGCGCATGGGCCGCAGCGAGGGCGCGGTGCGCAACCTCGTCTACCGCGGCATCTCGCGGCTGGCGTTGCTCGTCGACGGCGGCGACACCGCGGTCTGACGGGCGCGCACCCGTTCGACCAGGGCGGCGAACGCCGGGGCGTCGCGCAGCGGGTCGTACAGCCGATCGGCGAAGTTGCCGCCGCTGCCCCAGCCGAGCTGTTCGGCGGCTGCGAGGTTGGCCAGCGCTTCGCGCAGGAACGTGGCGCGGCGTGCCGCCGCGTCGGCCGGAGGGCTCGTTTCGGCGGCCAGCAGCTGCGCGCAGCGCAGCCACAGCCGCGCCGCCCGGCGCCGCGCCACTGGATCGCGGTCGAGTCCGGCCAGCTCGGCGGCGGTGCGTTCGGCGTCGGCGCGGCGGCCGAGGTTGGCCTGTGCGCTGCCGAGCAGCGTCAGGTGGCGCAGCAGGTAGTCGTGTCCTTGCCAGAACGTCGGC
>DAIMFJ010000061.1:14516-19309 GCA_036724695.1 Planctomycetota bacterium
CGTCGGCAGTTCGGCGACCACCTGCCGCTGCAGCTCGACGGCGCGCGTCAACCGCTCGACGACCAGTTCGTCCTGCTCCTGGTACGAGTTCAGGCGGGCCAGGTTGTGCAACGCGCCGGCCAGGTCGCTGCGTACGAACAGGTCGGTCGGATGGTCCTTGGCGGCCTGTTCGCGCAGCGCGAGGCACTCCTTCAGGAACGGCACGCCGGCGAGGTCGCGCCGCGACACGTGCAGGTTGCCGAGCGTCTCGAGCACGTCGGCGACGCGCAGGCCCGGCGGTGGCCAGATCCTGGCGTCGCCGGGGATCGCCCGCGCCGTGCGCAACGCCTCGTCCAGCATCGGCACGGCGTCGTCGTAGCGCTCCTGGGCGGTCAACCAGGTCGCGAAGTTGTCGAGGGCATCGACCAGCAGCGCGCCGAACTCGGCATCCTGCGGGGCACCGGCCAGCAGGCTGCGCGCCGCAGCGATCGCCGCCTGGTACTTCGCGGCCGTCTGCGGGTCGTCGGCCGGTGCGTGATCGGCCCGGGCCATCCGCAGGTACAGCCGGGCCAGACCGACGCCACGGGCGAACTGCGGTGCCGCGGCGAGCCCGGCGAGATCGGCCTCGGCGGCGTCGAGGGCCGCCGCCGCGGCCTGATCCTCGCGGCCGAGGAACAGCGCCCGGCCGAGGTTGATCTGCAGGTACACGCGGGCCTGCACGAGCTCGCCGGGCACGTCGCTGCGGCTGCCACCGAGCACCGCGATGCCTTCGCGGAGCGCGGCGATGCCCCGCCTGGCCTCGCCGTGGCGCGCCAGCAGGTCGGCGTAGCGCGACAGCGCCTTGCCGGCGTCGACGCGCATGCGCACGTGGGTGGGATGCTGGGTGAGCAGCTGGCGGTACATGCCGCAGGCTTCGGCGAGCGATTCGACGGCCAGTTCGCGCGCCGCGGGAACGTGGCGCAGCCGTTCTTCGCCGAGCCGGACCAGCAGCGAGGCGATCGCGTCGAGGGTGGTGTCGAGGCTGGCGTCGGCGTCGGCGACGGCTTGCGCCAGTTGCCGGTTGAGTTGGCCCAGCTGGCGGTTGAGCGTCGCCTCGCGCCACGCCGCGACCGCCGGCAACAGCAGCCCGGCCAGCAGCAGACAGGCCAGCGCGGTGGCCGCGATGCGGTGCCGCTGCGACCAGCGCACCAGCCGCAGGGTCGGCGGCAAGCGGCGCGCGGCGATCGGTCGCCGCTGCAGCACCGCGCCGAGGTCGTCGGCGAACGCCTGCATGTCGCCGTAGCGGCGCTCGCGGTCGACGTCCATCGCCTTCTGCACGACGATCTCGAGCTCGCGCGGCACCTCGCGGTTCTTGCTGCGCAGCCTCGGCAGGTCGCCGCGGACGATGCGGTCGGTGCCCGCCTGCGGCCCGAACGGCGCCTCCAGGGCCAGCAGCTGCCACAGGGTTGCGCCGAGGGAATAGACGTCGGTGCGTTCGTCGACCGAGGCCCCGCGCAGTTGTTCGGGCGACATGAAGGCCGGCGAACCCGGGGTGTGGCCGGTGCGCGTGAACTCGCTGCGCCCGCCGACCATCGCCACGCCGAAGTCGAGCAGCACGGCCCGGCCGTCGCGGGTCAGCATCACGTTGCCCGGCTTGATGTCGCGGTGCACGATGCCGCGCAGGTGCACGTGGCGTACGCCGAGCGCGATGCTCGACACCAGGCGGGTCGCCGCCTGCCACCAGGTGCCGTCGAACGGGTCGGTGCCCGACTCGCCGTCGATGCCGGCGGCACTGCGCAGGTCGCGGCCACGCAGCTGGTCGGGGCGGCGACTGCGGAGCTGCTGGGTCAGTTCGTGCAGCGTGATGCCGTGCAGCAGTTCCATCGCGTAGTACGGCACGCCATCCTGCTCGCCGGAGGCCAACACCGGCACGATCGCCGGATGCTGCAGGCGGGCGATGGCCTCGATCTCGCGGCGGAAGCGTTCGCGCGCCCCTTCGAAGTACAGCAGCTCGGGGCGCACGACCTTGAGCGCCACACGGCGGCCGAGCGATGCCTGCTCGGCTTCGTAGACGACCCCCATGCCGCCGCTGCCGAGCCGGCGCAGCAGGCGGAACTCGCCGAGCCGTTCGGGGAAGTCGGCGACCTTGGTGGTGGGGGTCGCCAACCCCATCTGGCGGACCCGCGCCAGTGCGCGTTCGAGGGCCGGGCGCTCCGCGGCATGCGCCGCCAGGAACCGCTGCAGCGCCGCTTCGCCGCCGCCGTCGAGTTCGGCGAGGGCGGCGGCGAGCAGTTCTTCCAGGCGGTCGGGGTCGACGCGGGCCATCGTCGGAGTGTAGCGCCGGAGGGCGGTGGTTACTTGCCGGCGACCGGCGCGATCGGGTGCTTGAGGTACGCGACGATGTCGCGGGCGTCGGCTTCGCTGAACCGGTACTCCGGCATCGGCGGCAGTGCGCGCCGGCCCTCGGGGAGTTCTCCCGAGGTTAGGAAACGCACCGCCTGCGCTTCGCTCAGCGTCGGCAGGCCGACCAGCGGCTTGCTGGCGCCGGCCCACGGCATCGGCACGGTCGGCTGGAACGGCAGCGGCGCGCCCTGCAGCCAGCGCTCGGGCACGAACCGGCCCTGCTCGTCGCGCGGGCTGTGGCAGTCCTGGCACATGCCGACGCGTTCGACCAGGTAGCGACCGCGTTCGTAGTCGGGGCCGGTGGCGGCGGCCAGGGTGGTGGGCTGGCCGCAGGCGTGGGCGGCGGCGAACAGGAACAGACCGAGAAGGACGGTGGTTTTCGGGTGCTTCATGGCAAGGGTTGGTTGCAGTTGCCCCTTGCAGGATCCGGAGTGGGCGTTCGTCACACCGCAACGGCGGATTTTGTGACCGCGGGAGCGTGCTTCGGCTTGTCGGCGGGGGTTGGCGCGCCTTAGACCTGGGCCCGGATGGGCCTCTGCTGCCAACTGCCGCGCCAGCGATGGCACCTGCGAGGCCGCCGCCTGGCGGCCTGGTTGGGCGTGTTGGCCCTCTGCCTGCGGCTCCTGCTGCCAGCCTTGCACGACCATGCGGCACACGGCTCGCGAGCACGGCATCTGCAGGGCACGGCAGTGGTGGAGGTGGCGACTTGCACGTGCGGTCGTCACCACGGCACCGCCTCGGCGGAGGGGCTCCAAGCGCCGACCGCCGGGCAGGCGGTGCAAGTCCTGCCGCACGTGTGTCTGGCGTGCGATTTCGAGAGCTTCGCACCCTGTGGGGCCGCTCCCGCGCACGGCTTCCCCGAGCCACCGATCCCGCCGGCGGCCGGGGTGGTGCCGCCCGCGCCGGCGCAGCAGCACGGGTCGGCGTCGCCTGCCGCCACCGGGCGCGGCCCGCCGGCGGGAACGTCGCCGTCGTCTTGCACGATCCCCACCTGACACTGCCGCCGCCACGACCTTGCGGCGCGGTGTGAGCCGCTGCCGAAGGTCCCATCCTGTCCGTGACCATACCCGTTGCCGAGGCCCCGACCGGGGCCCACCCGACCACCTCGCCGTCGCGCGAGGTCGATGCGCCGTTCGCCCCCGCCGCGGTGCGCCGCGCCCATGCCGCCGCGCGGCGTTTCCTCGGCTGTTCGCACCTCGCCGACGACGTCGTGCAGGACGCCATGCTGACCCACTGGCGACGTGGCGAAGTGCTCGAGCACCCCGCCGCCTGGCTGCTGCGGGCCACGCTGCTGCGTTGCCGGCAGATGCGCCGTTCGGCGGCGCGCCGCCGCCACCACGAACATTCGGCCGCGTGTGCCTTGCACCGCGACTGCGACAACCCGCTGCACAGCGCGATCGCCCACGAACTCGGCGACCGCCTCGACGAGGCCCTCGCACGCCTGCCCGTCGAGCAGCGGCAGGCGTTCGAACTCTACGTCGACACCGGCCTCGACTACGCCGGCATCGCTTCGGCGCAGGCGCTGCCGATCGGCACCGTGCGCTCGCGGCTGCACCGGGCGCGGCTGGCGCTGGCTGGAGTGCTGCAGGCGGCCCCGCCGGACGTCACGTCGGTTTGACGGTCGTCGACAGGCAGTCGAACAGCGCCGCCAGCAAGGTCCGGCGGTCGATCGGTTTGGCGGCGTACGCCGAGCAGCCGGCGGCGAGGCAGCGTTCGCGGTCGCCGGTCATCGCGTGGGCCGTGAGGGCGAGGATCGGCCCGGCATAGCCGCGGCGGCGCAACTGGCTGGCTGCGCCGTACCCGTCGAGCTCGGGCATCTGCATGTCGAGCACGATCAGGTCGAAGGGCGCTGGGCTGGCCTGCACTGCGGCCAGCGCCAGGTTGCCGTTCGCCGCCGTGTGCACCTCGGCGCCGGCGCGTTGCAGGATGCGCGTCAGCAGCAGGCGGTTGTCGGGGGCGTCCTCGGCCAACAGGATGCGGCGGTCGACCAGGAAGTCGGGTGGGATCTGGTTGGTGGGTGCCTGCGCCGCAGCCACCGGGGCCTTCGTCCGGGCCGGCACCTGGGTTGGCAGGATCGCCGGGATCGAGAACCGGAAGCAGGTGCCCTTGCCGAACTCGCTGGTGGCCGTGAGTCGGCCGCCCAGCATCGTCGCCAGGCGCCGGCTGATCGACAGGCCGAGTCCCGTGCCGCCGAACCGCCGGGTCGTCGACGAATCCGCCTGCACGAACGGCTGGAACAGGCGCGACATCTGTTCTGCCGAGATGCCGATCCCGGTGTCGGCCACCTCGACGACCGCCTGGGGCTGGCCGTCGTGGTGCGCGCCCCGCAGCCGTACTTCGATCCGGCCGGTCGGGGTGAACTTGATGGCGTTGCCGAGCAGGTTCAGCAGCACCTGGCGCCAGCGGGTCGGGTCGGTGGCCACCGACATCGG
>DAIMFJ010000062.1:0-3350 GCA_036724695.1 Planctomycetota bacterium
GTGGCGGTAGGTACCGGGCTCGTCGCCGACCCACAACACCGCGGTCTGTTCGCCACGCTCGACGTGGTGGCGGTCGATGCAGTTGTACGCGGCGTTGAGCCGCCCGCCGAGGTACCAGGCGATCTCGGCCTTCGCGAAGTCCTGCCGGCACGCCTGTTCGAACGGATGGAACCAACTGACGCGCTGCGCCTGCCGGCGCCAGAAACCCGACGGGTCGGTGGCGGCTTCGTGGCAGAGCTTCTGGTAGTGCTCGAACGAACGCACGTGGGCGCGGCGGCTGACGTGCGGCTTGGGCGGCAGGATCGGATCGGCCATGGCGACGGACGGATCGGAAGCGAAGTCGGCTGGAGAAGGTGAACGACGCGGAACAGCGGGCGGCGCGGCACGGTCGGCGGCCGCGCGCACCGCAACGGCTCAGCGCCTGGGAGAAGGACCTCTCGCAGGCACTGCGCGGCCGCGCCGGCGGCCGCCAATCGGTGATCTGAGTGGCCGTATCATGAGTTCCACTCGGCCTGTCAGAGCGTGCGCACCCAGTGCAACAACGTGCGCACCGCGGTGCCGGTGGCCCCCGACGTGTAGTAGTCCTTGGCGACGGCCCCGTACGCGGCCCCGGCGATGTCGAGGTGCACCCACGGCGTGTCGCCGGCGAAGTACGACAAGAACGCGCCACCGGCGGTCGAACCGTTCCCGTATTGCGGGCCGTTGATGTTGGCCAGGTCGGCGAACTTGCTCTTGACCTGCTCCTTGTGACAGTCCCACAGCGGCAATTGCCAGAGCGGTTCGTCGGCGGCACAACCCGCCGCCATCAAGGCGTCGACGAGCGGCTGGTTGTTGCCCATGATGCCAGCGCACTCGTGGCCGAGGGCCACCACGACGGCCCCAGTCAGCGTCGCCAGGTCGACGATCTGCTTGGGCGCGTAGAACTTCTTGCCGTAGCAGATCGCGTCGGCGAGCACGAGGCGGCCTTCGGCGTCGGTGTTGAGCACCTCGATCGTATGGCCGTCCATCGCGGTGACGACGTCGCCGGGCTTCTGGGCGTCCGGACCGGGCATGTTCTCGGTCGCGGCGATCAGGCCGATGATGTTGTGCTTGGGTCGATGACTGCCGAGTCCACCGTGCGCGAGCGCGTGGAACAGGCCGAGCACGGCACCAGCGCCACACATGTCGTAGCGCATCTCGTCCATCTTCGCGGCCGGCTTGATGCTGATGCCGCCGGTGTCGAAGGTCAGCCCCTTGCCGACCACGCAGACGTTGCCCTTGGCGCCCGGCACCCGATACTCGAGCACCAGGAACTTCGGCGGTTCGGTGCTGCCCTTGGCGACGCCGAGCAGGGCCCCCATGCCCAGCTTCCGCATCGCCGGCGTGTCGAGCACCTTGACCTTGAGCCGGCCGCCGGCGAGCTGCCTGGCCTGCTTGGCGAGGTAGGTCGGCGTGCAGTAGTTCGACGGCAGGTTCTCGAGGTCGCGAGCGAAGTTGGTCGCCGGCGCTGGACAGCGACATCGCGGCGGCGCGGCGCAGCCGTTCGGTGGTCACGTCCTTGCCTGCGCCGAGACCGACGAAGCCCAGCCGCTTGGGGCCACTGCGCCGGCCGCGCGCGCCGGCCGGTTGGTGGAACACCACCCGCTTGCGGAAGCCAGTGGCGAGGTCGCCGGTGGCCTGGGCCGCCGCAACCTGCTCGGCCAATGCGTCACCGGCGTCGAGCGCCCCGTCGGCGCACAGGACGATGGCGAGATCGCCGCGCGGTGCGGCAGGAACGTGACGGATCTTCATGCGGGACGCGGTTGTAGCGTCACCAGCCGCCCGACACCACCACCAGCTCCGGCAACGTCAATCCAAGGCGCGCGGCAGATCGCCGACCCAACGGCTGCCACCACCCTCGGCGAGCAGTTCCTGCTTCCAGATCGGCGCTTCGTTCTTCAGCCGGTCCATCAGGTAGCGGCATGCGTCGAAGGCTGGACCGCGGTGCGGCGAGGTCACCACCACCACCACCGACGCCTCGCCGATCGGCACTTCGCCGAGGCGGTGGGCGATGCGGGCACGCGTGATCGGGAACCGTTTGATCGCTTCCTCGAAGATCGCACAGAGCACCTTCTGCACCATCTCGGGATAGGCCTCGTAGCGCAGGGACAGCACAGCCGCGCCTTGGTTGTGGTTGCGGGTCGTGCCGGCGAAGGTCACCACTGCGCCATCGGCATCGGTGCGGCATTCGCATTCCAGGGCGCGCACGTCGATCGGGCCGTGCACGAGGTCGAAGCGATACAGATCCACGGCCCCCGAACCCCCGCTGATCGGCGGGATCAACGCCACTTCGTCGCCGTCGGCGAGCATGGTGTCGGCGGTCGCGTAGTCGCGGTTGCGCGCGTAGGCGACCGGCACCGGCGCCAGGGCTGGCGCGTCCGCAAGCAGGCGGTCGCGCAGGTGGCGCAGCGTGGCCCCCATGGGCAACCGGACCTCGACGACGTCGGCGCCGAGCGCTTCGCGCACTGCCGCAAAGCAGCGAACCCGCACCAGGATCGTGGCTTGGCTCATGGTGGCGTTCTACGCGTTCGGGACGCGGTTGCCACGCTTTGCGCTGGTTTGCCCTGCACCGCAATCCAGCGCTGCCCGGGGGGGCTTGCGCCTCGCGCCGTCCGCCCGCATCGTGCTACCCTCTGATCGCGGGTTCGCCCCGTTCCATCCCCAACCTGGCCCCCCGGCCAGGCCTGCCAACACCATGCTAGATCTCCTTCTCGCCGCTGCGGCATTCGCGCCGCAGGGGCCTGGTACCTCCTCTGCTCCGGTCGTCATCAACGAATTCGTCTACGACGACGGGGGCACCGACGACTGGGAATTCGTCGAGCTCTACAACCGCAGTGGTGCGCCGATCGACATCAGTGGCTGGCACATCGTCAACAACGACAGCGCCAGCCCGGGCTACGGCGGTTCGGGGGCCGGCGCGGTGCCGACCCACGTCGTGCTGCCCGGCACGATCCTGGCGCCCGGTGGCTTCTACCTGATCGGCAACGCCCTGGTGGTGCCCGCGGCGGTGCCCGGCGTGTCCCAGGTGATGCCCGCCAACGGGCTCGAGAACGGCTCGTACGACACGATCGAGCTGTGGACCGGCGACCCCGCGCAACCGACGTCGACCCAGGTCGACACGGTGATCTACGAGATCGGAGGCGGCACGATGCCGCTGCCGCCGTGGACGCTCGAGGGCAAGGGCATCTACGGCGACCTGGCGTGTGGCAATGGCCCGGCCAACTGGTCGTCGGCACAGCGCACGTTCGACGGTTGGGACGACGACCGCAACGAGACCGACTTCCGGATGGGCTTCCCGACGCCGGGCGCCCCGAACCTGCCGACGGGTTCGC
>DAIMFJ010000062.1:3360-19195 GCA_036724695.1 Planctomycetota bacterium
CCCTACTTCGACAGCTTCGACACGGGCGTCGCGGGTGCCAGCATTCCCGGCTGGTCGCCCGGCTTCGTCACCGCCAAGTACGTCGACCCGACGGTCGTCGACCCGCAGAACCGCACCCAGAAGCCGGCCTCGCCTGCCGGTGGGCTGGCGATGTCGATCTGGGACAGCACCGGCGGCGGCAACTCGGTGTACCTCGAAGTCGCGCCGACCTCGGACATCGTCGTCGAGACGTTCGCGTACTTCGAGCCGATCATGACGCCGGTCAACCCGGTCCCCTACACGCCGACCCCGGCAGCGCTGCTCGACCACTACAACACCGCCGACGGCGAATGGTGGGCAGTCGGCGTGCGCGGCACGGTCGCCCCGAACGGCAACCCGCCGGATGTCGGTGGCTACTTCGCGGCAATCCAGCTCGGTGTGGGCACCCGCTACCACCACCTCACCGGCATCTGCTGGGCGCACTTCCGCACGCCGACGTTCAGCCAGCTCTACCTGCTCGACTGCACCGGCGTCAGCTCGACCGATCCGTTCGGCTACACGGTGCTGGCCGGCCCGATCGACATCCTCCCGAACGTCACCGACGGCTGGCAGCGCATCCGCCTGCACGTCCAGGGCGACACGGTCGTCGCCAACTTCGGCGGCACCTACGGCTACGACGACGGCCTGCGCTTCGCCGGCAAGACCACGACCACCACGCTCAGCACCGTCTACGCCACCTACCGCGAGGCGTTGCTGCACAACCTCAACGGCACCGCCGGCTGCCACCCGCCACTCTTCGACCTGTTCGACGCGCACACGCCGTCGACGTCGGTGACGACCTTCGGCTCGCCCTCGCCGACGACCGCGGGTACGCCTTCGATCTTCAGCGACGGCCTGCCGATCCTCGGCACGACCGGCTGGCGGTTGGGCGCCACGGGGATGGTCCCGGCGGGTGCGCCGAACCACAGTTTCTGTGGCCTCGTGCTCGGTTTCTCGTCGTTCCCGCTCGGCTATCCGCTGCCCGGCACGCCGCCGACGGTGCTGGCGTATGTGTTGCCGATCCTGGCGTCGAACGTCGGCTTCGCCGACGCGACGGGCACGGTCAGCTGGGGGTTGTCGCTGCCGCAGAATCCGGCGCTGACCGGGTTGACGATCGTCGGGCAGGTGGTGGATTTCGATTTTGCGCTGCCGTTCGCGGCGCCGATCGGGACCAGCCAGGCGATCGAGGCACGCCTCGGAAACTGATTCCTTGAGTGTTGGCGCCGGAATCGCCGGATTCCGTGCGCCCGACGGCGGACTCACGGCACTTCTCACCTGCAGCGGGGGATTCTCCTCTGCTGCAGCGAGGCGCTTTGCAAGCGAGATTCCAGCCGCCGTTCTGCCCCAATCCGTCGTGCCCGCGGCACGCTGTTCCCGAGGCAGGGGAGCATCAACCGTTCTTCGAACGGTACGGATTCTACAAGCCCCAGTGCCGGCAACACCCCGTCCAACGGTTCCACTGCCTGGACTGTGGCCGGACGTTCTCCGAGCAGACATTCCGGCAGGACTATCGCGACCGACGCCCGGAGCTGAACATCAGGCTCTACGAGAGTCTGGTGAGCAGCACGGGCTACCGGCAATCGGCACGCATCCTGCACATGAGCCCGCGAGGCGCGCTGCGCAAGGCGCGCAAGATCGAGCGTCAGGCCGGTTGGTTGCACGAGAACCTGTCCGCAAAGCTGCCAGGCGGAAGAACCTATGCGCTCGACGAACTCGAGACCTTCGAGCACAGCAAGCTGCGTCCGGTCACCATGCCGGTGGTCGTCGAGTGCGCGAGTTGGTTCCTGGTCGCCCACGGCGTGGCACCGATTCGCCGGCTTGCCCAGGAAGGCTCCGAGCGGCGCCAGGCTCAGGACGAACTCGAGGCCGAAGAGGGCATCCGGGAGGATGACAGCCGCGACTGCGTGCACGAGGTGTTCGCCCGGGTCGATCGCCGTCTGAACGGCGGCAAGCTGCGTGTACACACCGACCAGAAGTCGACTTACGGACCGATCCTGAGCGAGATCTTCGGCGATCGGGTGCGGCACGTCACCACCTCTGGCAAGGCCAAACGCGACCCGAGCAACCCACTGTTCCCGATCAACATCACGCTGGCGATGTGTCGGGACAACCTCGGTCGGTTGCGTCGGCGCACCTGGCTGGTCAGCAAGAAGCGGGAGTACCTGCGCACCCACATGCAGATGTTCACCGTGTACCGCAACTACATCCGGGTGCGCTTCAACAGCGACAAGTCCGACTGCAGCTCGGCGTCGGTCTTGGGGTTGCTACCGAGGCCTCTGACCTTCGAGGAGGTCACGCGGTGGCGACAGGACTGGGGTGCGCTGAGTAGCCACCCGTTGAGCGCCGATGGCCGGCAGCGGGTCGGGGAGGCGGTTGCCGTGGTGGCCTGAGGCTCCGTGATCCTGGGGTGGGTCGGCAGGTAGCGGCACACCCGGTACGCCAACACTCAAGGAATCAGTTTCAGGGTCAGGGCACGGTAGGAGACGGCATCACTGTGCCCCGCAAACCCAAAATGCCCCTCCACCCGATCCTTCCCCACATGCTCCTTGAGCTTCGACGCCATGCCCTGGACATCCGCATCGAGGATCGTCGTGCCATTCAATCGCACCACGTACCGCGTACCTCGCACCTCGACTTCCTGGAAGTTCCACTCGCCGACCGGCCGCAGGTAGCCGCGCACGCTTGGGGCAACGCCGTAGACGGACCCGTGGTACTGGTAGTCCTCGAGTTTGGCGTACTTCTCGGCAGTGTCGTCCAGGACCTGCAGCTCGATGCCGGTGTAGGCGGGCTCACCGCTGCCGGGGTAGCGGAGGGCCAAGCCGTTGTTGCCGCCTGGCGGGAGGCGGAACTGGAGGCGGACGACGAAGTCGCGGTAGCTCGTCGCGGTGAACAGCTGGCCGCCGCGGCCGGGTTTGCAGCGGATGGCGCCGTCGACGACTTCGTAGTCGTCGGTGGCGCCAAGCCAACCGGCGAGGGTCTTGCCATCGAAGATCGGGGCGAAGCCGTCGGCGGCTTCTTGCTGCAGGAAGGTGTTCGCTTCGTCGGCTGGGATGTCGCGTACCCAGAGGTTGCGGAATCGGATCTCGCCGCCGTGGGTCTGCAATTGGAGCGGACCGCGGGCCGGCAGCGGCAGTTTGCGGTTCCAGAAGTTCTCCATGACGGCGCCGTCGACGGTGACGACGTCGTTGAGCGTGACCCAGACGCGCTCGCCGATCTGACGGATCGCGAGTCGGTTCCATTCGCCGAACGGTCGGTCGGCGAGCTGCGGCGGGAAGCGCGGGTGCTTCTCGTTGTTCCAGAGGCCCCCGCTGCCCTTGTCGGCGCCGAGGTTCCACTTGCCGCCCGCTTCGGTGAAGTCCCAGATCTGCACCTGCGGGCAACCGCGCAGGTAGATCCCGGAGTCGGCCAAAGCCACGGTCTTGTACTCGAGCAGGAACTCGGCGTCGCCGTAGGCGCGGTCGGTGGTCAGGTAGGCACCATGGCCGTCGTTGACGAGCTCGCCAGCTTGCACGGACCAATGCGCGCGCATCGTCGCGTCGTCTTCGGCGCGGAGTTTTGCGCGGGCGTCGGCAGGCATCGCCGCCAGCTTGTAGGGGTCGAAATGGCGCTGGCCGTGCCACCCAGCGAGGTCGACACCGTTCCAGAGCGGCACGAAGCCCCGCGCGGCTGGACCATCGGCCTGGGCCAGCAAGGAGAGACCGAACGTTACGGCGAACGAGAAGCGCAGCATGCTGCGCAGAGTAGCCGCTGGGCCCCCTGGACCCCAGCCTTGCGACGCAGTCCATGCCGGCGCCGCATCGGTTAGGCTGCCGGCATGTTCGCCATGCGACTCCGTGGCCTGTCCCCGGTGCTGCTCGCAGCCCTGGCGCCGCTGCCGATCCTGGCCCAGGATCTGCGCCTGCACGACCGCGGCGGGTTCGCCACCGCCACCACCAGCCGCAGCGGCGACCTGTATGCGCTGGACCAGCTGGGCCACACCTTGCTGCACACCAGCTTCGGTTGGCGCGAGTTGCCGGTGGCGCGCCGCGACGGCAGCGTGCCGCTGCCGCAGCTGGTCGGCAATCCCGGTGGACACGGTCTGTGGTGCCTGGGGGTCGACCAGTCCCTGCAGATGCGCATGCACCGCTGCGACGGCAACGCCTGGTACGTCTACGTGCCCCCGCAGCTGCCCCCACCGCGCAACCACTTCGTGTTGGCCGCCGACACGACGCGGCGGGAAGTGGTGTTGTTCGGGGGCCGCAGCTTGTTCTGGCAATTCCTGAACGACACCTGGGTGTTCGACGGCGTGACCTGGCAGCAGCGGCAGCCGAACACCTCGCCACCGGGCCGCAGCGACGCCGCCCATGCCTTCGACGACTCCCGTGGCCGCCTGGTGGTCTACGGCGGCCAGAGCAGCGGCGGCATCGCCGACACCTGGGAATGGGACGGCACCGACTGGCTGCTGCGCCAGGCCAACAGCCCCCCGGGCCTGCGTTGGTACGCGAGCATGGCCTACGACGCGCAGCGCAGTCGCTGTGTGCTGTTCGGCGGCTTGTCGGCGAGCCCCGGCGACGAAACCTACGAATGGGACGGGCAGAACTGGACGCTGCGGCCGACGGCGACCCGCCCGACGCCGCGACTGTCGGCGGCGCTCGCCTACGACGGCCGGCTCGGCGAAGTCGTGCTGGCCGGTAGCAACGACGTCCGGCCAGAACTCGACACGTGGAGCTGGAACGGCGTGCGTTGGCAGGCCCGCGACCTCGGCGAGCAGCCGCGCGATCGCCAGGACAGCACCGCCTTCCGCTCACCCCTCGGCGACTTGTGCCTCTACGAAGGCACCCGCCAGCCAGTCGCGACGCAACGCTGGGACGGCCGCCAATGGCTGCCGGTGCCCGGCCTGCAACCGCCGGCGCGCTATCGGGCCGCGGTGGCCACCGGCCCGAGCCACACGTTCCTGTACGGCGGCGTCAGCGACGTCGGCGTGGTTCGCAACGACCTGTGGCGCTTCGACGGTGCCGTCTGGCAAGCGTTGCCGCCCGGGCCCGGCGGGCGCTACGGGGCCCAGCTCGCATTCGACCCGCTGCGCAACGAGCTGCTGCTGTTCGGCGGCAACCCAGGCGGCAGTTTGAGCGACGAGACCTGGGTGTTCGACGGCGGCACGTGGCAACCGCGATCGCCGGCCGTGCGGCCGCCGGTGCGCGCGTTCGCCAGCATGGGTTTCGATCCGGTGCGTGGCACCATCCTGATGTACGGCGGACTCGACCCGAACAGCCAGCCGCGCCAGGACACCTGGGCCTGGGACGGAAACGCCTGGACGATGCTGCACAGCCAGGGACCTGCGTTCGGCAACCAGCCGAGCCTGGCCTTCGACGCCGGCACCAACCGCAACCTGCTGGTCGGCAGCGACACCAACGGCACGAGTCTGCTCGCCTACGTCCTGGCTCCGACAGGTTGGCTACCTGTCACGTTCGGCGACGTGGCACTGCCAGGCGGGGCCGCCGGCCACCTGACAGCCGTCGGGATCGGCAGTCGGCCAGGCTTCTGGGTGCTCAACACGCTGCAGCTGTTCACGCTCGGCGACGAGCAAGCCACCGCCCAGCCGCTCGGCATTCCGTGCTCGGCCACGGCGCCGCACTTGCACGCGAACGGCTGGCCGCGGCTGGGGGATGGTGCCTTCGCGCTCGAACTGCACGGCCAACCAGGCGGCGGTGCGCATGCCGTGCTGACGGGCTTCCCGGGTGCTGCCACCCCGCTGCTGGGTTGTACGCTGCACGTCGCCAGCGCGGTGGCGAGCTTCGTCGCCACCGACGCCACGGGCCGGGCCACGCTGGCGTTGCCGATCCCGCTGGCGAATGCGTTCCTCGGTCTGCAGCTGGTCAGCCAGGTCGCCGCGCTGGATCCAGGGTCTCCGGCAGGGGTCGGCTTGTCCGAGGGGCTGCTGCTGGGCCTGGGCCGCTGAATTGGGCCGCTGGAGAGGGCCGGAGGGCCACCCTGCCGCTCCGGGCCGCAGGGCTGCTTCGCAGGGCTGTCGGTGGCCGATGGTCGCCCAGGTTCGCGTCCGGTCGTCCCCGAGCCAGTCGCTGGCCCCGGTCGCGCCCACCCGCCCCGATCGCTCCAGAACGCCAGTCGAACAGGAACACCGGCCAGTCCAGAACGCCCTTCGCTCCAGGCAACCCGCCGATCAAGTCCGCCGGTTGATCAAGAACGTCGCGATGTCGCCGAGGAAGCGCTCGAGATACGCCCGATGCTCGGCCGCCACGCCCACCTCGTCGATCGCCGCCAGCATCAGCGCCAGCCAGCGGTCGCGCGCCGCCGTGTCGACTGCGAACGGCGCGTGCCGCATGCGCAGCCGCGGGTGGCCGCGTTCGCGCAGGTACTCGGGCGGCCCGCCGAACCGGTAGATCAGGAAGCTGCGCAGCCGGTGCTCGGCACCCGCCAGGTCGTCCGGCGGGTACATCGGCCCGAGGATCGGGTCGGTCGGCACCCGGCGGTAGAACGCCGCGACGATCGCGGTCAGCGTCGCCTCGCCGAGCAGTTCGTAGATGGGCAGTTCCTGCGGCTCGCTCACCCCCACCAGCGTGGTGATTCCCTCGCCGAACGCAAGTACTCTCCTGCCCAGATGATCTTCCACGACCGCGCCGACCCGGCCGAGACCGAGTTCGACCGCAGCCTGCGGCCGACCACGTTCACCGAGTTCGTCGGTCAAGAGCAGATCCGCGACAACCTGCACATCGCGATCACCGCGGCGCGCAACCGCAGCGAACCGCTCGACCACGTGCTGTTGTGCGGGCCGCCCGGCCTCGGCAAGACGACGCTGGCCCACCTGATCGCGCACGGCATGGGCACCGACGTGGTGATCACCTCGGGCCCCGCCCTCGGCGCCCCGAAGGACCTGGCCGGCACGTTGACGCGTCTGCAGCGCGACCAGGTGCTGTTCGTCGACGAGATCCACCGCCTGCCGAAGGCGCTCGAGGAATACCTGTACTCGGCGATGGAGGACCACGCAATCGACGTCGTGCTCGATCCGGGCCCCGGCGGCCGCAGCGTGCGCCTCGGCGTGCAGCCGTTCACGCTGGTCGGTGCCACGACCCGCGAAGGCCTGCTCAGCGCACCGTTCCGGTCGCGCTTTGGCATCGTCGAACGGCTCGAACCCTACCCCCCGGGCGACCTCGAACAGATCCTGGTGCGCGCCAGCAAGAAGCTCGGCATCGGCATCGACGCCGACGCCGCGACCCTGTGTGCGCACCGCAGCCGCGGCACGCCGCGCATGGCGCTGCGGCTGCTGCGCCGGGTCCGCGACCTCGCCCAGATCCAGAACAAGGCCGCGATCGACGTCGCGGCGGCCAAGGAAGGCCTCGACCGGCTGCGCATCGACCAGCTCGGCCTCGAGGAGGTCGACCGCAAGCTGCTGCGCGCCCTGGTGCAGCGCGGCGACGCGATCGGCCTCAAGACCCTGGCGGCGATGATCGACGAAGCCGAGGACACCATCGAAGACGTGCTCGAACCCCACCTTACCCGCTGCGGGCTGCTGGCCCGCACGCCGCGCGGCCGCATCGCCACCGCCGCCGCCCGCGACCATCTCGGTCTGCCGCCCGATCCCGCCAACCCCGGCCAGCCGCCCCGGCAAGGCCCCCGCCAAGGCGAACTGCCGCTGCCATGAGCCGTTTCCACTTCGAACTGCTCGGCGAGGTCCGCACCGAGCTCGGCACGCTGCGCCGCGGCCGCTACCACACCCCGCACGGCACGTTCGAGACGCCGTGCTTCGCGCCGGTCGGCACCTACGCGGCGTTGAAGGGCCTCACCCCCGAGCAGGTCCGCGCCACCGGTGCGGAACTGATCCTCGCCAACAGCTACCACCTGCACGTGCGCCCCGGCGCCGAACGCATCGAACGGCTCGGCGGGCTGCACCGTTTCATGGGTTGGGACGGACCGATCCTGACCGACAGCGGCGGCTACCAGGTGTTCTCGCTCGGCGGCAAGGTCAAGATCGACGACGCCGGCGTGACCTTCCAGTCGGTGATCGACGGCAGCACGCACCGCTGCACGCCCGAGTCGGTGCTGACGTTCCAGCGCCAGCTCGGCCCGGACATCGCGATGGTGCTCGACCACTGCCCGGCCGGCGACGCGCCACCCGACTACCAACGCGACGCCCACGAACGCACGCTGCGCTGGGCGCGCATGGCCCGCGACCTGCACGACGCCTGGGGCGGCAGCAGCCGCGGCCAGGCGGTGTTCGGCATCTGCCAGGGCGGCGTCGACCTCGACCTGCGCCGGGCCAGTGCCGAAGCACTCGCGGCGATGGACTTCGACGGCTATGCGATCGGCGGCCTCAGCGTCGGCGAGACCAAGCAGCAGATGGCGGTGGCCCTCGAAGCCTGCGTCGACGCGCTGCCCAAGCAGAAGATCCGCTACATGATGGGCGTCGGCATGCCCGAGGACCTGCTGCTGGCGACCGCGCAGGGCGTCGACATGTTCGACTGCGTCGTGCCGACCCGGCACGGCCGCAACCACACCGCGTTCGGCAAGGACGGTTCGTCGCTGAAGCTGCGCAACGCGCAGTACGCCGACGACCCCGCACCGCTGGTCGCCGACTGCGGCTGCTACACGTGCCGCAAGTTCAGCCGCGCCTACCTGCGCCATCTGGCGGTCGCCGACGAGATGCTCGCCGGCATCCTGCTGTCGATCCACAACATCCACTTCCTCCAGGACCTGATGCGCTCGATCCGCGAGCGCGCCGAAGGCTAAGGCATGCTCCAACCGTTCCGCGCCCTTCCCGCCCTGCTGTTCGCCGCGCTGGCGTCGGCAGCCCCGCAGCAACCCGGCACGCTGCGCATCGGCACCTGGAACCTCGAGTTCCTCGGCGCCACCGGCAACTTCCGCAACAACCTGCCGCCGCGCGACGACGCCGACTACGCGGCGATCGGCAAGAAGGTGCGCGAACTCGGCGTCGCCGTGCTGGCCGTGCAGGAGATCTGCGGCGCCGAACCGCTGCAGAAGGTCGCCGCCGGGGCCGGCCCGACCTGGCGCACGCTGCTCGGCACCAGCGGCGGCTGGGACGACGGCAAGACCAGCCAGCAGATCGGTTTCCTGTACGACAGCGGCGCGGTCGACCTGGTGCTCGCCGAGGAGCTGCTCGAACTGCCGCGCGACGTCGAAGGCACGCCGATCTTCCACCGCGTGCCGGTCAGCGCGGTGTTCCGCTGCAAGACCACCGGCTGCGACTTCCGCGCCATCACCGTGCACCTCAAAGCGGGCCAGAAGGACCTCGACAAGATCAAGCGCCGCCTCGAGGCCAGCCACCTGCACACCTGGCTCGGCAACGTGCTCGGCAAGGCCGGCGAGGACCAGGACGTCGTCGTGCTCGGCGACTTCAACAGCACCTACGGCACCGAGCCCGAGACGGTGCTCGAGAAGGGCGGCACGTTCCAGTACCTGGAGACCTCGCCGCAGGTGCCGACGATCATGCACTTCCCCGAGCCGATCGACCAGGTGGTCGTCGGGGCGGGCTTCGGCGAGGTCGTGCGCAGCAGCCTGCGGGTGCACGGCGACTTCGGCGGTCTCGACAAGGACGCGTGGCGCAAGATCTACAGCGACCACTTCCCGGTCACCGTCGAACTCAAGGCCAGCGGCGACGACGACCCGGCGGCGACGTTCGCCAGCACCGCCGGCCAGCTGCTGCCGGTCAACCTGCGACCGGCGAATGCCACCGCCGCCACCAACGACGCAGCGGCGGTGCCTGCCGCCAACCCCAAGGCCGCACCGCGCGAGGACGCCCGCGCCAGCCCGGTCGCGCAACCCAAGGGCCTCGACAGCCGCTGGCCGCCGGCGGTCGGCAAGACGGTCAAGGTCGTCTATGGCATGGACGGCGACTTCCGCAACCAGAACACGGACACCGGCACGCTGCTCGAACCCCTGCCGAGCCGCAGCCCCGGCTGGGTGGTGATCCGCAGCCAAGGGAACGTGATCCGCGCGATCCCGTACGAACGGGTCCTCTACGTGGTCGTCGACTGACGGCAGGCTCCGCGTCGGTCCAAGGCCCGGTTCACCGCCAGCGAGGCGTCCGGTTCACCGCCAGACCAGCGCCACGACGAACAGCACCACCAGCAGCAACGCCACGACCGCGACCCAGCGCGGCCGGCGATCCGTCAGCGTCGCCCCCGGGTGCCCCGCGTCGTCGGCATAGCCACTCGGCAGGTCGACACTCGCATAGTCGATCTCGTCGGCACTCTGCCAACCGGTGCCCGGATCGCTGCCGCATTCGCGGCACGCCGCACTGCCGACCGGCACGTCGGCGCCACAGTGCCCACATTCGAAGATCTCGCGGCGCGGATTCCGTCGCATCCACACACGATAACGCGCCGAACTCCGCCCTGCAGCCACCATGGTCCTCCGCTTCCCCCTGCTGCTCGCCCTGGCGCTGGCCGCGACCGGCTCGTGGACCTTCGCCACCGCCCAGGGTGACCCCCTGCCCAGACCATACGATCCGCTCGACGGCCTCGACCCCGACGGCCGCATCCCGCGCATCCAGCTGCCGGGCGACCTGCCGCACCCCGAACGCTGGCGCTACACCCCGCCCGGCCGGATCAAGCCCGGCAGCGTGTGGGAGCGCTTCCTGGTCAGCTCGTTCGTGACCCCGATCTTCTTCCGCGAGGAGGACATCGGCTTCGGCGGCGGCTTCGCGTTGACCGACATCGACTTCCGCAACCAGCGCCACCGCGAGTTCGCGAACATCGTCGGCACCTACTCCGCCGAGGGCCAACAGGCCTACCGGATGTTCTGGCAACGTTGGCTCGAACACCGCGAACTGCCCAACGGCGGCATCGTGCGCGAGGAACGCAACCGGCTGTTCGGCCGCGCCGGCTACGAGAAGACGCTGACCCGGCGGTTCTTCGGTCTGGGCAGCAAGACCAGCGAGTTCGACGAGACCAGCTACACCGAAGAACTGACCACGCTGGGCTTCGGCGGCCGGTTCTCGGTCCCCGACCTGGAGTCGTCGTGGTTGGCGCAGGTCGGCGCCCGCCTCGAACACCACGGCCTGTCGCAAGGCCGCGTCGTCGACGTGCCGAGCACCGAGGCCGTCTACCCCGAACTCAGCGCCGCCGGCGACGGCCAGAGCCAGCTCTGGCTCGACGCCAGCCTCGGCTACGACACCCGGGACAGCCTGCACCAGCCGTACCGCGGCAGCCGCATCGGCCTGTCGCTGGCCACCGCGGTCGGCGAAGCCGGCGACCTCGGTGCCGTCGTCGGCTGGGACGCCCAGCACGTGATCGCGCTGCCGCCGCTGCTGCACCGCGGCGGCGACCGCGCCGAGGAGAACCCACCCACCGACGTGTTCGCGGTCAAGATGCTGGTCGCCGACACGCTCGGCGAGCTGCCGTACTACAGCCTGCCGACGCTCGGCGGCAGCGACACGCTGCGCGGCTACATCCAGAACCGCTTCACCGACCGCGCCGCCGCCCACTTCGCCGTCGAGTACCGCTTCGGCATCGTGCCGCGCGGCGTCGTGTTCACCGACACGATCCGCATCGAACGCATCGGCCTGGCGGTGTTCTACGAGGGCGGCACGGTTGCCGACGGCGCCCACGCGCTGCACGAAGGCCGCTACCTCGACAGCGTCGGGGCCGGCTTGCGGCTCGCGTTCTCGCGCGAGGCCAGCTTCCGCATCGACGTCGGCTACGGCGACGAAGGCAGCAACCTGACGATCGCGTTCGGCAACAGCTTCTGAACCAGCCTCGCAACCAGCCTCGGAAGCAGCCTCGGAACGGCCCACCGCAGCGCCGCCCGACGACGCCGAACAAGGCCCAGCGCCCGCTCGGGCCCGGCGTGGCAGCGATCCGGCGGCAATTGCAAACCTGCGACATCTGCGGGCCCGTCTGAGCCACCCGGAAGCGCCGCAGCGCCCGTATCCTGCGCCGGTCCTCCCCGCCGAGCTCGCCATGCGCCGAACGCCCTTCTCCCTCGCGGCCTGTTCCCTCCTCGCGGCCTTCACCGCACCGTGCCTGGCCCAAACCGGTCAGGGTCCCGGCGGCCAAGGACCCGGTGGCCAAGGTGGCCCCCAGCGCCCCACCGCCGCGCCCGAACCGGTGTTCGGCCAGGCGATGGTCGAGAACCTCGCCTGGCGCCACCTGGGCCCGGTCAACCCGATCGGTCGCATCACCGACCTCGACATCCATCCGGCCCGGCAGAGCACCTGGTTCGTCGGCACCGCCGGCGGCGGCGTCTGGAAGACCGACAACGCCGGCACCACGTGGCAGAACGTGTTCGCGCAGTTCGCGACGGTGTCGATCGGCGACGTCGCGATCGCGCCGAGCAACCCCGACGTCGTCTGGGTCGGCACCGGCGAGGAGAACGCGCGCAACTCGGTGCAGTGGGGCGACGGCGTCTACAAGTCGACCGACGGCGGCCGGACCTGGCAGCACAAGGGCCTGCGCGAGGCGTTCCAGATCGGCCACGTCGAGATCCACCCGACCAACCCCGACATCGTCTACGTCGCCGCGCTCGGCCAGCTGTGGGGCACCGGCCGGTGCGAACACCGCGGCGTCTGGAAGACCACCGACGGCGGCGACACCTGGCAACGCGTGCTGTTCGTCGACGACGCCACCGGTTGCATCGACGTGCGCGTGCATCCCAAGGACCCGGACACGGTGTTCGCGTGCCTGTTCGAACGCCGTCGCGACCAGTTCGACGGCAACGACCCGATCGTGCGCATGGGCGAGCAGGCCGGGCTGTACAAGAGCACCGACGGCGGCAAGACCTGGCGCGAACTGACGAACGGGCTGCCGAGCTGCCAATGGGGCCGCAGTGGCATCGACCTGCTGCGCGACACCGACTCGATGTTCTTGATCGTCGAGACCGAGCGCAGCGGCTGGGCACGCGGCGACCGCAAGGACCGCCAGCCCGGCGATGTGGGCGACCCGGCCACCGCGAACGAAGCCGGCCCGCGCCGGCCGGGCACGGCCATGCTGGGCGTCGCCCAGGATGGCAGCGACGGCAGCGAGAGTGCGCCCGGCGCGGTGCTCGGCGAAGTGACCGCCGGCGGCGCGGCGGCGACCGCCGGCCTCTCGACCGGCGACCGCATCACGCAGGTCGGCGACCAGAAGGTCGAGAGCTACGCGCAATTGCTCGAGCTGGTCCGCGCGGCGACCGGCGGCGACCAGATCAAGATCACCTACGTGCGCGGCGAGACCCAAGCGACCGTCGACGTCACCTACGGCACGCGGCCGGCCCAGGGCGGCGGTGCAGGCGGCGGCGGCTCGTTCCCGAACGGGCCGTTCGGTGGCCGCCTGAACGGCCAGCAGGCCAACATCCAGGACCGCCAGGGCGAACTCGGCCACGAGACCGGCGGTGTGTTCCGCAGCGACGACCGCGGCGAGACCTGGCGGCGCATCAACAGCCTGACCGAACGGCCGTTCTACTACTCGGTGATCCGCGTCGACCCGCAGTCCGACCAGAACCTGTATTGCGTCGGCACGTCGCTGTGGGGCAGCCGCGACGGCGGCGCGAAGTTCGCCAGCATCCACCGCGGCATCCACGTCGACTTCCACACGCTGTGGGTCGACCCCGACGACGCCGGCCACGTCGTCACCGGCAGCGACGGCGGCGTCGCCGAGACCTGGGACTACGGCGCTTCGTGGCGCGTGCACGCCGGCTTCTCGGTCGCGCAGTACTACGACGTCGTCGCCGACAACAGCGTGCCGTACCGCGTCGTCGGTGGCCTGCAGGACAACGGCACCTGGGTCGGGCCGTCGCGGACCCGCAACCGCGAAGGCATCACCCGCGACGACTGGGTGACGATCTACGGGGGCGACGGGTTCGGCGCGCAGGTCGACCCGGTCGAACCGTGGGTGGTGTTCGCGACCAGCCAGAACGGGGCCCTCGGTGCGGTCGACCTGCAGTCGGGCGGTTCGCTGCGCATGCAGCGCGATCGACCCGCCGACGGCGCGGCGCGTTGGAACTGGGACTCGCCGTTCGTGCTGTCGCCGCACAACCGCTTGACGCTCTACCACGCCGGCAGCCACGTCTACGTCGGTGACCGCCACAGCCATCTCGAGAACAGCGCCAGCCGCGCCGGCCAGGCCGGCATCGCCAACCGCGGCGGCATGCGCATGCGCTGCATCTCGCCGGCCCTGGGCCTCACCGAGCAGGGCACCGCGGTGTCGCTCGCCGAGAGTCCGCGCGTACCCGGTCTGTTGTACGTCGGCACCGACGACGGGGCCCTGTGGCGCAGCGACGACGACGGCCGCAACTGGCAGCGCCTGGAAGGCAACCTGCCGGTGCTGGCGCCGCGCTACGTCAGCGACATCGTGCCGTCGCACGCCGCCGACGACCGGGTCTACGTGACACTCGACGGCCACCGGGCCGGCGACTTCTTCACCTACGTGTTCGTGTCCGAGGACCGTGGCGCGACCTGGCAGAGCCTCGGCACCGACCTGCCGACGCAGGAGCCGTGCTACGCGGTGATGGAAGACCCGCGCAACGAGAACCTGCTGTTCCTGGGCACCGAGTACGGCTGCCATGTGTCGCTCGATCGCGGCCAGCGCTGGTTCCGCGCCGGCCGCGGCCTGCCGACCGTCGCCGTGCGCGACCTGTTCGTGCAGGACCGCGACAGCGATCTGGTGATCGCCACGCACGGGCGCGGCGTCTGGGTGCTCGACATCGAGGCGCTGCGGCAGTGCACCGTCGAGGTCGCCAAGGCCGGCGCGCACCTGTTCGCGGTCGAACCGGCGATCCTGTGGCGGATGACCAGCCGCGGCCTGCAGGGCCACGCCGACTTCAAAGCCGAGAACCCGCCGTACGGGGCCACGTTCCACGTCTGGTTGGCCAAGACGCCGACCGAGCCGCCGACCCTGACCGTGCACGACGTCGCCGGCAAGGAGCTCGCCAAGGTGACCGGCAAGGCGATCGCCGGTCTGCAGGCGATCGTCTGGGACGCCCGCACCGAACGCCGGCTCGCCGCGCCGGGCACCTACGCGGTGCGCCTGCAAGGCCACGGCGACCAACCCGCACGCAGCTTCGAACTGCGCGCCGACCCGGCGTTCGCGCCGGCCGCCCCCACCTCCACCTCCGTCCCCTCGCGCCAGTGATGCCCATGGCCACCTCACGCTTCCTGTCTCTGGCTGCCCTCGCCCTGTTCGCCGCGCCGCTGCTGGCGCAGGCTTCCGACCAGCAACACGCCGCCGACAACGTGTTCGGCCAACTGCCGTGGCGCGAACTCGGCCCGGTCGTCACCGGCGGCCGCATCGTCGACCTCGCCGTGCATCCGCAGCGGCGGCAGACCTACTGGGTCGCCGCGGCCAGCGGCGGCCTCTGGCGCACCGACGACGGCGGCATGACGTTCACCGCGCAGTTCCAGGACGCCTATTCGATCTCGATCGGCGACCTCGCGGTGGCGCCGAGCAACGGCGACGTGTTGTACGTCGGCACCGGCGAAGCCAACAACCAGCGCAGTTCGTACTGGGGCGACGGCGTGCACAAGTCGACCGACGGCGGCAAGACCTGGCGCCACGTCGGGCTGCGCGGCACCGAGCACATCGGTCGCGTGGTCGTGCACCCACAGAACCCGGACGTCGTCTACGTCGCCGCGCTCGGCGCGTTGTACACGCCGAACGACGAACGCGGCCTGTACCGCACGCGCGACGGCGGCGAGACCTGGGAACGGGTCCACCACCTCGGTCCGGACGTCGGCTTCGTCGACGTGGTCCTCGACCCCCACCACCCCGAAGTGCTGATCGCCGCGTCGTACGAACGGCGGCGCCGCGCCTGGAACCTGCAGGAAGGTGGCCCGGGCTCGCGGCTGTGGCGCTCGGTCGACGGCGGCGACAAGTGGCAGATGCTCGCC
>DAIMFJ010000063.1:0-19162 GCA_036724695.1 Planctomycetota bacterium
CCGCGTTGGCCGAACGGGCGCCCCGCCGGGCCGCGGAAGGCCGGCTGGCGAGGTCCGTGGCCGCGCTGCGCGGCGAACTCACGCAGCCGTTCCAGTCGCTGCCGCAGCACCTGCATGCGCAGGCGCGGTGGCAGCTGGTGCCGTTGGGCCGGACCGCGCTCGCCGCGCTGCCGCGGGCCGGCGTCGCGCTGCGGACCGAAACCACGCCGTTGGCCTTCGCCTGCCGAGGGGCGTGGTGCGCGTTCGCTGCGTTGGCCGCGTGGCGCCTCCCGGCGCCCCTCGCCAGCGGCGCGGCGCGGGCCGTCCTGGGCGACCTCACGCCGGTGCTCGCGCAACCGTTCGCGCAGCTGCTGCAGACGCTCCTGGCGCTGCTCCTGCTGCTCCTCCAGACGCGCTTCGCCGCGCTGCGGCAGCGGGCGCTCACTGCGCTCGCCACGCTGCGCCACCGCCATCGTACCGAACCAACACACCGCCAGAATCGTCAACAGTCGCATGTTCGTGCCTCCTTGGCTGCGCTGGTTACGCGCGCGCGCCGCCGTTCCCCACGAACCGTTGCCGACCGAGGTGGCCGAACGCCAGCCGATCAGTCGATCGGGATCGGCCGGAAGTCGATCGCATCGACCGAAGCGAGGTGGTAGCGGATGCCGTCGGCCTCGCCGACGAAGCCGTACTGCAAGTCCTTGCCGTGCAGGTGGCCGTAGACGCACACCGAGACGTGGGCCGCCGCCAGCAGCGGCACCGCCGGGGTGACGCGACCGTCGACGAACCGCGGCGGGTAGTGCACCAACGCCACCGTGCGCGGCCCGCCGGCGACGCACCCGCCGAGCGAGCGGCCCATCTCGATCGACTGCTGCAGGAAGCCGAGTTCGCGCTGCAGGATCTTGCCGGCGTCGGGCTCGGCCCACGGCGCGTCCGGCGGGTCCCACAACCGCGAACCGACCACCACCGTGCCGTCGTCGAGCCGGAACGCATTGGCCTGGAGCAGGTGGATCGACGGATGGACCAACGCCTGCAGCTTGTTGCGCGCCGCCGTGCCGCGCGGCCACCACGTGCAGTGGTTGCCGCGGATCAGCACCTTGCGCCCGGGCCGCTCGCCGAGCCAATCGAGATCCGGCTTGGCCTCGTGGAAGTGCAGGCCCCACGAGGTGTCGCCGCCGACCAGCACCCAGTCGTCGGGTCCGACCATCGCATCCCACGCCTCCTGCATGCGCTGTGCGTGGCCGACCCACTGCGGGCCGAAGATGTCCATCGGCTTGTCGACGCCGAAGCTCAGGTGCAGGTCGCTGATCGCAAAGAGGCGCAAGGCGGCGTCGATCCGGTTGGAGGGGCACCCTGCATACGAGAGGAACCGCGCCAGCTCAACAGGTGGCTTCGGAACCCGTTGACGGCGGGTTCCGCCATGTTCTCAGCAGGTCGGGGCCACGCCTGGTCCGCGCGTGCCGGCGTTGGGGTCCGACGCGAAACCGAGCGCGCTCAGGCACAGGCGCAGGAACTCGAGAGCCTGCTGCAACGTGGTCGGCGTGACGACGATCGGCGCGATCATCTGGTGGGCCGGCCGCAGCAGGTTCGGCGCGTTGTGGAGCGTCAGCTGTATCTGACGATCCGGTTCGGCGAAGGCGGTACCGAGGCAGCGTTCGGTCAGTTTGGCGAGGTTCCACGACTCCGGTCCGCCGCTGAGCGCCAGGTTCTGCCGATGGCTCTCGGCGTAGTCGATGGTGATCGACTCCAGGATGCTGCCGAGCATCACCAGCGCGACCCGATGGTCGTTGCCGTTCAGGGCCCGGTCGAGGCTGTGCAGGTCCATCTGGGCCAGTGCCCGCAGCCGTGGATCACGGATCGTCTTGGCGTCGAACAGCGCCGCTCGTGCCGGTGCCGCCGACAAGCTCGGCCGCTCCGGATCGCCCCACATCCCGGGGATGCCCTGTGTGCCGCCGGACGGTGGCACGCGCGACTCCGGCGACGAACCGAGCAACGCCGCACTGATCATGCGCCCCGATTCGGACAGATGCGCGTCCGGATGGCCACTGCCCGGTTGGATCTCGAAGATCTTGTTGACCAGTCTGGTCCGCAGGCCGCGTACCGCCCCGGTCGACACGACGTTGATCTGCGGCAACGGCAGCTCGACCAACGGCTTGGCCGCCAGTTCGAACGCCCAGTCGCCGAGCAGGTGCCGTTTGCGTTGGGTCAGGGTCTTCTCGTCGGCCGACATCACCGGGTCGGCGACGAGCCGGTCATCGAGGACTTCGTGCAGGCGTCGCAACGCTGCGACCAGCAGTCCGCATTCGGGCGGCGAGAGCTCGAGCGTCACCTGCTCCGAGGAGCCGGCGACACAGCGCGTCAGGAAGTCGCGCAGGTGGCGCATCTCGCCGTACAGCCGAGTCAGCTCGTGGCCATCCTGGCCGCGCGCCGACTGCTCCAGGCGAGCCGTGGTGATGTGATCGAGGGTGACCTTGGCTGCTTCGAGGAACAGCACTCCCACGACCTTCTTGACCACCACCTGCGGCATACCGGGCCCTCATCGACCTGCGAGCAACCCGCACTTGACGACTTGTCGGTACAAGCGCGACGCCGGCTGGTTGGTATGCTGCCGCGCCGATGCCAGGGCTCGATGACCTGCTGTTGCGCCAGTTCGGCCCGACCCGCTTCCTGCAGTCGCGGGATGCGCTGCTGGCATGGGAATGCGACGGATTTACGGTGCACCGATCCAGGCCACGAGCCGTCGTGCTGCCCGAGTCTACAGAAGAGGTACAAATCGTTGTTAGGCAATGCTTTGCGAACAACGTCCCTTTCGTACCCCGCGGTGCCGGCACCTGCCTCTCCGGGGGCCCCACCGCCGGCCCCGACGCGCTCGTGATCGACCTGGCCCGGATGCGGCGGGTGCTGCGCATCGAACCCGACGACCAGTACGCGGTGGTTCAGCCCGGCGTCGTCAACCTCGACCTGACCCGTCACGTCCACCACCGCGGCTTGCACTACGCCCCGGATCCGAGCAGCCAGATGGTCTGCACGATCGGCGGCAACCTCGCCGAGAACAGCGGCGGTCCGCACTGCTTCAAGTACGGCATGACCACCGACCACGTGCTGGGCGCGCTGGTCGTGCTGCCGGACGGCGAACTGGCGCGGCTCGGCGACCACGCCGGCGTGCGCGCTCCGCACGGCCTCGACCTGCTCGGGCTGTTCTGCGGCAGCGAGGGCACGTTCGGCATCGCCACCGAGATCACCGTGCGGCTGTGCCGCGACCAGGCGGCGATCCGCACGCTGCTGGCGTCGTTCGCGACGATGACCGCGGCTTGCCGCACGGTCGCCGACCTCGTCGGCGCCGGACTCGTCCCCGCGGCGCTCGAGATCCTCGACCAGGCGACGATCCGCGCCGTCGAGGCGTCGGTGTACCGCGCCGGCTACCCGGAGGATGCCGCGGCGGTCTTGCTGGTCGAACTCGACGGCCCGGCCGAAGTGCTGGTCGAAGAGGCCGCCGAAGTCCGCGAGTGCTTCGCCCGCCATGGCGCGCTGCGCGTCGAGGAGGCGGCCGACGCGAACGAGCGCAAACGGCTCTGGAAGGGCCGCAAGGGCGCGTTCGGGGCGATGGGACGCCTCAACACCGACCTGTACGTGCTCGACGGCGTGGTGCCGCGCACGCGCCTCGAAGAAGCGCTCGACGGCATCGCCGCGATCGGCCGCCGCCACGGCGTGCTGCTGACCAACGTGTTCCACGCCGGCGACGGCAACCTGCACCCGAACATCAGCTTCGACGGCCGCGACCCGGCCCAGACCGCCCGTGCGACCGCTGCCGGCCGCGAGATCCTGCAACTGTGCGTCGACCTCGGCGGCAGCATCTCCGGCGAACACGGCATCGGCAGCGAGAAGCTCGAGCACGTGCCGATGATGTTCGGGCCGGACGATCTCGCGGTGATGGACCGGGTGCGGCGCGTCTGGAACCCGCGCGACCTCTGCAATCCGGGCAAGGTGTTGCCGCAGCGCACCAGCTGCGCCGAGGCCGCCAAATGGCCGCAGATCGCCGCCCGCGTGCTCGGCGAGGGCGACGCATGAACGTGCTGTCGCCAGCTCACGCCGACGAGGTACCGGCCGCGTTCGCCGCGGCGGGACCGCGCGTTCGGGTCCGCGGCAGCGGTTCTCGCCAGGACCGCCTGCCGGACGCAGGCGACGCGACCATCCTCGATCTGGCCCGGCTCGACACGATCGAACGCCTCGACGCCGCCGACCAGACCTGCACGGTCGGTGCGGGGGTGCGGCGCGAGGTCCTCGACCAGGCCCTGGCCGAACACCGCCTCGAACTCGGCTGCCTCGGCGACGGCACGCTCGGTGGCTTGTGCGCGTTCGATCCGTTCGGCGCGGCGAGCCTGGGCGCCCCGGCCCCGCGCTCGCTGCTGCTCGGCATGTCGGCGGTGCTCGCCGATGGCACGGCGTTCCGTTCCGGCGCGCGCGTCGTCAAGAACGTCGCCGGCTTCGATCTGCACAAGCTGTTCGTCGGCAGCCGCGGCACGCTGTGCGTCGCCACGCAGCTGCACCTGCGGCTGCGCCCGCAGCCGCGCACCAGCGTCTGGTTCGCGAGTGCGGTGCTGTCGGTCGCCGAGGCGGCGGCGAAGTTCACGACCTTGCGCAACCTGGCGACGCCACCGGCCGTCCTGCGCCTCGAACGCGCCGCGACCGACCAGCTGCGCGTCACCGGTCGCCTGACCGGCCGCGCGAACTTCGTCGCGGACCTGCTGCGCAGCCACGCCCTCGCCGAAGCGGCGCCGTATTCGACCCTGCACGTCGCCCAACCACCCGGCGGCGAGGTCGTGCACGGCACCGTGGCACCGAGCCAACTCACCCGCCTGCTCGAGGCCGTGCCGGGGGATTCCGAACTGTTCGTCCTCGGCGGCGGCCGCTGCGAACTGGCGAGTCGCGAACCCGCGGCGACCGACCGGCTCCTCGCCACCTGCACCACGCTCGGCATCGCCGCGGCGATCACCCGGGGCGCGCCAGCCCGCCGCCGCCTCGGCACCGCGCTCGACGCCGGTGCCCTGCAACTCTCGCACGGCCTCAAACGCACCCTCGACCCCGATGGCAAGCTCGTCTGACTCCGCTGCGAACCCGGCCCGACCCGGCGCGGCCGCCTACCAGCGCACGCTCGACTGCGTGCACTGCGGCCTGTGCCTGCCGACCTGCCCGACCTACCAGGAGCTCGGCGTCGAAGCCGATTCGCCGCGCGGCCGCATCTACCTGATGCGCGCGCTCGCCGAAGGCCGCGTCGACGACCCGCAGGCGATCCGCCCGTTCCTCGACCGCTGCCTCGACTGCCGCGCCTGCGAGACCGCCTGCCCGTCGGGCGTGCGCTACGGCGAGATCCTCGAGACGGTGCGCGGCGATCTCGAGCGGCAAGCCCCAAAACGCGGCCTCGCCGGCTGGCTGACCCGCACGCTGCTCTGGCACGTGGTGGCCCGACAGCGGCGGCTGCGCTGGCTGTTCGCGCTGCTGCGCGCCGCCGAAGTGCTCGGCCTGCGCCGGCTGGCGACCGCGCTGCGGCTGGTGCCGCCGGCGATGGCGAAGATCGCGCCGCCGATCCCACCCGCGGCCGAACGCGCGCCACTGCTGACCGGCCACCACACGCCGCCAGCCCACGTCGCGCGGCGCGGCGTCACCGTCGGCCTGTTCACCGGCTGCATCATGGAGCCGATGTTCGGCCGCGTGAACCGCGCCACGCTGCGCCTGCTGCTGGCCAACGGCTTCGACGTCGTCGTGCCGGCCGCGCAGGGCTGCTGCGGTGCCCTGCTGGTCCACGCCGGCCAGCCCGACCGCGCCCGCACACTGGCGCGCCAGAACGTCGCGGCATTCGCCGGCGTCGACGTGGTGATCAACAACTCCGCCGGCTGCGGTTGCGCGATGAAGGAGTACGACCACCTGCTCGGCGACGCCGACGGCGCGGCGTTCGCCCGCAAGTGTCGCGACATCAGCGAATTCCTGGCGGTGGCAGGACTGACGGCGACACCCGCCCGGCAAGCGCAGCGCGCCGTGTACGACGATCCCTGCCACCTGTGCCACGGCCAGGGCGTGCGCAGCCAACCGCGCAGACTGCTCGCCGCGGTGCCCGGTCTCGAACTGGTCCCGCACGAGAGCCCCGAGGACTGCTGCGGCTCGGCCGGCATCTACAACCTGCTGCAACCCGAGCTCGCCGGCGCGATCGGCCAGCGCAAGGTCGAACGCCTGCTCGCGGCCAAGCCGGACGTCGTCGTGACCGGCAACCCAGGATGCATGCTGCAGATCGACAGTCACCTGCGTGCCGGTGGCCACAAGGTGGCGGTCCGCCACCCGGTCGAACTGCTGCTGCCTCCCGAATGAAGCCTCGCCGCCCGTTGCTCGCTGGTTCCGTGTGCGTCGCGTTGGCGGGCGTCGGCTACGTGGCGCTGGACGATGCGGCAGCACCGCAGCCGTTACCACCGCTGCCGGCCGGCGTCGCGACGGCCGCGGCCCCGAGCCCGCTGCCAGCCCCGCTGGCGGGCGTCGATCGAGCGCGCCGGGCCTGTTCGGTAGCGGCGATGGACCTCTGCCTCGACGAACTCGGCAAGCAGCTGGCGGCGACCCCCGACGCCCCGCTGCTCCACGAAGCGCGCGCCGAGGCCCTGCTCGGCCGCATCCAGGCCCACTGCGTGCATCGCGGCATGACCCCAGGCGAGCCGCTGCACAGCGAACTGCCGGCCGCGCTCGCCACGGACATCACCGCCGGTTTGCAGGCGATCGCCCGGGCGCGCGAACTCGGCGCCGACGGCGGCAACCTCGACCGCCTCGAGGCCGGGCTGCTCAGCCACCGCATCGTCGGCCTGGCCAGTGCGCTGCGCTGGAACGGCGCGATCCAGGCTGCGCTGACGCGCGCCAGTACCAAGCTGGCCAACGACACGTCACACCTGCAGGGCAAGCTGCAGATGTCGCTCGGTCTGCGCAAGCTGCTGGCGCCGTCGTTCCTCGGCCAGGACCTGCCGGGTGCGCTGGCGCACTTCGAGCGCAGTGCCGCGCTGCTGCCCGACGACGAACGGCCGGCGACGTTCGCGGCGATGGCGCTCGAACTGCAGCAACAGCGCGCCGCCGCGTTGGTCTGGCTCGAACGCGCCGCGGCCCGCAACCCAGCCAATCCCTACGTGGCGGGTGTGCTGGCCCGCGTGCGCGCGGACGAGCCGGAGGCGTTCGCCCGCGACGTGCCCGCGGCGGCGGGGCGATGAGCCGCCGATAAGCCACGAACTGGCTGGGCCGACCAGGTGCGAATCAGTGTGCCAACCGCGGATCGAGATCCAACACCTGTGGCGAATCGATGCGGAGCCTCGCAAAGCCAGGGTGCGCAGGATTGAGCAAATAGTTCCGCTCGCCGGTGAGGACGCCTGGCAGCGCCAGCACCGCAGAACCGGCTGCGGCCACCCAGGCGTCGCCGACCTGTTGGGTCGAGGGTGGCGGGGGATGCGCGCGCCTGTCGCCGGGTAGCTGGGAATCGGGAACGACCTGCACATCCGAGTCGGGGAACTCCACCTGGAAGAGGCGCAGGTCCAACCGGGGCATCGGATTCAAGTGGACCAGCAGTTCCAGCACGGCCCAGGCCTGCGTGCTGCTGGCATACACGACCCGGACCCCCCGCGAATTCCAGCGACTACCGGCCAGCGCGGCACCCTCACCGGAGAATGCGGCATCGACGTGCTTGGCCTTGACGATTCGCCAGGCGACCGGCATCAGGAATACACCCCGTGTTCGCTCCGCAGCAGCAGGTCTTCGACCTCGCGCGCTCCCAACTCGCTCTCGGCGAACTGCAGCGGCACGGCGCCACCAAGGCCACGCTGTGGCGACCCGAGCCACCCGCGCGCGAGTTCTGTCGACTCCAACGCGACGGTCGCCAGCCCGAACAAGCGGGCGTATCGCGCGACTCGATCCGACTCGGCTGCGCCGAAACGGCCGGCTGCCCAACGACGATTCAGCGTGGCCTTCGAGATGCCGAGCAACGGTGCCAGCACTTCGCGGCGAAGCGCCATTGCCGCACGCAACTCCTCCACCTCGGACACCGGCAAGCCCCGCCGCAACTGGGCCAGGAGTTCGGCCGACGCACCAGAACGACCGAGGCCATTGCCGAGCAGGAAGCGAACGACATGCCGCACCACCACCGGCCGGCGGACCGCCGAACGCCTTGCCGCCGTAGTGCGCTTCGAACCGCGCGGCACGCGGGACCTGATCGACGTCTTGCTCATCTGCGAGTCTGCGTACTCGCAGTTGCGAATTCGTCCAGGCCCGTCGAGAGTCGAGGGGCCGCCGCGGCGATGGTGCACGGTTCGACCTTTGGCATCGCGACGACCGACACTCGCCTTGGCCGGTACCCCACGACCACTTTCGAGTGCCGCCTCCTGCCGCGCCAGCTGCCGGCTCGGATCCGCGCCCGCAGATCCTGCCTTGGCAGCCGGTGCACGAACCGAGGTGAGTGGACGGTCCCGGGTGGGCAGAAGCTGCGGATCCGACTCACTGCCGAGGCAAATGGACTCGCCACAGGACAAGACTCTTCCGGCAACCAGACTCCAGGACATGCACCGTACGAATCCACCCGGACTTCGGGCAGGGACCAAGGGACACGGGCCGCCTTCGCGCGAGGACGAGTTCGTCCCACGCGCCGCTGGATCGTTCCACACGCAATGTCATACGCGTCGCCGGCGATTCGGTATTGTTGACCACAACACAATGGACGAGTGGATTGTAGGTTTCCAGTATGACTATCGGCTTGCCGCTGCGAACGACCGAACGACTCCACGCACTCCAGTCCTAGCCCCCACCGCTCACGCGTTCGCCGGCTTCTCGCACGACCCAGCAAGCAGCAATCGCAAGACCGAACCACCAGGTGACCGCCGAACGCCGAATCACAGACGCACCACGTGTTGGCCGTCGGGCTGCACGACGACAGCGCTCCGGAGGTCGCCCTGGATGAAACTCCAAGGACCAGGAGGTACGTTGCGGAAGACCGAGAATCCTTCCGGACCTACGGAGAGTGCGGAACCGAAGCCAACGCCGACAGCTTCCAGAGGCCCAGGCTTCCCATACACTGCCACGGTTCCACCGCGCGGAATCCTGGCGTCGAGAATGCCACCACCAGCTTCGCTCACCTTGAGCTCACCGCGGTACGCCGTTCCATACGCGAACGGGGAGACCTCGGCCACACGGACGAAGTAATCGCCCTCTGGGAGGAGCGCGGCATAGGTGAAGGAGTTCACCTTGCGCAGCTCCACGGCAGCATGACTCGTCGACTCCGACGTCGCATAGAGTAGCTGCAGGGCCGACTCGATCTCGGTGCCGTCGGTATGCCAAGCGGTGATCGACACGGGAAACAACCTCCTCGCGAGTTTGGCCACGTCGACCTCGATTGACGGTACTGCAGCTGGCTCCGACCTGGTCAAGGAATTCCGAATCAACGGAACCCCCGGGATGGACAGCTCGTAATCGCACTTCCACGCTTCTGGGTGAGGGCCTCCGACGACCCACGCCAACTCCATCGAGCCGTCCGGCACCCGCGTCACTATGGAGAACGTATCTCCATGATCACCGAGCCCACCCACGGTCGCCACCAGCTCGAAGGGAACCCCATTGTCGATTCCAGACCTACCACTGTCGAAGACGTGGAATCGAAGCCGCTCGGCCTGGCCGACACGGACATGCACACCGCGAGTTCCTGCGGCAGCCATCACGACAGGGGCGACAAGCCAAGGACCCTCGGCCACTTCGATCTGGAAATCGCCAGACGGCAGGCCCCTGAACGCAAACGTCCCATCGCTCAGACTGAGTGTCTTCGCCTCGTGGAACTGCTGCCGATCGCGGTCGGCCAGGCGCCTGCTCGTCGTGTCGACGCGAAACTGCGACAAGCGCTCGGTCACCGGCGATCGACGCAACGTGGCCTTGAGCTCGACCGGTTCCCGAATCGAGCCGCCTTGTCGATCCAGCAAGACGCCCTCGATCGTGAGGCCATCCTCGAGCACGAAGTCCACCTCGACCACACGATCCTCGGTGACCACCACGTCCTGACGCAGCTGTCGCGGATGGCGATACGACACCGCGCCAACGTCGACCTTGTAGGCCACCGACCTCCACGGCAACTCCATGTCGTATCGCCCTTCACCATCGGTGGAGGCGACCACATCCGGCGGAGTTGGCAGGTAGTCTGCGGAGGACACAGGACCACCGTCCGGGATCACGCGGGCGTACACATCCACTCCAGGCAAACCCGCACCACTGGAGTCCGCCACCTTGCCACGGATGGCCATCCTGGCCAGCCCTCCCAAGGCCACGGGAGTCCTGAGCAAGAAATCTCGCGGGGCAGACCTGGACTGATCCTCCACGAACGACATGCCAGGGCTCGCTTCCGCTTCAAAATCCACTCCATCACGGATCCCACCCCGGGAGAGGGCGACGACTGCGAGAAGCAACGCAACCCCTGCAACCCAGAGGCACCATCGAAGACGCTGAAGCACGCTGCGTCCCTTCACTGGATGGTCCACTCGACTGTTCCTCCAGCGTCGGCTCCCGTCAGGTGCGCGGTAGCAATCTCGATCTTGCAGATCTCGGTGGTGCTTTCTCCAGGACCAAGCGTAAGGGTCTTGGAATCCTGGCCACAGAACTTGTACATGATGGCGATATTGCCATTCTGATTGGGGTTCTCGAAGGTGACCGTCTTGCAGACTGCGGTTTCGCAATCACTCTCGATGATCGTCTTCGCTGTGCACGACACCAAGGACGTGCCGTGCGGAGCGACAAGGAAAGGCCGCAGACTTGGAGTCGCCGAGTGCAAACCCAGTGAGAGCAGTGCAGGGGCAATCAACTTGGGCTGGGTGAGGATTGTCAGCATGGTCTTCTTGCTCTCTTGGTCTTGACCGCAGCAGGTTACCCCCCCCTTTCAAGCGGCAATGGGGAAACCCGAGAATTCGATCTGCAACCCGACTTCGGCCTGACTTCGATCGACCGGCAAGCCCGATTCTCCACGATCTCCATCCACCTCCGGAGCCCATCAACCAATGGGCATTCGGTACCAGGTGAGGCATGCACTCGAACTGCAGCAACAGCGCGCCGCCGCGTTGGTCTGGCTCGAACGCGCCGCGGCCCGCAACCCAGCCAATCCCTACGTGGCGGGCGTCTTGGCCCGTCTGCGCGCCGGCGAGCCGAACGCGTTCGGTCGCGTCGTGCCGGTCGCGTCGGGGCGCTGAACGGCCGATCCGCCAATCCCGTTGGGGCTGCTTCGAGCTGGTGTCCATCCGAGGACCATGCCACCTGCACCTAACCAGGCACGGCGCGCCGACGGATGGTTCAGAAGCAGAACGACAGTGCCGCGGTGATGCCGTTGGCGACCCCGGACGCCAACAACGCTCGCGGCCAGGACAGGCGCGTCACGGCACGGTAGACCACCGCCTCGGTCGCCGCGACGCCGAGCTCGACGGCCCACCAGGAGACGAGTCCGTGACCGTAGAGGAACCACGCGAGCGGATGCGTGGTCAGGTTCGCCAACAGCGAGTCGACGGCGATACGGCGACGGGCCCCGATGGGCGACGCCGGTCTCACCGGCGTTCCGGGGCTGCGACCGGCGCGAGCAGATCGCGTTGCTGCCAGGCTTCGGCACGGTTGCTACACCGCTTCACCGGCCAGCGGGCAGATGCCTCCGACCTCACCAGGGTTGTTGCACTTGGGTTTGGGGGGCAACGGCGCAGGTCGCGCAGCGACAAGCACTTGCGCGGCGGCGTGCGCATTCGGGACCGGGTGAGGTATGCGCAGGGAGGCCGGTTTCCACGCCCGGTCAGCGCTCCCGCGAGGTATCACACCGACTCCGTCCCGACGCTGCTGCCCCCGACCCGCCCGATGCCCGCCGCCCTGCACCGCCCCGAACCCGTCCTGCGCCACCGCGCGCAACCCGTCGACCGGAACGTCCCGGCCGCGCAGGCCGTGGCGTGGCTGCTGGAGGGGCGTTCGCTGATCGTGAGCGATCGTTTCCGGACCGGGCTCGACATCCTCGCCGAACTGCGCGTGCAGTTGCAGGATCCGGGCGAGGCCGCGGGGTACGTCGAGAAGCGCACCTTCCGGGAGGCGTTCCAGTCCGCGTCGAAGCGCCTGCTGGCGCCCGTCGTCGGGCGCAAGGTGGCCCTCGTCGGCGCGCCGGCGGCAGGCTTCCTCGCCGAGCTGTACCCGGACCACGCCGACTTCGCGCTGCCGGTCGAGGACGCAAGGGTCCTGAGCAGCGCGTGGGACTGGTACGAGGAGGGCGTGCACTTCCCGGTGCTGGGCTACCGCCTGCACCCGTTCTACGGCGCGTACATCCCGGCCCGCATGGAGCACCTGGAGCTGTTCGGCACGTGGCTCGCGAAGTACCAGGGCGCGCGCAACCGGGCGATCGACGTGGGCACCGGGTCTGGCGTGCTGGCGCTCCAGATGGCCAAGGCGGGCTTTCGGCAGGTGCTCGCCACGGACATCAACCCCAACGCGATCGAGAGCGTGGCGCGGCAACTGCGCCGCCTCCCGAACGCGCCTCCGGTCGAACTCGAGCACGCGGACCTGCTGGGCTCGGATCGTGGACCGATCGACCTGGTCGTGTCCAACCCGCCGTGGATGAAGGGCGAAGTGGGCCGCACGCTGGACCTGGCGATGTACTTCCAGGACGGCTTCTTCGAACGTTTCTTCGCGCAGGCCCTGGAACGCCTCGCCCCCGGCGGCCGCGTCGTGATCGTGTTCTCGAACATCATCGAGCTCAGCCAGCCCGACGTGCCGCATCCGATCCAGACCGAGCTCGAGCGCGGGCGGTTCACGCTGGTCGAGAAGCTGACGCGACGGGTCAAACCGCTGCGGCGCCGGACGCGGGAGAAGGTGGAGATCTGGGAGTTGGCGGCGGTTTGACACACGGGCCGGTCGGAACCTGCGGGCTGCCTTGGCACTCGACAGGTTCACGGTCTCGAGCGCATACCCAGGCCAGTCGCCATACCAGCCATCGGGCCGGGTGCGGCATCGTCCTTTGGTGTCGTGTCCCCGGGCGGCAGTTGGCCCGATTCTCGTCATTCCGTGCGGCACCCGGCTTCCCGCATGGCCGATCCCTCGTCGCACCGCATCGTGCCCGGCGCTGGCGACCGCTCTGGGGCCACCACCCAACGCGCATTCACCGCGCGATCGTCTGCACCGTCTGCGTGTACCGCGGCGGTTGCGCCGTGAACCAGTTGAGCCCCTGCACCCAGAGGTTGAGTCCGATCAGCCCAGCGTCGTTGGGCACGGGGAGCGCAAACGTGCCGAGCGGATCGGCGCCGGTGGTGGGCATGACCACGACCGCAAACGTGATCGCCGTCGCGAGGTGGATGCCGACGCTCCCGTACGGCGTCGAGCCACTGCCCGGTTGGAACGAAGCAGCGAGGAACACCGCGTCGCCACGCGGGGCCGCGACGCGCAACTGCCAGTTGGTGCCGATCACCGGCGGCGCCGTCTCGGTCAGGTCGGGCAGCCGCAGGATGGTCGGCGGCGGCTGCACGAGGCCGGCGATCTGCGGGGCCGTGTCGTACGCGTCGAGCCGCACGATGCCGGCGGGCATCGCGGAGACGCGACCGCCCGACGCGATCCGGCAGCCGGCCAGGCCACGCAGCAGGACGCTGCCGCCCGAACCGTCGCCGGCATTCCCGTGCGTGCGCGGCAGACCATCGGCATTCACCACGCCGAACACGTCGATGCGGCCCCGGGCTTCGACGACGAGCGTTCCGCCGCCGCCGCCGCCAGGATGGAAGCCGCCTACTGGGTGTCGTACATGCCGAAGTACGGTTGGAAGACGACGCCCCCACCAGGGCTGCCCCCCGCAACGTCGAAAGGGATCGCGCTACCGTAGTGCGGTGCGTGGCGGCCGCTGGTCGCGGGGATGCCACTGTAGAACCCAGGCGTCCAGGATTGCGGCCAGATGCCGCTGCCAGGCACCCAACTGTAGAAGCCGTGCGTCCCCGCCCCGTTCGTGACGGCACCAGGCCCCCCTGGGGCCACCGGATTGCCGTCCCCGACGACGGCGAGCTCGCCGTCGATGCGCACGTCGCCAAGGACCTCGATCTGCACCGGGTGACTGCCCGCGAAGCGTACGACGACGCCCGCTGGGATCGCGATCGACGCATAGGTGAACCGTCCCAGCGTCGGGTCCACGTCGATCGTCGTCGACGCTGTCGGTGCAAGGACAGGAGCTTGCGAGAAGGCGTCGCTTCCCAGCAGCACGACCCAGGCGAACACGAGACGAGCCATACGACCTCCGCGGTTGAGGCGCCAGCGTAGCAACTGCCGTGCCGGCGCAGCCCGTCCATGCCGCAGGTATGACCGGTCACCGCTGGTGCAGCGCCTTCACGATGGGACGCTACGCGCACCTCGCGAGGCATCGACCAGCAGAGGCGCGGAGCGACCTTGCCGCCTCAGCGGCCGCTGCGCCGCGCGGGCACGGTACGCACTTCGGCCTTCGGCGCCTCGACTTCGACGATCTCGACGGTCTCGGCAATCTCGACCTCAGGCTGCTCAACGACGGCCTCCTCGACCCGGGCGCGCTCGAGGACTGCCGCCTGGCGGCGACGCTCGGTGGGCTGCGGCTGCTTATGGAGCTCACGCACCATCTGCCGCAGCTCCTGCATCTCCTTGCGCATCTGCTCCATCATCTCGCGCAGCTCGCGGTTGCCGTCACCGCCCCGGTGCGCGGCACGTTCGGCCTCGACCTTGGCGCGCTCGGCTTCGGCCTTGGCGCGCACGACCATCGCCCGCTCGCGCACCCCGGCGATCTCACGCTGCAGGTCCTGGCTTTCCTTGGCGACCTTGATGGCGCGCTCGACGGCGTCCTTGCGTTGCGCCTCCACGGCCTTCAGCGCCTCGAGTTCGACCGCCGCCGCTTCCTTGCCCTTGCTTTGCACCAAGAAACGGCGCGGCATGTCCTTGGTGTCGATCGGCTGGCCCTCGCGAACGATCACCGGCTTGTCGCTGTAGGTCCGCACTTCGCGGTCGGCGGCCTTGGCCTGCTGCTGCACGACCCGCACGGCCCCGTCCTTGCCCTCGATCTGCACCATCACGGGCTTGCCCTCGACTTCCTGCACGACAATGGCTCCCTTCGGCAGCTTCTGCGCCACCATCGGCGAAACCGGCGGAGCGGGCGGGACCGGCGGCTCGGCAGCGCGCGGCGGCTTGCTCGACAGCATCAGCGGCGGCGTGGCGTTGGCCTCGGCGACCTTCTTCGCAGCGCGCTCGATCGCCTGCCGCACCAGCTGCTTCTCCTCGGGGCTGAGGTCCTGCTGGTCGACCTCGGCGAGGATCTTGCGAAGCTCGCGACGCACCGAGGCGGCCGGATCCTGGGGAGCCGCCTTGGGCGCTTCGGCGGCACGGGCGCGCACGGTGCGCGGGGCGGCAGGTTCCTGGGCGACGAGGGCGCCGCTGGCGCCGAACACGGACGCAAGCGTCCAAACGAGCACGAACGAAGGTTGCTTCATGGCTGGGGTTCTCGGGGCGCCGACTACTCGGCAACGACCGAAAGCTTCCCAGTTTGTCGGCCCGGCCGGCAACCCGCCCGGGCGATCTGCCCGACCGGCTCAGCCGCCGATCGGCGCGACGATCGACCGCACGCCCGGAGCGGTCGACACAACTCCATTCGCGCTAAAGGGATCCAGCACCAGCCACTGGCTGTAGAAGGACACCCCGAGCGGCAACGGGGGCAGTTGCAACGAGAGTGTCGCGTTGCCAGCACCTGGCCCCGAGCCGACGCTGAACGTGAAGAACGTCGCCAGCGCGTTGTTGCGGATGAAGCAGCCGATCGGCGGCAGACCGAGCGCTGGCCCGAGATCGTACGGCAGTGGCGTAGTGCCGGCGGCCGTCGCGGAATCGCCCAGGGTCCAGATGCACAAGCGCTGGGAGGCGAGGTTGGTTGCGCTGATGTCCCAGGTGGCGCTCGGCCAGATCAACGGCAGCGTCGCGTTCTGTGGGACGTGGCCACCGTCACCCGCGCAACCCGTTCCGTACTCGAGGGTTGCCCCTGCGCGCGCGCGGAACCTGGTGACCAGGCCGACGCCTTGCTGGACCAGGCCGCTGGTCACCCCTGGCGATCCGGACTGGTAGACCCGGGTGGTGGTGCCCAGCCCCGCGGTGCTGCCGCGCAGGTTGTAGGCGAACGGCTGGTTGTTGCGGCTGTTGCCGTAGATGCGGATCTCGACGACGACCGGCCGCGCCCGATCCCAGGTGAACCGGCTCGCGAACGGGATCGTCATCACCACCGCGCCGGGCCCGCCCGCCAGCAACTGCACGTTCTGCCGCGGCAGCACCAGGACTGGCGGCGAGGCGAAGTTGCTGTCGTAGACGCCGGTGACACCGAACGAATTGCCGTGCCCGACCAGCACCTCCATGTCGATCGTCGTGGCATTGCTGCTCAGCGACGACCCGGCGAAGAACTCGATCTGGTCGAACCGCATCGGCTCGGGAATCGCCTGCTGCAATGCCGTCAGCGAATACCACTGCTGGTAGCGGCCCAGCCCACCGGGGAACGGCCGGTCGACGTTCTGCGGGCTCACCGGGTTGGGGACGGTCGCGAGCGTCTGCGCCGATGCCACCGACGCCAGCAGGGACAACGGCAGCAGGAGCGGTAGGAGGAAGCGGTTCATGGTGCGCAGAGGCCGGTGCGACCCGGCCTGGGTAGCAGTCTACCGTATCGATGCCCCGATGCGGGGCCGACCGGTGATAGTCCGGTACATCGGCGAGGCAACCGATGCGGCAGACCGTCAGACGGCGGAGACCGGTTCGGGCTCAGAAACGCAGCGTGTGCTGCAGCTTCAGGGCCAGTTCCTGCTGCTCGGTGTGCAGGGAGCCATCGCTGCGATCCCAGGTGGTGCCGAGCACCGCATACAGGTCCGAGCCGGGCGCATAGATCCAGCGCAGCCGACTCTGCCAGCCCACGCGCTCGGACTCGTTGTCGTACTGCGCGAGGTTGTACAGCGACAACGTCGACGAGAAGTGCAACTCGGCGCGCATCGCGACGATCCGGGTCGTGAAGTCGCGGCCGGGGCCGAGTTCGGCAGCGGTCGTGCGGTAGTCGGCGGCGAGGTGCAGCAGCGCCGAGGTCCGCCACGCCCCTTCGATCGAGAAATCGTCGCTGCGACCGTCGAAGAAGTCGCCGCTGGACGCCGAACCGGCGACGTTCCACGGGCGGCCTTCGGAGGTCGACACGCGCAGGCCCGCCCGCCGCATCCGGTAGTCGCCCGGCACGATCGGCACCGTGCCGCGGAACAGCCGGAACTCGTCGAACACCCGCTCGAACTGTTCGCTGGCGAACAGGTACGCGGCGTCCTCGCTCTGCAGCCGCACGCCGAGCCGATCGATGCCGACGCTGGTCTCCTGCGTCGTGCCGCCGAGCGACTCGTAGCGGGTCGCCTTCGGCGCGATCACCCAGTTGCGCACCGCGCTGCCCTCGCCGGCGCGCGGCAGGTAGTCGACGCTGACCACGTAGGCGCGCGTGCCGGTGCGGCCGACGAAGCCGAGCGCCGGGCGGAAGTCCGCTTCGATCCAACGCGTGCTGGCGCGCACGTCCCACTCGCGACCGCGACTGCGCAGGTCGATGCCGAAGTTGCTGCCGTCGTCGTTCCCGGCGGTACCGTCGGAAGCTGCCGCGTCGACCTGCAATTGCAGATCGAGGTCGCCGACGAACTGCGGCCTGCGGTGGTAGAAGTCGGCACCGAACACCTGGTTCTCGCCACGGCTCTGCGGATCGCCGTGGGTCGCCAGCAACCCGACGGCCGTCTCCTCGCCCAGCGAGTAGCGCAAGCGCGCGGCGGCGAGGTTCTCCCGGTCGGTGCTCGGCGAATCGTCGGCGACGACGTCGAGCAGGCCGATCTCGAGCGGACCGGCGCGGCCGGCCAGCTTCGCGCCACCCAGCAACGGGATCGGCTCGCCGGTCGGCGACAGCCCGATGCGCCGCGTGAAGAACGGCAGGTAGTTGACGCCACCTGCCGAGCTCGACCCGAACTGGAAGTAGCCGCTGTCGTCGAGGAAGAAGTCGCGCTTCTCCGGGAAGAACAGCGGGTAGCGGTTGAGGTTGATCTGCCGCCCGTCCGCCTCGGTCTCCGCGAAGTCGGTGTTGGCGGTCAGCGCCAGTTTCAGCGACGGCGTCATGCGCCAATAGAGCTCGCCGCCGACGTCGGGTTCGCCGTCCCAGCCCGAATCGGCCGCGCGCAGGTCGCGCCCGACGTGGGCAGCCACGTATGGCACCACGTCGATGCCGTGGCCGGCGTCCACCGCGCCGAACCCGGCCAGCGTGCCGACCTCGCTGGGCCGGTAGAACGTGATCTGCTGCCTCGCCCCGTCCCAGCGGTACACCTCGTCGCGCGAGCGCACCAGCCGTTGCAGGTTGAAGCCCCAGGTGCTCGCCCCCTCGCGCCGCGGCAGGCTGCGGAACGGGATCGCCAGTTCGGCGAACCAGCCCTGCTCGTTGCGGGTCACCTCACCGGCGAAGATCGTGTCCCACGGCTTGTCGAACTTGTTGCCGTTCGCCGAGATCAGTCCGTCGCCGATCGAACCGCCGGCGCCGACCTGGAAGAAGTAGCCGATTTGCCGGCTCTCGAACGGGTCGAGCAGGATCTCGACGCGGTCGTCGGGGTCGAGGCGCGCGTCGCGCGCCCGCATCGTCGCCACCACCGGATCGCGGTCCTCCCAACACCACAGCCCGATGTACAGATGGTCGCGGTCGTGCAGCAGCCGCACCTCGGTGCGAACCGTCGGCGCGCGGCCTTCCCACGGCTCGACCATCGTCAGGTCGCCGAGCGAAGGTGCCTCGCGCCAGCAAGGGTCGTCGAGCCGGCCGTCGATGCGCGGGGCTGCGGACACCTCGATCCGCCCGACCTGGGCGACCTTGCGCAGCCGGGGACCGGGCTGGCCTTCGCCCGGCGCCTGGGCTGGCGCCACCGGCGCCATGGCCAGCGCCCCGGCCAGACCCAGGGCCAGCAGCTGCGGCCTTGAACGCCGCGAGGATCGGGACGGAAACTGCATCGGGACGGTCGCTTACGTAGACCGCCCCGGCCCAGCCCGCCAGTGCGAGCCGCCGACTTCGGCAGGAAATCAGCGGTTCGGGCCGCGCACCTTCAGACCCTGCACGCCACCGAACCCGGCCGCGGCCGGTTGCGGCGCCGCCGGCTGGGCCGGG